>NZ_JBQWIF010000001.1:0-415822 GCF_052958135.1 Pseudomonas sp. SZ40 | reverse complement strand
AAGCCAGCTCCTACGATTGGGATCACCGGATTAGCCACGGTCCGTAGGAGCCCGCTTGCGGGCGATAGCGTTTGCCGAATCGCATCGCTGGCAAGCCAGCTCCTACGATTGGCATCACTGGATCAGCCCCAGTCCGTAGGAGCCCGCTTGCGGGCGATAGCGTCTGCCGGATCGCATCGCTGGCAAGCCAGCTCCTACAATTGGCATCACTGGATTAGCCACGGTCCGTAGGAGCCCGCTCGCGGGCGATAGCGCCTGCCGGATCGCATCGCTGGCAAGCCAGCTCCTACGATTGGGATCACTGGATTAGCCCCGCCCGCTTGCGGGCGATATCGCTGTCAGCGTGCGGCCTGCGACTGATCCTCCGCAATCGCCTTGCGCACGTCTCCTGCCAGGCTGAAATCGAACGCCTGCTGTACATCGAGCTTTTTCGGTAACACGCCGTGGCGGTGGAAGAAGTCCGCGGCGTTCTGCAGGCTGGTGGCAACTTCCTCGTCCAATGCCGCGGGCTGGATGCGTGCTTCCTCAACCCAGCGACGGGCGACGTTCTGGGGAATGTTGAGGTCTTCGGAGAGGGCGTCGGCCATCTGCTGTGGATGGGCGAGCGCCCACTGCTGAGCCTTGGCCAGGCGAACCAGCAGATCGCCGATGGCGACTTTCTTGTCGGCGTCGGCCAGGGCCTTGTCGCTGGCCAGGGCATAGGAGTAGCCACTCATGATGCCACGCCCGTCAGCGATCACTCGCGCACCATCGATGAGGATGGCATTGGAGGTGTAGGGCTCCCACGGCACCCAGGCGTCAACCGAACCACGCACCAGGGCGGCACGACCATCGACCGGGCCGAGGAAGGAGAAGGTCACGTCCTTGTCGGTCAGGCCGTTCTTCTCCAGCAGGCCGAGCGCCAGAAAATGCCCCCAGCCGCCGCGATTGACGGCAATGCGCTTGCCCTTGAGATCCGCCACGCCTTGCGCGCCCGAGTCCTTCGGCACTACCAGCGCCACGGTCTCGGTGTTGTAACGCCAGGCGCCAACGGCCTTCAACTGGGCGCCGGCAGCATGCACGAAGAGGAACGGGATATCGCCGGTAAAGCCGACATCCAGGGCATTGGCATTCAGCGCCTCCAGCACCGGAGCGCCTGCGGCGAACGGCGTCAGCTCGACCTTGTAAGCGAGGTTTTCCAGCTCACCCGAGGCACGCAGCGAGGCGTAGCGATCGCCCTTCACGTCGCCCAGGCGGATAGTGACGGGCTCGGCGGCCTGCAACAGGCTGCTGAACGACAGTGCGGCCAGCAGAGAAACGGTGGTAAAACGAAAACGGGACATGCAGAAAGCTCCAGTGGCGGTGATGCGCGGGAGCTGCTGCGTTGGAACGCTCACAGGCTCGAAAGACAGTCGTTGCGTGGTACGGGGACAGACCCGTCTTACTTGAAGGCGTTGCCGAACGAGGTGTCGATGACCGCTCTGGTGTCGAATGCCTCTGGCAGCGCGCCGGTTTCGACGAGGAAGTCGGCGGTGTCCTGATAGTCACGGGCAGCCTGTTCATCCACCGGCCCGACGCTCATGTTGGCCTGGCCGATCCAGTGGCGCGATACCGCCTGATCGAGATTGGCTTTCTTCGCCCACAGGTCGGCGTAGGTTTCCTTGTTCGCATCGACCCAGGCGCGGGCCTTCTGCAGACGGCCGAGGAAGTCGCTGATGGCCGCGCGTTTCTCATCCAGGGTAGCGGCATTGGCAGCGATGCTCGACAGCCCCGGCATCAGGTCGCGGGCGGTGATGATCGGTTTGGCGCCGGAAAACACGATCTGCTGGGAAATGTAGGGCTCCCACACCGGGAAGGCGTCGATGCTGCCCTGTGGCAATGCCGCGGCGGCGTCGATGGGCATCAGTTTGACGAACTGCACGTAGTCGCGGGGCAGCCCGGCCTTCTCCAGCGCACGCAACGTCAGTCGCTGGCTCCAGGCTCCCGGCCAGTAGGCGACCTTCTTGCCTTTCAGGTCAGCGATGGTCTTGGCCGGCGAATCCTTGGGTACCAGCAGGGCGATGGTATCCGGGTTCTGCCGCGATACGCCGATGAGCTTTACCGGCGCGCCCTTGGCGGCCAGGAAGATAAACCCCGAATCGCCAAGAAACCCCAGGTCCAGGGCACCGGCATCCAGGCCTTCGGCGACCGGCGCGGCGGACTGGAAGTGTTTCCAGTCGACCTTGTAGGGAGCGCCTTCGAGCACCCCGGACGCCTCCACCGAAGCACGGACGTTGTAGTAGTTCTGGTCTCCCACGCGCAGGGTGATCTGCTCGGCAGCCTGGACCACCGGCGCGGCCAGGAGCGCGCCAGCCAACGCGGTACGCAACAATGCGGACAGTTTCATTGCAAGGTTTCCTCTGCTGGGTTGCCCAGACGGGCGATATGTTCATGGATGGCGGGAATCAGCCCCTGCCCGTAGGTGATGGCATCGCCCAGCGGGTCGAAACCGCGAATCAGAAACGTGGACACGCCAAGCTTGTAGTACTCGCCCAGCGCCGCGGCGACCTGCTCCGGCGTGCCGACCAGCGACGTGGAGTTCCAGCGCGCGCCGGTCAGCCGCGCGACGCCCATCCACAAGCGACTGTCCAGCACCTCCCCCTGCCCCGCCGCCGCCAGCAGACGCTGGGAGCCGACGTTCTCGGGAGCGTGTTCGGTAAGCGGCAAGCCCAGACGAACGCGGTTCTCGCGAACCTGCTCGAGTATCTCGGCGGCACGCTTCCAGGCAGCCTCCTCGGTGTCCGCGACGATCGGCCGGAACGACACCGAGAATCGCGGCGTGCGGCCATATGCAGCAGCTGCCGTCCTGACGCAGGCGACCTGCTCGGCCACCGAAGCCAGAGGTTCGCCCCACAACATGTAGGTATCCGCATGCTGCGCCGCGACCTGCACTGCCGCAGCAGACGCACCGCTGAAATAGATCGGGATGTGCGGCCGCTGCGTACAGCGCACCGCGGGCGAGGCGCCCTGGAAGCGGTAGAAGTCGCCGCTGAAATCCACCGGCTGATCGGCCGTCCAGACGGCCTTCAGCGCGCGCAGGTATTCGTTGGTGCGGGCATAACGCTGGGCATGATCGAGGTAGTCGCCGTCTCGCTGCAGGTCCTCGTCATTACCGCCGCTGACCACATTGAGTGCCAGGCGACCAGCGCTGAACTGATCCAGCGTGGCGAGCTGCCGCGCGGCCAGGGGCGGTGCGATCATCCCGGGCCGGTATGCCAGCAGGATGCCCAGCTTGTGCGTCGCGGCAGCCACGAAGGAACTGACCACCGCCCCCTCCGGGCCGTTGGAAAAGTAACCAACCAGCACCCGGTCGAAGCCCGCCGCTTCATGAGCCTGGGCGAACCTGGCGACGAACGCCGGATCCACCGCATCGCCCAGAGGCTGATCCACTTCCGACGCTGGCGCCGCGGTGATCATGCCGATGATTTCAATGCTCATGTCGCGATTCCTGTCACGTAGTCATGTCCGGGAGCCAAGGTGCTGCAAACGCCCACTTATAATAAAAACGTCTTTACTGGCTATTTCTTATAAAATTTATAGATAGCCGAACAGGAAATGAAATTCATTTTAGGAATAACCTAATATGCAAAACAATCAAAACCGAGGAAACAGGCTCAAGCGTGGGCTTTGGCCAGGCGATAAGCATGGAAATGGCCCCGGCATGCCCGAAGAGTTAAGCGAGCAGCGGAGCGAAGCGAGCCGAACGACGCGCCTGAAATTACTCAATACGCATATTAGCTTATGAATAAATTGAATTTTTATAATCAATAGCGGATTGCTACCTTAGGCTTCAAACCGCTACGGATTCCCGCCATGAGTCATCCCGCAACCCCACAACGCCTGAATGTCTTCGTTGCCAGCCTCTCGGACCTGCTGAACCGCGAGCCCGACGAGGGCACCCTGATCGAACGCGGTGGCGAGCTGCTGCAGCAACTGGTCAGTCATGACGACTGGCTGCCGAACGAACTGGCCCAGCCAAGCAGCGAGCGCTACCAGCAGTACCTGCTGCACCTCGACCCGGCGCGACGCTTCTCGGTGGTCAGCTTCGTCTGGGGCCCGGGACAAAGCACGCCCGTGCACGACCATCGTGTATGGGGGCTGATCGGCATGCTGCGCGGCGCCGAGGCTTCCCAGGGCTTCAGCCGTCAGGCCGACGGCAGCCTGCATGCCGATGGTGATGCCGTGCGCCTGGAGCCTGGCCAGGTGGAAGCGGTATCGCCGCGCATTGGCGACATCCATCAGGTCAGCAATGCGTTCGACGATCGCGTGTCGATCAGCATCCACGTCTACGGTGCCGACATCGGTGCGGTGCATCGCGCCGTGTACCGCGAGGACGGCAGCGAAAAATTGTTCATCTCCGGCTACTCCACGCCGCCTTCCATTGCCCAACGGCAGCCCGCCCAACACGAGTCCTGAACCATGAGCCAAGTCGTAACCCGCTCTTTCGCCGATATCCGCACCGCCCTGCTGCAACAGCAGGAAGTCGCCCTCATCGACGTGCGCGAAGAGGCGCCCTTCGCCGAAGACCACCCACTGTTCGCCGCCAACATTCCGCTTTCCAAACTCGAACTGGAAATCCATGCCCGGGTGCCGCGCCGCGACACCACGATCACCGTCTACGACGACGGCGAAGGCCTGGCCCGGGTCGCCGCCGAGCGCCTGCTGCAACTCGGTTACAGCGACGTGGCCCTGCTGGAAGGCCAACTGGCCGGCTGGCGCAACGCCGGTGGCGAGCTGTTCCGTGACGTCAACGTACCGAGCAAGGCCTTCGGCGAACTGGTGGAAAGCCAGCGCCACACGCCCTCGCTGGCGGCCGAAGAGGTACAGGCCCTGCTCGATGCCAAGGCCGACGTGGTGGTGCTCGACGCCCGCCGTTTCGACGAATACCAGACCATGAGCATCCCTACCGGGATCAGCGTACCGGGCGCCGAACTGGTATTGCGCGCCCGCGAGCTGGCGCCTGATCCGGCCACGCAAATCATCGTCAACTGCGCGGGGCGCACCCGCAGCATCATCGGCACCCAGTCGCTGGTGAATGCGGGCGTGCCCAACCCGGTCGCCGCGCTGCGCAACGGCACCATCGGCTGGACCCTGGCCGGCCAGCAACTGGAGCATGGCCAGAGCCGGCGCTTCGGCGGGGTCAGCACCAACAACCATGAACAGGCCGCACGATCGGCCCGCGTCGTGGCCGACAAGGCCGGCGTCGGCCGCGCCACACTCGAGCACCTGAGCGCCTGGCAGGCGCAACCGGCGCGTACCACCTATCTGTTAGACGTGCGCACGCCGGAAGAGTACGAAGCCGGTCACCTGCCCGGCGCGCGCTCCACGCCGGGCGGCCAACTGGTTCAGGAAACCGATCATTTCGCCAGCGTACGTGGCGCGCGCATCGTGCTCGCTGACGACGATGGCGTGCGCGCCAACATGAGCGCCTCCTGGCTGGCTCAGTTGGGCTGGGACGTGCACGTGCTGGACAACCTGCCACAGAGCGCCTTCAGCGAAACCGGCGCCTGGATCGCCCCCCTGCCCGCTCTGCCGCAGCCGGAGGAAATAAGCCCGCACACCTTGCAAAGCTGGCTGGCAGCAGGCGATACGGTGGTGATCGACTTCACCACCAGCGCCAACCACGTCAAACGCCACATCGCCGGGGCTCACTGGGCCATCCGCGCACAACTGCCACAGGCCCTGGAGAACCTGCCGGTGGCCGAACGCTACGTAGTCACCTGTGGCAGCAGCCTGCTGGCGCGCTTCGTGGTGGATGAACTGCAGGCCCTGACCGGCAAACCGGTGTTCCTGCTGGCTGGCGGCAATGCTGCCTGGTTCGCCGCCGGCCTGCCGGACGAATCCGGCGAACAGCACCTGGCCGTGCCGCGCAGCGACCGCTATCGCCGCCCGTACGAGGGCACGGACAATCCGCGCGAGGCGATGCAGGGCTATCTGGACTGGGAGTTCGGCCTGGTCGAACAACTCGGCCGGGATGGCACCCATGGGTTCAGGGTGATCTGACGTTCATGCGCGGTGGAAAACCGTAAGACGTTTTCCGCTGCCCCATGACCAGCAGAGCCTGAAAGCGATACGACTAAAACTCAGTGCAGGGCTGGGGGGAGATCCCCCTGGTAGTCGAGGCGACATCAATCATGCTGGATGCCGTTCTACTCGATATAGACGGAACACTTACGTTTCAAGGAACAGCGATTGAAGGCGCCAACGAAGCCCTGCTGGCCATAGAAAGACTTGGCCTCAAATTCAAGCTACTGAGTAACATTAGCGAACGTTCTCCCGGGGTAATCGCACAGGAACTACAGAGTCTTGGCTTCACCAACATCACAGCAAGCCATATCTACACATCCTCTCTAGCGGCGGCACAGTGGGTATCTACATCCGCAGCAAGCTACACAGACCTGCTGATACCGGGCGCTGTCAGGCCGCTTTTCCCCTCCTCGCAGTTGAACAGAGAAAACCCCGACTACATCATTGTTGGCGGGGTATCCGACGGCTTTGACATCACCACCATTAACCGAGCATTCCAGCTCATAAGGTCAGGCGCAAAGCTTATTGCAATGCACAAGAATGCATACAGTCTTACCCCGCATGGGCCCGAACTGGACAGCGGCGCTTATATTGCAGCACTTGAATATGCGACGGGCACGAAAGCGACTATTTGCGGCAAGCCTTCGGCTTCATTTTTTGCCTCCGTTCTTTCCGATCTCGGGTCTTCAGCGGCAAGCACAATTATCGTCGGGGACGATCGTTTGACCGACATTGCTGGTGGCCAGGCCGCTGGTATCAGTACCGTACAGGTAGAAACCGGAAAAGGCCGGGATGCCGTCGAACACGAGCTTCAGCCAGACCACAAAATCCCTAGCGTGGCCGCTCTTCCGGCACTTGTTAACTCAATCATTCGCGGCCAACCCGAGGCCTGACGGCATTGCCATAGCCCGAACACTTGGAGCCCGACCCACCTTGAGTTACGGGTACGCCACACACTAACGCGAGGTAACGCTCTGGTTACCCATCGCACAGAAACTCTGCGCCTGCTTCTTCGCCGGTAGTGCCCGCAATTGCGTGGAGCATTGCGCCTGACTCGGTGCACGGGTCACGCCAAGCACGGAATCATCATCGACGGTGATCAGGTAGGGCTGGTTGTAGCGCGGCCCGTCGTACCAGCCGCTGATCTGCAGATCGCTATAGGCGCAGCGATAACGCATATGCCCGGTGAAACCCTTGAACGCATCACGCCGGAAGATATGGTGATACTGCTGCCAGTCACGCTCGCGCTGGCCCTTGCGCACGGCATCGAGGCAGCCCTGTAACTCGGTAATTTTCGGCTCGTGCAGAAAGATGCTCTGGGCCAGGTTGGACCCGTCCAGATGCACCGTCGCAACCAGATAAACCTGCCGCTCGGCCGCCTGGGCAGCTGCGCCCAGCAGTGCCGCTACTACAAACATCCCTGCTTTGATCAATCTCAATGCTCCTGAAGTATTGTCACCGGCGTATAGGAAGCTCTGCCCCCATAGCCCAGCGTCGTTAAACAGACTATCCCCGCCGCGCCTTGAAAAACGCCTTCAGCACCGCCCCACAGTCCTCCGCCAGCACCCCGCCCTCGACCAGCACGCGGTGGTTGAGAAAGCCCTGGTCGAAGAACTGCCCGCGACTCACCGCCATACCCGCGCGGGGCTCGCTGGCACCGAAGACTATGCGCTGCACCCGCGAGTGGACGATGAGCCCTGCGCACATGGCGCAGGGCTCGAGGGTCACGTACAGGGTGCTGCCAGGTAGACGGTAGTTGCTGACGGCCTGGGAGGCAGCGCGGATGGCGACCATTTCGGCATGGGCGCTAGGGTCGCTGGTAGAGATAGGGCAATTGAAACCGCGGCCGATCACTTCGCCGCCCTGCACCAGCACGGCGCCGACCGGCACTTCGCCGAGCTGGGCACCTTTGCCTGCAAGCTCCAGCGCTTCACGCATGAAGCGCTCGTCGTGGCTACGGTCAATGATCAGCGGGGCTCTCAAGTCAGGGCACTCACGTCAAGCGATCTCGATAGCGGCCATCAGGCCGGTTTCCATGTGGTCGATGACGTGGCAATGGAACATCCACACACCGGGGTTATCGGCAACGAAGGCGATGCGCGCGGTCTCGTTCTTGCCGAGCAGGAAGGTGTCGGTGTAGTACGGCTCGATCTTGCGGCGGTTGGAGTCCAGCACCTTGAAGATCAGCCCGTGGAGGTGGATCGGGTGTTGGTACTGAGCCATGTTGCGCAGCACGAAGATGTAGTGACCGTCCTTCTTCAGGCTGGCGATGGGGCGATCGGCGCAGGTCTTGTCGTTGATGTCCCAGGCCTGGCCGTTGATCTGCCAGTACTTGTAGCGGCCTGCGGCTTCATCGGCCGGGGATGCCAGTGACGCTGCCCACTCGAAGTTGAAGCGCAGGGTTTCGGCGCGCTGCAGATCCGGTTCGGCCACCGGGTTTGGCGGCAGCGCGGGCGGCCACTCGGCGGCGGGCTCACTGCTGGCGACGGACTTGATGGTGGCCAGGCGCAGCGGCCCGTTGCGCAACGACAGTTCTTCGCTGCCGACGTCCGGCACCTTGAGCGCCAGGTCGATGCGCATGCCCGGCCCCAGCCAGTATTCTTTGCCCAATGGGCGCGGCTGGATGGGGTTGCCGTCCAGTGCGTAGATGCGAGCCTCGCCCTTGGGCAGGTTGAGGCGGTAGGTGACGGTGCTGTCGACGTTGATCAGCCGCAGGCGTACCACCTGTCCAGCCGGCAGTGCCAGGGTGGGCAGTGAGATGCCATTGATGGTCGACAGGCGCCCACGGGTGCCCTCGCGGGCAGCCTCCCGGGGTACGCTGAACTCGGTGAATGCTCCCTGCCCGTCCACGTGCCAGCTCTTCAGGCACAACGTGCGTTCGTGCTGGAAACCGGTGGGCTCGCGCTCCTCGATGATCAGCGGGCCGACTAGGCCGCGCCCCAGCTGTTTGGCGCTCGACTCGTGAGGGTGATACCAGTAGCTGCCGGCATCCGGGGTGACGAAACGGTAATCGAAGTATTCGCCCGGCAGCACAGGCAATTGAGAGACATAGGGCACACCGTCCATCTCCAGCGGCAGGCGTATGCCGTGCCAGTGAATGGTGGTGGCCTCGGGCAGGTGATTGATGAAGCGCACACGCAGTTCATCACCCTGACGGCAGCGCAACTCGACGCCGGGTGCCTGGCCACCGAACGCCCACGCCGGCGTGACATGACCGGGCACCAGCTCGATATCGTGGGGCGCGGCGATCAGCTCGTAGTCGTGGGTCTTGCGGTCGAACGGGCGCCCCAACCAATAACGTGCGCCGCCAGCGCCCAGGCCAACGACGCCAAGACCGACCAAACCGCCCAACACCTGTCTACGGGTGAAACTCATGAAGCCTGCTCCTGAAGCGGGACTGCGATAACGCTAATCAGGTCTGATCGAATACGCCTCTGCAGGCGCTGGAGAGCTGCGCACGATACACCTTGCAAGCGAGGGCGTTAAGGGTCGCTGCGGTGGACGGGTTAGCCGCCCAGTCCCCTACACGCCATATCTACGTACGCCGATAGGCCCGCGTGGTCAGCAGATACACCGGCAACCCCGACACCAGCACGATCAGCGCCGCATAAGGCGCGGCGCCGGCGTACTCCAGGTTGCCGGTGTGCGACCAGACCTTGGTCGCCAGGGTCTCCAGACCGGTCGGGCCGAGGATCAGGGTGGCGGTCAGCTCTTTCATGCAGTCGAGAAATACCAGTACGAACCCGGCGCCGATAGCGGGCGAGATGATTGGCAAGGTGACCCTCAGAAAGGTGGCGATCGGCGTATGCCCCAGGGTGCGCGCGGCTTCTTCCAGTTGCGGTGAAGCCTTTTCCAATGCCACGCGGATCGGCCCCTGAGCCATGGGCATGAACAACAACGCATAGGCCACCAGCAGCAGGATGCTGGTCTGATAAAGCGCAGGCACGTAGCCAAGGGCGAAGAACACCAGCGACAAGGCGATCACCAGGCCCGGCAAGGCGTGCAGCAGGTACGGCAAACGATCCGCCAGCGTCGCCATGCGACCGTAGTAGCGCACGACCACCAGGCATACCGGCAGTGCCAGCAGGCAACTGAGCAAGGCACCACCAAAGGAATAGGTCAGCGACGACCACAGCGTCTCGGCGATTTCCAGCACCGGGAAGCTGGCCGAGCTGCCCTCGACGATCCAGAACCCCAGCATCACCAGCGGCACACCGCAGCCGATGGCTACCAGCGCCAGCAGCAGCGTCTGAGCCAGCACACTCCAGCGACCCAGGCGCAGCCGTGCGGCGCTGCGTGCCACGCCCTGGCCGGTGCGCGCATAGCCGCGCCCGCGCAGGCGGAACTCGCCCCACAGCAGCAGCATGCACAGCGCCAGCAGCAGCGCGGACAGCATGGCCGCATTGCTGCCGCTGAACTCCAGTTCGAACTGCTGATAGATGGCGGTGGTGAAGGTCTGGTAACGCATGATCGACGGCGCGCCGAACTCGACCAGCATATGCACGGCGACCAGCAGGCTGGTGGCCATCAGCACGGGGCGCAGCAGCGGCAGCGTGACCCGCCAGAACACCTGGCGGCGACTGCAACCGAGCATCCGCGCCGATTCTTCGAGGGCCGGGTCGAGATTGCGCAGCACCGCGACCACCGGCAAGTAGATCAGCGGGTACTTCGACAGCACCATGACCAGCACCGTGCCGCCCAGGCCTTCGAACATGGGGCTGATAGACACCCAGGTGAAGCCGCTGACGAACGAGGGAATGGCGAATGGCAGGCATAGCAGCACGTTCCAGTGCTGACGCCAGCGCAGATCGCTGCGTTCCACCAGCCAGGCCAGCGCCAGGCCAAGCAGCGCACAGCCCAGGGTCACCAGTACCATCAGCTTCAGGGTATTGGCCAGCAGGCCGAATACGAACGGCCGCCAGAGCAGCGCGAAGGCTTCGTGCGGCCCGACCTGCGTGGCGCGGGCGACCACGAAGAACAGTGGCAATGCGGCGAGCAACAGCAAGGCCAGGATCGGAAGCTGCAGCCAGATCGGTGGTGCCTTGCGGCGCCGCGTGGTGACGTTTACCGGGGGCAGCGGCAATTCGGGGGTTACCGCCTGGGGCTGCATGGTCAGTTCATTCCCACTTCGCGTTGCAGCTCCAGCGCGTCCTCGGCCAGGCCGATCTGCGCGGCGGTGATGGCCGGCGGCTTGAGCTGGTCATAGGGCTTGAGCAGCGGATCGGCCTGCACCTTGGGGTTGACCGGGTACTCGGCGGATTTACTCAGAATGGCCTGCTGCCCTTCCTCGCTGATCATGAAGGCGAGAAACTGCTGGGCCTCTTTCGGGTGCTTGCTGGCCTTGACCACGGCCGCGCCGGACACGCTCGACAGGCCGCCCGCATCGCCATCGGCGAAATAGTGCAGCCTGGATTTCAGCTCGCCCTTCTCTTTCTTCAATGCGGTCCAGTAGTAGCTGTTGACCAGCGCAGCACCGACCTCACCGTTTTCCACCGCCTTCATGGCGATGACGTTGTTGGTGTAGGTGCTGCCGAAGGCCTTTAGGCCGGTCAGCCACTCTTCGGCGGCCTCGCGACCATCGAGGCGGATGACCGCTGCCGTCTGGCCAAGGAACTCGCCGCTGCTCGGCACGAAAGCGATCTTGCCGGCCCACTCGGGGTCGGCCACTTCCAGCACGCTTTTCGGCAGTTCGGCCTCGGTGACCAGATCCGGGTTGTAGGCCAGCACGCGCACGCGCGAAGTGATGCCGATCCAGTTGCCGTTGTCATCGGAGAACTTGGAGTCGATCTGAGACAGGGTGCTGTCATCCACCTTGGCCAGCAGGCCCTGGCTGCCGAGCTTGATCAGCGGCGGTGCTTCTTCGGTGTAGATGATATCTGCCGGCGAACGCTCGCCCTCTTCGGCGATCTGGTTGGCCAACTGGCCGCCACCGCCCTTGCGGATCAGCACCTTGATGCCGGTCTTTTTCTCGAAGGCAGCCGCCACCGCTTTGCCGGTGGCCTCGTGCTGGCCGTTGTACAGCGTCAGGGTCACGGCATCGTCAGCATGCACAGCACCGGCGAACAGCAGGGAAGACAGAACACCCGCGGCAATCGCACGCGCCAGACCGGTTACTCGATGAGCTGACATTGACCACGTCCTCTGAAACAAAAAGTTACTGGCGATTATACGGGCCAACTGCAGCTGATTCTCAAGCAATGCGTGCATCGGCGCTAACCACGTAAAGAGTCATCGCCTCTCGACATCCTACCAAAAGTAAGTTACCAATAGTAGGAAGTCATTATTGGAGCTAACCCATGCATGCCCTTATCGTCGTTGCACACCCGGACAAACACTCCCTGACCCACGCGATCGCTAACGGTATCGCCGATGGGCTTGCCACCATGGAAGCCAGGCACTCGGTCGAACTGGCCGATCTGGCAGCCGAAGGGTTCGACCCACGCTTCAACGAAGCGGATATCGCCCTGTTCCAGAAAAACGCGCCCGCACCGGCAGACGTCGCCGCCGAACATGCTCGGCTCGAGCGGGCCGACGCGCTGGTGCTGGTCTACCCGATTTACTGGTGGTCCTTCCCTGCCCTGCTCAAGGGCTGGATCGACCGCGTGTTCACCAACGGCTGGGCCTATGAAGAGGCCGACAACGGCAAGGTGGTGAAAAAGCTGCAGCGCCTGCAGGTCCATCTGGTGGCCATTGGTGGTGCCGACGCAGGCACCTTCACCCGTCACGGCTATGACCAGGCGATGCAAACCCAGATCGACCATGGCATCTTCGATTACTGCGGCGCGCCGGTCGCCTCATCGCAGTTTCTGCTGGCCTCGGATCCCGGTTTCCCGCAAGCGCATCTGGAGACGGCGCAGGCGATTGGCCGTAAGCTGTTCGCCGAGCAATCCTGAAATGCCCCGGAGTATCGATGAGTTCCCAGCCCCCCGTATCGCCACGTCGCCGCTTGCCACGGGAGGAGCGCACGCGCCAGCTTCTGCAAGTGGCCTGGCAGTTGATCGGGGATGAAGGCACGGATGCCCTGACGCTGGGTAATCTGGCCGAAGCAGCGGGCGTGACCAAACCGGTGGTGTACGACCACTTCGGCACCCGCAACGGGCTGTTGGCGGCGCTCTATCAGGATTATGACGAGCGCCAGACCAGGATCTTCGATGCTGCCATCGAAGCCGCTGCCGCGAACCTGCAGGACAAGAGTCGCGTCATCGCCGCCAGCTACGTCAATTGCGTACTGACCCAGGGGCGCGAGATATCCGATGTGGTGGCGGCACTCAACGGCTCCCCGGAGCTGGCAGCGGTGAAGAAGCAGTACCAGCATGCCTTCATCGAAAAATGTGCAGCGATTCTGGCGCCCTTCTGCGCCCCCAGAGGCACGTCCTCAGCCGGCATGTGGGCCATGCTCGGCGCCGCCGACTCGCTCTCGGATGCAGCCGTCGCTGGCGACATCAGCGAAGAGCAGGCCCAGGATGAGCTGCAGGCGATCATTCTCGGGCTGGTCGAGCGAAGCCGATAAAGCGATCTCGACCAACCAGCCGCCAGCCGACCTGGATCGACGGGTTATTGATCCCACTTGCAGCTTGCCAAAAACGCTCCGCGGCCGTCTTCTAAGCGGAACCACTTGAACCTGCCCCCATGGAGAAATGCGCGGATGATCGACTTCAACAACAAAGGCTTTTTCAAACTCAAGCAGAACGACGAATACGCCCAGCGCGTCAGCGACCTGCTGCTTGAAAATGAGCAGGTCATCGACTCTTACAAGTCCATGCGCGACGGCGTGGTGTTCACCAACAAGCGCATCATCGCGGTAAACGTGCAGGGCCTTACCGGCAGCAAGAAGGATTTCACCTCGCTGCCCTACAAGAACATCGTCGCCTATTCGATCGAAACCTCCGGCACCTTCGATCTGGACTCGGAACTGGAGATCCATTTCTCGTCACTCGGCAAGGTGAAGTTCGAGTTCACCGGCAAGACGGCGATCGTGGAGATTTCCAAGCTTATCTCGGCGCATGTTTTTGGCTGACGCTGGCAAACCACACCGTTTGCGGTACCTGGAAAACTGAAAAAGGCGCGAATCGACTGGCGATTCGCGCCTTTTTCATTAGCGGCATTCCCCTTTGCTGCCCGATCTCAAAGGAGACCGAGCGCAATCACGGAGCATCGCCAGCGCGGCACGAAACCGCTCGGGCGACGATCGACCTGCTTACCAGTTGTAGCTCAGCTTCGCAGTGACTTCGCGGCCAGGGTTGTAGTAGTTGGCGGTACCGGAGCCGACCACATGCTGCTCGTCGAGCAGGTTGCTGACGTTAAGCGCCAGGTCGGTGCCTTTGGCGATGTTGTAGTTGAACGCGGCGTCGTACAGCGTGGTTGCTTCGCTTTTGCCGGTGTTGGCAAGATTGAAGTAATAGGCACCTACATAACGGGCACCCAGGCCAGCGCTCATCTTCGTGCCTGGGAAGCTGTAATAGCTCCACAGCGAAGCAGAGTGCTTCGGCGCAACATCGAATTCATTGCCCTCTCGAGATGGGTCGATGTCACGAATGATCTCCGACTCCATGTAGGAATAACCCCCGACCAGGCTAAGGTTTTCGGTGATATCAGCCTTTGCTTCCAAATCAAGGCCGCGCGTGCGCGTCTCACCAATCGTTTGTTGTTCGATGCGGTTGTCAGGCAGGGTGACAGCGAAAGTGACGTCATCCTGGGTAAGGTCATAAACGGCTGCCGAGAACAACGCGTTCATGCCGATGGGCGAATACTTCACGCCGACTTCGTACTGCTTACCACGCTTAGGCGTTACACCGATTTCGGGCGGCGCGACCGACTCGACCATGCTGACATAGGTGGAGACTTCGTCGGAGACGATATAAGTCAGCGCGCCGCGGTAGGAAGTCTCGGAAAAGTTGTCGTTATCATCAAACACAACAGGGTTTGGAGCTACGTTGAAAGTGTTGAAACCCTTGCTGGACAAATCCATGAAGTCTCTGCGCACGCCGGCAGTGACGATGAAGCGCTCATACAAAGACAAGTTTTGCTGGAGGAAGACGGCAGTCGTCTTGGCGTCCTCTTTGCGAGAGGTGAAAGGCGCGGCTCCGCGGGGGACACCTGTGAATACAGGGTTGGCGATGTCGATCGAGGAGGCACCGGTAAAAATTGAAGTGGATTCGGTCGACGAATCGAGATACTCGATACCCACCAAAGAGCTGCTGTCGACGTTCTCGAAGCGGTGATCGTATTGAAGCATCACGTTGCCGTTGAGCTGGTCGGCCTCACTATCCGTGGCAAATTGAACACGAGGGATAGTGGTTCCAACACGCCCCACTGTATCGCTTAGGTACACGTAACCAAAGTCATCGGTCAATTTGCTGTAACGCAGGTTACTGCGCAGCACGAAGCCGTTGTCGAAATCGTGGGTGATGTTACCGCTTAGGCTGGTGCGTTCCACATCATGGAAATTGTAGCTGGGCTCGCCAAAGAACTCGTCCCGGTCATATTCCCTGTCCAGAGGATAACCGCCACTGTTGGGCGAGCTTTCAGTTTTCAGGTGATCCAGAACGATGGTCGCCGAAGTGAATTCGGTCGGTGCCCAAGTCAGGCCGCCCATGACTAGCTGGTTATCATCTTGAGAATGGTCGTACTCGCGTTCACTGTCTTGCTTCTTGGCGGTGAAACGGCCAGCCAGCGTTTTGCTGTCGTTGAGCGCGTCCCCCACATCGATACCGACTTCCTTGTGATCGAAGGATCCATAGGTCACATAACCCTGGCCAAACGAGTTGAAGCGCGGCTGCTTACTCACGAAGTTTACCGAGCCGCCTGGGTCAGCAGGGCCAAATAGGGTTGAGTTGGCGCCACGCAGTACTTCGATGCGCTCATAGGCGAAAGGATCTTCGCGCACACCGCGCATCGAACTAAGCGTCAAACCGTCACGGTAGGTAGTGGCCTGAAAGCCACGGATCTTGAAATAGTCGTTGCGGTCATCAGAGCCGTAGAAGTCAGTGATAACACCGGGAGTGTATTGCAGAACTTCCTCAGTGGTGCTTGCGCTGCGCTGCTCGACTTCCTTCTGGGTCACAACGGAAACCGAAGCTGGGGTATTGAGGATGCTGGTAGCGACCTTGCCGCCGACCCAAAGCTCCTGAGCGACCACCGTGCTGGCGTCATCACTTGCCGCAGCCTGAGAGTTCACGATGATCGGTGCGAGGCGATAGCTCTCCTCCTCCCCGATGGTGATCGCCTCCTGGGCATTCACACCGAAGGGAACAGCCACCAGCGGGGCGCAGAACATGGCTGCCGTCGCGGCACGCTGCCAGGAGGCGTGCGCGTTGATAACCCCGTTTTTACTATCGGTCATGCTCAAGATCCTCGGATTGTTTGCGGGCTTCCGCCGTTAGCCCCGTTCAGCGTTGTCGCGACGACTCGGCAGAGATCGTACAACTGATGATATTCGAAAATATCTATCACAACGATAGTCATTCACATACAGGCCGGATTCACCGGTGAATCCCGCCACTCTTTTTTAAAAAAGATCCGGACAGGAACGCAGCTCGCCGGTTTGATCAAGGAAAGCGTTGCCTCGCGGTACGCAGCGCAGTTGGAAAAGACCGAGCGCAGAATAGAAAAAGCCCGCAATCGAGCGGGCTTCTAGTTATGGCTAACAGTGACTGCCAACAGCTCACAGAAAGGACCACTCACAGCCGTCACCCCTGGTGATCGAACGCCGCGCTGGTCGAAGGCAGTGCGCTGATGGTGACGATGGCGCAGGCTGTGCTCGGATCACGCTGCAGCAATCGGGAGGATGTGGGTGAGTTCGCTCAGCGTGGCTGAACCAGCGATGCACTAGGCGGGGAAGTCCGCCGCCCTGCGCACAGAATCGGCGCGTTGCCCCAGCGGGACATCGCCAAAACTTCGTGTCGAAAAAGCTATTCAATGAGCTCGGGCTGGATACCACTCGGGGCGAAACTACCCGAATGATCATCCAGCCCGACGCCGCAGTTTCGGTCAGAAGCGTACTGTCACCCCCGCGTTAACCGAGTGGAAACGAGTGTCGGAACCGAACTGCCCTTGATAGGACAGCCCCAGATCGGTCTGTCGATTCAAGCGCAGTTTCGCACCCACTTCAGTCAGAGCCGTGTCGCGGGCCTGGGCGACACCTTGCACTTCGAAGTTCGGACCGCCTGCAAAGGACTGAACGTTTCGCGGGTCCAGATCACCGTAGGCACGTCGCCATCCCAATGAGCCGTAGAGTTGCGTATCGAGGTTCGCTACACGGGCGTTCGTCGACGCGCGCAGGCCCAGCGTCGAGAAGACGGTGTCCTGCTTGTCGCTGGACACGTCCAGAGCAGCCGCACCGCCTTTTTCATGCATATCCTTGGCGTCGTAGCGTACGTAGGAAAGGCCGGCGAAAGGCTCCAGTACCACGCGGTCGACGGGTATGCGGTAGGCCACTTCACCACTTGCCTGCAACGATTGGGCATCGCGCTTGCCGGTCAGGCGATCACTGAACCCGGCAAAAGCAACGTTGCGCTCGCTCTCCAGACGGTGCCAGGTGTAACCAACGTCTGCGCTGAGGCGCAGAGCATCGATCTCGCCACCGGTATAGAGACCGAGATGATAGTTGTCGCTGTGACCCTCGGCATCACTGTCATCGGCATCGAACTTCGAACGGCTGTAGCCGCCATAGACGCCACCGCGCCAATCCGGGGTGAAACTACCATCGGCACCGAACAGCAGGCCGCCCGTGCTTTGGTGCAAACCGCCGGCGCCGTTGCCGCCGCCTACCTTGGTCCAGTTGCCGAATGGCTGCACCCAGGCGCCATTTTCAGTGGGTGGCGTGCTGGGCATCAGGCTCATTGCCATGGCTGGCATGCGCAATGTCCCGCCATCCAGAAGACTGCGCACACGAGTCCCCACCACTCCGGACACCACTTGGCTATTGGCGATCAGCGCGGTCGAGGTACTGCCGTGATAGTCACCGGCTAGCTGATCAACAGCGTCACGAGCACTTTCGGCATCCAGAATCAGCAGGTTGTTGTAGAGACTCAGGGAATCGCCGCTTTGCTCCAGTACGCTCAGCGCGCCAGCTGTATTGAACTGGTTCTCGGTCAACATGACCGTCTGGAAGATGCCCAGGGTAGGTTCTGGGGTTGGGGTTGGCGTCGGAGTCGGCGTCGGCGTCGGCGTCGGCGTTGGTGTCGGAGTTGGCGTCGGCGTTGGAGTCGGCGTCGGTGTTGGCGTCGGTGTCGGAGTCGGCGTTGGAGTCGGCGTTGGCGTCGGCGTCGGCGTCGGCGTCGGCGTCGGTGTCGGCGTTGGAGTCGGCGTCGGCGTCGGCGTCGGCGTCGGTGCTGTGTTTTTTTGCTCGATGGTAAGGTTCAAATCATTGGCAGTGCGCTGCAGGCCGACATTGAGGAATGCCGAGTTGGTAAACGCCTGGGCATAGGCGGTTCCTGCAGCGGCGCCGTCAATCAAGCCGCCTTGGGCAGAGAGCAAGGTGTAGGTTCTGCCGCTCTGATAACTCTGCGCTGGATCCAGTGCCGTCACGTTGACCTGCGTACCGCGCAGGGTGGCCGTGCCGCTCACGTTGACCCGATCTGCGCCGCCGTCGCCGGCAATATCCGCTGCGTAACGTGAGCCAGCGGCCATGTCGAGGTTGCCTTGTATGGCCAGCGCACCTATGGCACTTTCACCGGGCGATAACGTACCTCCGGCGGCTACGTCGGTAGTGCCCACTTGACCGACGCCGGCCAGAACGCCGCCATCCAATACTTGGGTACTGTTGGTGTAGACCCCGAATTCATTGCGCCCCACAGTGCCGTTGACTACGAGGGTACCGTTGCCGACGTTCAACCGCGAAAGGCTTTGGGTGGTGGCCGTATTGCCGCGCTGATTGACCTGGTCGACATCACCCGACAGCACGAGTCGCCCGCCGCGTACTACGACGCTACCGGCCAGTCCGCTAAGGTCGCCGCTCAGGGTGGTATTCCCGTTGAACGCATACACTCGGCCCGTTCCGCTCAACGTGTTGGCGACTTGCAGATCGGTGTCCGTGTGGTTGAACGCCAGGTGCCCGTTGCCCGTGCCAAAGCGAATGGCGGTTTGCGGGTCCAACCGGCCGGCCGCCTGAGCGGCTCCGGCAGTTACCGAATCGATATCGGTACGGTTAGGATCGGTCACGACCGAACCGCCCACAGCAAGCGTGCCCCGGGTCGGATTGTTGATGCTGCTGATCGTGCTGATGAGGATCCCGTTGGTAGCCCTCAGTTCGGCACCGTTGGACAGCGTCAGGTAAGTGCGGGTGTCGCCGGTGCCGAGTGTCATGCTCTGCGTTTCCAGGCGTGTGCCTTGTCCGGAAACACTCACCTGATTACTGCGGCTGCTAATGGCCGAGCCCAGCAACAGTGAGTCGGTCGCCAGTACGGCGCCATTCTCGAGCGTAAGATCGTTTCTGTTTCTGAACACACCGCTGTTGTCCCAGCGGGTTCCGGCATCGGAAAGCCTGACGACGGAATCGATATCGACCTGCTGGCTGTTGATTTTCCCGCCATCATTGGCCGTGATGCCCGACCTGTAGACAAATACCCCACCGGCCTCGATGTTGACCGCGTCGACCAGGGAGTTCTGGCCACTCACGAGCAGCTGGGCGTTCGAAAATGCGTTGGAGCGCGAACCGTTGACCTCCCCCAGATCCAGATCCCGCACCGACACCTGGCCGCCGTTGCGCACGGTCAGGTCGCCTTGACCGACACCACCGACAACGATCGTGTTACCCAACACAAATGAAGTGCGGGGCACCACCCAGCGCGACCCCGTTCCTTCGACCAGCACGCTGGCCTGAGCCTGATTGACGCCCGTACTGCTGGCTTGGCCAATAATGCTGCCTCCTTCGCTGGTCACGGTTGCGCCGCTGTTGATAGTCAGACTGGAGGTGTTGCCGTCAGTTGACCGAACGTTGATCGAGCCATCGATTACGCGGTCGCTGCTGAAGGTTTCCTGACCATCGGTGAGGGTGTAGTCCGCTGCCTGAGCCTCCGAGAGCAGTGCAAGAGTAATCGCAAAAGCAAGAGGGGATATTCTGAACAAGGGGTTCATAGCGACTCCAGATACTCCATAAAGGCCACGAAGGTGGCTGCCCAGCCGCGTAGGCCAAGCGTTCCGTTAGGCAGGTTGCCAACGGGGGGGAGTATCAGGAGGCGCAGTTGCAATGGATATAGCACGCATGCACTAGCTTCCGTGCATAAGCTCGAACAGTTGTGTGGCGCCGTGACAGGTTGGAGTGCAGCCGGGGAGCGACCTGCCGGAGCGCTTCAGCCAAAGGCATGCGCTGAGCATGCTCGATCGGCCAATGGAACATCACCGTCACACTCTTGCGAGAACGCCGACCACTGCCGGCGCTACTCGCTCCGAGGCCGCATCGGTCAACCTTCACGAACCCTCATGCTTGATTCCACTCGTTTCTGATTAGCGGACTGCGGCATGAACCTGAGCTCACGCTCGTTCGCTGCCCATAAGCGGCAGACGCGGATCCCGCAGACAGACCCGAATACAACGCCCAATTCGTCTTTCAATTCGCCATCGGCGCTCGCCTCCGCTTAGCACCGTCACGACCGGCTGACGGAACGAAATCAAAGTGCCACTAGTCGTAAAGATTGCAGAAACCTGAAGATCGGCCGACACGATCCCATGAGCGCAGCGTTTAGCCCTGCTCTCTCCAGGCTGGAAAGGATGATCCGCTCGGTTATTTATCTGGTCTTATTTTCAGAGCGTCGCCTGATGAAAAAAATACTGCTGGGCGTACGAGCGTTGATGTCCGTTCCTGAGGACAATCCTGGTCTGGTCAAGGCGCAATACCTCGCGCTGTCTCGCCAATTGCCGATGATGTATTTCATCCTGCTGATCAACACCCTGATGCTGGCGGGCACCCACTTCGCGGTCGCGCCGCGCTGGCTGGTGGTGTACTGCCCCTTGATCATGACGGTGTTCGGCGTGATTCGTGCGGTGGAATGGATGCGCACGCGAGGGCAGACACGCAGCCCGGCGCAGATGCTGACGGCGCTGAAGCGCACCAATATGCTCGCGCCGTTTGTGGCCGTGGCGTTCACCGCTTGGTCGCTGGCGTTGTTTCCCTATGGCGACGGCTATGCCCAGGCGCATGTCGCCTTTTATATGGCGATCACCGTCATCGGCTGCATTTTCTGCATGATGCACCTGCTACCAGCCGCCCTGGCTACCACAGCAGTGGTCAACACGGCGTTCGTGGTGTTCTTCGCATCCACCAATATCATTACCTTCGTTGCCACTGCAATTGACGTGCTGCTGGTGTCCATCGCCATGCTGATCATTCTCAAGGCGCAGTACGCCGACTTCACCCGGTTGGTGAACATGCAGGCGCACACGGCAAAACTCAGTGAGGAAAACCTCCACCTGGCCAATCAGGACAGCCTGACCGGGCTGGCCAACCGACGGCAGTTCTTTTCCCGCCTCGATACGCAACTGTCCCGCGCCCGCGAGCAGGATATTCGCCTGGCCGTAGGGCTGATCGACCTGGATGGCTTCAAGCCGGTCAACGATCTGTATGGCCATAGCATTGGTGACAAGCTGCTCTATCAAGTTGGCCAGCGCCTGACCGGGCTGCTCGACGAAAACGTGCACCTTGCCCGGCTGGGCGGCGACGAGTTCGCCCTGATCATCACTCAGGCCATGAGCGACGACCAGCTGCGGGCGTTTGGCGAGAAAATCTGCGCCAGCATGCGCGAGCCGTTTCTGCTGGTGGACATTCCTATCCAGATCAGTGCATCACTGGGCATCGCGACCTTCCCGGATCAGGCATCCTGCGCCACGCACGTCTATGAATACGCCGACTACGCCCTGTATCAGAGCAAGCGCCACCGACCCGGTACGGTCTGCCTGTTCAGCGCAGCCCACCGCCAGCAGCTCAACCGCGAAGGGCTGACCGAGCAGGCCCTGCGCCGGGCCGATCTGGAGCGTGAGTTTCACGTGGTGTTCCAGCCCATCGTGGATATTCACAGTGAGCAAACCGCCGCGTTCGAAGCACTGGCTCGCTGGGAAAGTCCAGAGTTGGGCAGCGTGCCGCCCTGTGATTTCATTCCGATTGCCGAGCGTGTCGGCATGGTCAATCGCCTCACGGTGCCGTTGCTCAGAGCGGCGCTGGACGCGGCCGCGAGTTGGCCTGCGGGTATCCGCCTGTCATTCAACCTGTCCGTCCACGACTGTGGTTCGCAGGACGCGGCCCAGCAGATCGTCGAGCTGATCAAGAGCAGCCGTTTCGACCCGGCCTGCCTCGATCTGGAAATCACCGAAACCGCGGCCATCCAGGACCTGCCGCAGACCCAGCGAGCGATCAGCCGGTTTCGCGAGCTGGGCTGCGGCATATCCCTCGACGACTTCGGCGCCGGCTATTCCAGCCTGAGCCAGATCCACGCGCTGTCGCTGACCAAACTAAAGGTGGACCGCACCTTCGTCACCAACATCCACCTCGACCCGGCCAGCTTCAAGATCGTCAAATCGCTGGTTGCCCTGTGCCAGGACATGCAACTGGAATGCATCGTCGAAGGCGTGGAAACCGCCGCCGAACTCGGCGCCCTGAAGAACCTCGGCTGCGTCTGGGCCCAGGGCTACCTGTTCTCAAAACCCATGCAAGCCAGCGACATCAGCGCCTGGCTTGGCGGCGAGCAGTTGGCCAAGGTGCAGGCGGTTTGATCCGCCGATAGGGCAAGGCGCCGCTCGCGCTCATGCCCTGAGAGCTACACAAACTCTGCCAGAAAATGCCAGGCTCAAAATGCAAGAAGCCCGCAATTACGCGGGCTTCAGGGCATTTTTTGCTAGATCGTGCCGGGCAGTGCCGGACGCTGGATCATTCCCACTCTATTATCAACAGACGCCATGAAAGCATGTATTTAGTGGCTTTCAAGAAACTAATTTTTTCAAAACCATGAAAAATACCCTGAAGGATAAAAATCACTTCTGAGGGCTAACGTCGCCAAGATACATGCAGCAGAAAGGAGACGCATCAGCACGGCAAGCTCAAAAGCTGCTCCCTCAGCGCAGACTTCGGCAAGCAATACGATGGCATCGACGGACCAGCCTGAAAAGCCTCTGCCACTGCCTCATCGTGACCACGATCTCTCACGTTCTTATCTCTGGCATATCATCTGAATGAATCGCCCCCCATTTCCAGAGATCCTCAAGCCTCAAGATGGTCCCCCAACGGCGGTGAGACCGTCCTCTTTTCGCCAGTTTCAAGCCACAGCGAAGGGCCGCTTCTGGCCGAGACCTGTCGTATAGCTCTGGCTCATCATCTCCTAGCACCCCAATCCGGCGCCGCCGCACTCGATGAACAGACCTTCCCTTGAAAACCCCGAATAGCTATTAACTATTCAGCGCCTAGGTAGGGAGGCCTGCGAAAACAGAAACTGAACCAGAAATACGCCCAAGCCCAACAACACAACCAAGAGGAGGCGATTGTGCTGAGCGCGGAGCTCAAGGTAAGCCTGCTCGGCCCACCGGTAGGGCATCGGTGGCGGAAACTTCAGCTCAGCCAGCTGTTGCGCAAACTGTGCCTGCAGATCCGCCAAATTATCGCGGTCAGGATCAATGATCCTGAGATCATCCTCACAAAGCCAGATCACATCAGTTCGCCTGGCCAAGGGATTCTGTCGATACCCACACTTTTGGCTCTCGTCAGCGGACGCCTTAGTGTAAGAGATGCGATAGACCCTACCGTGATACACCCCCAGATCCAGCTTCGCACCTCGCGCGATACTCAGTGTCCAGTTGGCCGGATAGGCCAAGGGCCAAACCCGGGCTTGATCATCCAGAAGAAAACGCTGGGGCTGACAGCGCGTAGTCCGCCCCCAGGCACCCGCACAATCCAGCAGTTCACCAGCCGCGAAAAAGCGCACAGGCGAATCAACCAGCGCACGCTCCTCAGGCAATGGCTGAGGCCGCCAACTCCACAACGTACCCGCTAACACCGTCAGAACTAGCACATGGGCTAAAAGTAGTTGGCTAGCCGTATGAGTTCGTCGTCGCTTCCAGAGCACATACAGAACAGCCGCTATCACCAGTGAATCCAGAATTAACCAGAGAGCCTGGATTACGAACCAGCGGTAGCGCCATTCATAAAGCTCCGCCTCGCTTAGCAAGGGGGCAGTTGATTCAAGCCCGGGCGTGCTGGTCTTCGCGTAAAGCCGCTGCAGGGTATAGGCGCGCCCCTCAAACTGACCAAGCCGCAATCGATCACCTGGCTGCAACAAGGCATACCGATGATCCTGGCGCTCATGCAATGGCTCAAGCATCAGTCTCCAGGTGCGAGAGTCATCGGCCTCTAGGCGCATCACCCAATAGCAGGTCTCCGTGCCACGATATGGATGACAGACCTCTGCGGAGTTCACGCTGGCCAAGGTAATATCTACGAACTGCAACTGGCCGCGCCCGGGAAAGGAGGTCAGAAACGGCGTCGTGCGCCCCAGCATATCAATGAACGCCAGTACGCCTAGCGCAGCAATGAGTGTGAGCGACCGCCAGCGCATATCATCGTCCCTGAGACATCAATCAAATACTGATCGAATGGTAACCGAGATATGAGCGCCCTAGTCGATCTCAAATAAGTCGTTCTGCTGCCGCATATGCGCAGTTGATCACACCATCGACCTTTGCCATCTCTTACTACCCTTGAATCGCACTTGGTCGATTTCGGCCGATTACTAGAAGGGCGGCTTTGGGCCGGTAGCTGCCCCTCGTCACCGGCGACTGCTATCGACCCAAAACGAACATCCGTCGCAGCGCACGCTCTGCACCACGTTGGGTCCGGTTATACCTCGGCTTGTTAGCCGGACCGAGCGGCTCTAAGATCGAACCATCTCAAGGTCATAGCCGGCCATGCGCTGCGCTGTGGATGGCAACAAAGGATCCTTCAGTGAAAATTCGAGAAATGTTTTGCGGGCTGGCCATATTGGCGATGGCCAGCCCGGTACTGGCGAACAAGTACATCATCGACATGCAGGGTGAATCGCCCAACCGCGTGATCGTGTATGCCAATGCGGAGGATATCGCCAGACTGGGTGGCAGTGCATTCTCCCAAACGCTGATCCGAGGGATGGAGCTGGAACTGGTCTACGAGGCGGCGGACAAGCCTCATTGGACGGTCATGGCGGCGCAATTCGAATGCCCCAACATGAATCGCATGATCATGCCGGACTTGAACGGAAGCAATGTGCGGGTTCCGAAAGATGTCGAGATCAAACTTGCATCCTTGCCGGAGGTAGACACCATCAGGTTCCGTTCCAATGGAGGTGGAACCTGGTCCCGGAAGAAGGACAGGTACGAAGCAACACAACCCACGGATTGGCAGACGACCTCGAGCTACACCTTGCTGCAGGCCTATCGCATTGCCTGTCAGCCGGATGCTTTCTCGAGCGCACTGCAGGCGTCGGGTAACCCGGACCGCTCCATCAATAACGAACTGCTTGCAAAAAATATGGAAGGGCTGGGCATCCATGTTTTGGGCGCGGTTCCGATAGGTACTGGTGAGGATGCGGCGGATTTCACCTGGAAGCACATCTGGAAGGACGCGGTACGTCCACCCTCGGTAGCCGCGCGGGAAATGACGCCGGATGAAATCGCCGGACTCAAACGAAACATGGCCGAGCTCAAGTCGAGAGTTGACCGTGAAGCAGATGAGACCAATGCAACGCTCAAGAAGCTTGGCGGAGAACTTTCCTTTACCACCAAGGCTGCGCAATTGCGCGGCAAGCGCAAGCTGTCGCGGGCCGAGTCAACGCTGGTCCAGCTGTGGGTGGGGAAGACAGAACACGATGTGGTCGTGGCGAACGGGCCGCCGGCAATCAATGATGCCGGTGGGATGCGCTTTCTTTCCTACGGCAGTTCGTACGACAACCAGGTGCAGTGGGTGAATGCTTTCAATGGCGCCCCAATGGGCACGGCGGGCGGTTGGCAGTATTGCAACGTGCGCTATGTCCTGATGCCGGACGAGTCGGACAACGTATACAAGGTTGTCGATGTCCGGGTGACGGCTGACTCTGCAGGGGATACCCGCGGCATGCATGCCTGCGCCGACATCATGAACGCGCCCGGCCAATAGACGGCACGGTAAGGCGGTGTAACGTACTGCCCCGGAGCTGTAGTCCGGGGGCTTACTTTACCCGCACCGCCATGCATTCCTTCAAACGCCTATAGGCGGCCTGCACGGCAATGGGTTTTATATCGACCATGGACTTGCCATCCATGCCGATGGTGTAGTGGGCAGTGTCGCTTTTATCCTTCAGAACCGAGTCAAACTTGAGCGACAGGATGAAACCCCCTCCCTGGCCGTCACTGCCGGGTATCTGGTAGGCCCCGACATCAGCATTGCCCAGCCCATTGCCGAATGTGACTCTTACGGTCTTAGGGGCTTTTACCTGGGGAATGTCCTTGCTGTTGAACCACAGCATCCCGTCGCCTTTTTTGGCCATTTCGGCATCCCACGGACCTGCAATTTTCAGCGAGGCCGTCTCGGTGATGAAACCTACGGAGCACTGGTAGCCATCGTTCACCGACTTGTGCGACAGCACCCAAATGCCTTCCTTGCTTTTGTAGAACGGCGTGTTTGCCATTTTCCCGTCATTCGCCGAATTGCCACCACCCAACAGTTCCGTTGGTACCTGCGCCATCAAGGCCGTAGGAAGCAGTGCAAGCATGCATGCGGCGATGCAGGGGCGGAGTTTCATGTCGGCGTTCTCTCGGGGCGGTCTGCACATGTGGGAACGACCTGCTGGCCGTCATGTGGCTTCGGTACATTCTGCTGGAATGCCCTATTAGCGGCAAGCACGGGTGGCCGGCGATCAGCAGCGTAGCCAGTGTAGTGGGCAGTGCACACAGCCGAGCTTGTGCGCGCGGCTGTGCCCCATAGGAGTACCGGTAACTTGGCTGAAGTGATGGACTGGGAATTTGATGGATATGTCCCCGCTTGACGTGACCAGCGAGGGTTGCTGTTGGACAAAAGGGGACAGATTTATTTTTCCGCCATTGCTCTGACAGTCAGCACCAATGCGGCTCTTGGTTCCGTTGAAATTCGGGCACTTGGCCACGCTCGTCTCGGCCTGATACATCGCAATCATCAGAGCGTCCATAATGGCGTTAATCAGTGGGTTCCTATCCATCATAGTGTGATGATCCAACCCATCAAAGTTGATCCATATGAGATTAGCGGCTGCCTTGTAACTTAGGGCTGCGAGAATGTCAGACGCAAAAAGCCAAAAGCCCGCAATTACGCGGGCTTTTGGTTTTCCTGAGCAGTTACTACCGGCTTACACCGGACGCGGGATCATTCCCACTCGATGGTCGCTGGCGGCTTGCTCGATACGTCGTAAGTGACGCGGGAGATGCCGTCGATTTCGTTGATGATGCGGCCGCTGACGGTTTCCAGCAGTTCGTACGGCAGGTGTGCCCAGCGGGCGGTCATGAAGTCGATGGTTTCCACCGCACGCAGGGCCACGACCCAGGCGTAACGACGGCCGTCACCGACCACGCCAACCGATTTCACCGGCTGGAACACCACGAACGCCTGGCTGACCTTGTGGTACCAGTCGGCCTTGCGCAGTTCTTCGATGAAGATGTGGTCGGCACGACGCAGCAGGTCGGCGTATTCCTTCTTCACTTCGCCGAGAATGCGCACGCCCAGGCCCGGGCCCGGGAATGGATGGCGGTAGACCATGTCGTAGGGCAGGCCCAGCTCGAGGCCGAGGCGACGCACTTCGTCCTTGAACAGCTCGCGCAGTGGCTCGACCAGCTTGAGGTTCATTTCCTCGGGCAAGCCGCCGACGTTGTGGTGCGACTTGATCACGTGCGCCTTGCCGCTCTTGGCGCCAGCGGACTCGATCACGTCCGGGTAGATGGTGCCTTGAGCAAGGAACTGGATGTTGTCGAGCTGGCTGGCCTGGGCATCGAACACGTCGATGAAGGTGCGGCCGATGATCTTGCGCTTCTTCTCCGGGTCGGCTTCGCCGGCCAGGTTGTCGAGGAACTGCGCCTCGGCGTTGGCGCGGATCACCTTGACGCCCATGTTCTCGGCGAACATGGCCATCACCTGCTCGCCTTCGTGCAGGCGCAGCAGGCCGTTGTCGACGAATACGCAGGTCAGCTGATCGCCGATGGCCTTGTGCAGCAGCGCCGCGACCACCGAGGAGTCCACACCGCCGGACAAGCCGAGCAGTACGTTGGCATCGCCGACCTGGGCGCGCACCTGGGCGATGGCGTCTTCGGCGATTTTCGACGGCGTCCACAGGGCTTCACAGCCGCAGATGTCGAGAATGAAGCGCGACAGGATGCGTTCGCCCTGCTTGGTGTGAGTCACTTCCGGGTGGAACTGCACGCCGTAATAGTTACGGTCGTCGTCGAACATGCCGGCAATCGGGCAGCTCGGCGTGCTGGCCAGCACATGGAATCCAGCCGGGATCTCGGTGACCTTGTCGCCGTGGCTCATCCACACGTCCAGGCCGAATACGCCGTCGGCATCGACATGGTCTTCGATGCCATCGAGGATGCGACTCTTGCCGACCACATCGACGCGGGCGTAACCGAATTCGCGCAGGTCGGAACCGGCCACTCGGCCACCGAGCTGCTCGGCCATGGTCTGCATGCCGTAGCAGATGCCGAATACCGGCACGCCGAGGTCGAATACCGCTTGCGGGCAACGCGGGCTGTTGGCTTCGTGTACCGACTCCGGGCCACCGGCGAGGATGACGCCGCGCGGTGCGAATTCGCGAATCGCGTCATCGTCCATGTCGAACGGGTGCAGTTCGCAATACACGCCGATCTCGCGCACGCGGCGGGCGATCAGCTGGGTGTACTGGGAACCGAAATCGAGGATCAGGATGCGGTGAGCGTGAATGTCGAGGGCCATGACTAGTTCTCGTCAGTGGTAAGCAGAAACAACGCGGGGCTGTCGATAACAGCCCCGCTTACAGGTATTACCGAAGCATCAACCTACCCGGTAGTTCGGCGCTTCTTTGGTGATCTGCACGTCATGGACGTGGGATTCGGCCATGCCGGCACCGGTGATGCGGACGAACTCGGGCTTGGTGCGCATCTCTTCGATGGTGCCGCAGCCGGTGTAACCCATGGAGGCCCGCAGACCGCCCATCAGTTGATGGACGATGGAACCCATGGCGCCCTTGTAGGCCACGCGGCCTTCGATGCCTTCAGGCACCAGCTTCTCGGCACCGGCAGCGGAGTCCTGGAAGTAGCGATCCGAGGAACCCTGAGCCTGGGACATGGCGCCCAGCGAGCCCATGCCGCGGTAGGCCTTGTAGGAGCGGCCCTGGAACAGCTCGATCTCGCCTGGAGCTTCTTCGGTACCGGCCAGCATGGAGCCGATCATCACGCAGGAAGCACCGGCAACGATGGCCTTGGACAGGTCACCGGAGAAACGGATGCCACCATCGGCGATCAATGGAATACCGCTGCCTTCCAGCGCGGCGGCGACGTTGGCCACTGCGGAGATCTGCGGCACGCCGACACCGGCGACGATACGGGTGGTGCAGATCGAGCCAGGGCCGATGCCGACCTTGACCGCATCGGCGCCCGCTTCGGCCAGGGCCAATGCGGCAGCGCCGGTGGCGATGTTGCCGCCGATCACCTGGATATCCGGGAAGTTCTGCTTGACCCAGCGCACGCGCTCGATCACGCCCTTGGAGTGGCCATGGGCGGTGTCGACGATGATCACGTCAACACCGGCATTGGCCAACGCGGCAACGCGGTCACCGGTGTCGGCACCCGTACCGACGGCAGCACCCACGCGCAGACGACCCTGGTCATCCTTGCTGGCCAGCGGGTAGGCCTTGGCTTTTTCGATGTCCTTGACGGTCATCATGCCCTTGAGGGTGAAGGCATCGTCGACGATCAGGACTTTCTCGATACGGTGCTTGTGCAGCAGATCGCGAACGACGTCCTTGGCAGCGCCTTCCTTGACCGTGACGAGACGCTCTTTGGGGGTCATCACTTCACGGACGGTAGCGTCCAGGCGGTTCTCGAAGCGCACGTCACGGGAGGTGACGATACCGACCAGATCACCATTGCTCAGCACGGGAACGCCGGAGATGTTGTTCTGGCGAGTCAGTTCGAACAGGTCGCGCACGGTCGCGTCGGCCTCGATGGTGATCGGGTCCTTGACCACACCGGCTTCGAACTTCTTGACCTTGCGCACTTCGGCAGCCTGCTGCTCGATGGTCATGTTCTTGTGGATGATGCCGATGCCGCCTTCCTGCGCCATGGCGATGGCCAGGCGGGCTTCGGTCACGGTATCCATGGCCGCGGACAGCAGCGGAATATTCAACTCGATGCCACGGGTGAGGCGAGTCTTGAGGCTGACGTCCTTCGGCAGAACATCGGAGAAACCGGGGATAAGTAAAACGTCGTCGAAGGTAAGAGCTTCTTGACTGATACGCAGCATGGCGGGGGCTCCCAGACGGGAAAATTGGAAGCGCGCCATTATACCGAGTCAGCCCCTGTCACTCAATGTAAAGAATGGATATCGACCGTTCGGCAATTAATATCAATGATTCTCAGCTGGCGGGGAACCGATGAGCATTCATGCAGCCTGATCTATTCAGGCTCAGGGAAGAGCTCCCCCTCCCCTTGCAACGCCGCATCACTGGCGGATCGCCATACCAGGCAGGGCGTTGCCTGCGTAATAAACCTAGGCGCTTACCAGCGCGACGGGATACCCCAGCCGTTCGGCGAACTCTTCGAGAAAGGCAGGCGTGAACCGCGCATCGGCCCAGCCATTGAAGATGAAACCCAGGTTGGAAAAGCCGCAAGGCTGCAGGAACAGGAAACCGTTGATGTCGTCTTCGTGCCTGCATTCGGGGCAGGTGAAGTTGTCGGTTTCTCCTGGCGTCCACTCGTCCAGGCTTTCGAACAACGCCTCGCCGATCTCCTTGCGGCATTCGGGGCAACCCGCCTCTTCGAGGAAGCCGTCGACGGGCGTGTAGATGCAGCGCCGGTAGATGACTTCCAGCCCATTGATGGGCTGGCCGAACGGCAGCCGCTCGGCGAACTCGACCACCCTGCTCGCTCCAGGCGCGATGGCGTAGGCCATGCCATTGCGCCCACAGGTGGTCGGCAGCGCCTCGACGATATCGCGCTTGGCCAGCCAGCGAAGGATCTGCTGCGCCTTGCGCTCATGGCCGGGGAAGCTGGAAATCCGCGGAACGACGATACTCTGAGTAGCCATGCCCTTGCCTTCGGGGGAACCGTAAACCGCGAAGCTTAGGGGTTGCCGGCAGCGGATCACAAGCCGCATGACGCTCGGCCGACGGCCTGCAGCGTGGCAGGCCGTGGCCAAAGCCAGGCGATTAGCGGCAGGCCAGTTCGCTGGCTTGGCGACGCTGGAAGTAACGCTCGCGCAGGCTGTCGTAAGCCAGGTTGTAGCCCAGGGTGTAGGGCAGGAAGAACAGGATCAGGCCGATATCCAGGAAGAATGCCGCCACCAGGCTGATCGACAGCCACCAGGCCGCCAGCGGTACCAGCACCAGAATCAGGCCTGCCTCGAACAGCAAGGCGTGGCTGATCCGCGCCCAAAGGCCGCGCTCGAAACCCATGCGGCGCTGCGCGGCATCAAACAGCATGTTGAAGATCATGTTCCAGAGCATGGCGATGGCCGAGAACATCAGCGTCAGGGCGCCCATGTGCGCCAGGGATTTACCCATGGCCCAGGCCAGCAGCGGCGCGCACACCACCACGGCGATCACTTCGAACAGGGTTGCATGCAGCACGCGCTCCTTGAGGGAGCGACGGGCGATCTGATTGGACTGACTCATTTCTGATGACTCGCAAGGTAACGTCGATGGAGCTATCCTCATCGGAAAAACAGCCAGAGCAAAGTTGCCAACCATCGGAAAAACCGATATGAATCTTTCTCCCGAATCTCTCCAGGCTTTTGCCCAGGCGGCCGCCACCGGCTCGTTCAGTGCCGCGGCCCGGCGCCTGGGCAAAAGCCAGTCGACGGTCAGCGAATCCATTGCGCGGCTGGAAATCGACCTCAACGTCAGCCTGTTCGTACGCGGCGCGCGCCAGCTAACGCTGACCGAGGCCGGCTGCAGCCTCTTGAGCCGGGTGCAGGATGTGCTGGCCGCATCCGATCGCCTGCTGCGCCAGGCCGGACAATTGGCTGCGGGCCTGGAGCCCAAGCTGACCCTTGTGCTGTCGGACGCCTACCAGGCGAGCCAGTATCAGGCTCGTCTGGTGGAGCTCGACCAGCGCTACCCGGATCTGGAATTCGAGTGTTTTTTCGCCGAGCACGCTGATGTTCTCGACTTGGTCGGCCAGGGCCGGGTCAATCTTGGCCTGCTCGCTGCACAACCCAGTTATCCGCCGGAACTGGCCCACGCCAGCCTGGCCGACTGTGCAGATTTCGGTCTATTCGTCGCCAGAGGGCATCCGCTCAGCCAGTTACCGCGAGTCACTGCGGATGATCTGGCCCACTGGCGCGTACTGCGCCTGAGCACTGTGGCGAAGCAGGAAGAAGAACTGGACGATCTGCCGGGCAGTGGCGGGCGCTGCTGGTCGGCGCCGGACTATCTGCTGCTGCTGGAGATGGCCACGCTGGGCTTTGGCTGGGCTGCCCTGCCTCGCCAGTTGGTCATGGGCCATGGCGGGGATCGCCTGCAGGAACTGGCCATCAACGGCTGGCCCAAGCAGGTTGCGGTGGATGTGGTCTGGTCGCGGGAACGGCCGCTGGGCCCGGCTGCCGCCTGGTTGCTGGAGCGGCTGCTGGCTGTATGAAGGAGTGTCATGAATGAAAAGCTTTACCCCACTCGATATAGAACGCAGAAGCTTCACCGGCACACGTCTCGGCTTTTTTCTGCTGCTGGCGGTGGTGCTGGGGCTGTCGCTTTACGCGCTGTTCGGCATTGCTTTCAACCTCTGGCTCGCCGGCTTTCTGCTGCTGCCCAATGGCCTGTTGATCTACCTTGCCGTCTTCGCGAAGGATGCAACGCTACGAAAGACCAGCGAGACACTGCGGCAGTTGGGACAGACATTCGGCTAAGTGCCAAGCGCTGTTGAGCTGAGCTATGCTGCCCGCCGTCAAGGAGCCCCTCATGATCACCTGCTACCTGCGCTACATCATCGACCCGTACCAATTGGCCGAGTTCGAGCACTACGCAAAATTATGGATACCCCTGGTGGAGAAATTCGGCGGCCAGCATCACGGCTACTTCCTGCCATCGGAAGGTGCCAACAACGTGGCCCTGGCACTGTTCAGCTTCCCCAGCCTGGCCACCTACGAGGAGTACCGTGAGCGCTCGATGCAAGATGCCGAGTGCCTGGAGGCCTTCGCCTATGCACAGCAGAACCGCTGCATCATCAGTTACGAGCGCAGCTTCATGCGCCCGGTAGGTGTCGAGCCCCGTTAAAGACCTTTGATTTTTTGGGAGTTTGTATCCGGAATCGACTGCAATAAGGCAGGAGCAGCCATTGATGCAGTACCTGTGGGAACGGGCGGGGACACCTGGTCCATGCCCGCGAAATCACGGGCATGGCCCGTTCCCACAAGTGGCGGTCAGCCGGCCGTTTCCGCCACGTTACAGTCTCTACGTGCGGAGTTACGGCGAATGATCGTAAACAGCTTGTAAGTCCTACAGCTCGCCCGCATAACGCACCAGCGAGCTACTCGCGCCACGCCGCTCCAGCTCATCTTCCAGAAAATCCTGCAGTACCCGGGCGTTGTTGTGCTCCCTGTTGCAGGCGGCGTACAACAGCGTCAGCTTGCCTGCTGCGGCGCGCGTCAGCAGGCTTTGCCAATACTCGGGGTGTGCCGCTAACTCGCGGCGACAGCCCTCACGAAAGGCGTCGAACACCTCGACGCGGTAAGAACTGGCGGCGCAGTTCGGCGGAAGGTGCTACAGCTGGCAGCCACTCATCGTGGTGCAGCGCATCGTTGCGACAACCTCATGGCCACAGGCGGTCGACCAGCACCCGGTAGCCGTCGCCCTCCTCCTGCGCCTGGTAAACACGCTTGCAGCGGATCATCGTTGGCGTCCCTTGAGATTGCCCAGCGGCCTCGGTAACGTGGCCGCTCGCAAACGGAGAGCCACATGCCTATCAGCCGCAAATTCCTAGTGTTCACCCTGTTGCCACTGTTCGCCAGTTGCGCGGTGTATACGGGCAAGCCCGTGGACCCGGAAAAATCGCAGACACGCCTGCAGGGCCAGCTGACTCGCGAAGCCGGCCAGCTATGGTTTTCCCCCTGTAGCGATCCACGCCGCTTCGCCATCGGCGAGGGCAGCACCGGTATCACCCAGGACAGCAGCGAGCTGTTGGGCGATGGTCATTCCGTTCTGTTCGCCGACCTGCGCGGGCAGATGGGGTCGACCAAGATCAGCGGTGCCGACGGCGGCTTCGAGCTGAGCCGCGTGTATCGGCTGCAGGGTGAAGGCCATGGCTGCGACGACCCCAACTTCAAGCGCACACTGGTGCGCGCCAGCGGCCAGGAGCCGTTCTGGAGCGTGACCGTGAGCAATCAGGGCATGGTGCTCAGCGGTCCGGAGCACGAGCCCCTGGCGCTGCCCTACATGGAAGAGCAACTGCCCGATGGCCGCATCAACCTGACCAGCGAAGCCAATGGCCAGCGCGTGGAACTGTGGATAGCGCCGCAGCGTTGCGTCGACACCATGAGCGGCGCGGTACAGCACCTGAGCGCCGAGCTACGCCTCAATGGCAAGCTGATCCGTGGCTGCGCGGCGTTCGGCGGAGCGCGTAACGACTGATCGGAGCCGCTGCCTGCGTGGGATGCGTCGCAATGGGCCGGCGCGCCCCGCTAGAGCAGGATGCCTTTGTCACGGGCACGTTCATGGCACAGCTGCAGCACTTGGCGGCGCTCGGCGTTTTCCATGCGGCTCCAGCGGGTGATCTCGTCGACGTTGCGCTGGCAACCGATGCAGATGTCCTCCTCGTCCAGTGCACAGACGTGCACGCAGGGTGAGGCGACGGGACGTTCGGCGGTTTGCATCAGTCTTCCTGCTCGGCGAGATCGGTGGCATAACGCCTGGCGTTCTGTACATAGTGAGCGGCACTGGCTTCGAGCAGTTTCTTCTGCTGCTCGGTGAGCTCACGCACCACCTTGCCGGGCGAGCCCACCACCAGCGAACCATCGGGAATTTCCTTGCCCTCGGCGATCAGCGCGTTGGCGCCGATGATGCAGTGCTTGCCGATACGCGCGCCATTGAGCACCACGGCGTTGATGCCGACCAGGCTGTAATCACCGACCGAACAACCATGCAACATGGCGTTGTGGCCCACGGTGACGCCCTTGCCCAGGGTCAGCGGTGAGCCCATGTCGGTGTGCATGACCGCACCGTCCTGGACGTTGCTGTCCTCGCCGATATGGATGAGTTCGTTGTCGCCACGCAGCACCGCGCCGAACCAGACACTGGCCCGCGCCTCGAGGCGTACCTTGCCGATCAGGGTGGCGCTGGGAGCGACCCAGCTTTGCGGATGCTGTTCGACACGGGCATTGCCCAGGCGGTATTTCATGGCGAAAGTCTCGGAGCCAGGCTCACGTGAGGTGAATGTAGTACTCGGGTGGGCGCTGCATGTCGATACCGGCATCAAAGACCAGATTGACCAGCTCCACCAGCATGATCGCCGTCAGCCCCCAGATCTTGTACTCACCATAGCGGTAGCTCGGCACGTACCAGCTATGGCCGAGGTAATCGATGCGGTGGGTGACTTCACGGGGGTCATCACGGAAGAACGCCAGGGGCACGGAAAACACCGCGGCGATCTCGCCATCGTTGGCCTGGTAGTCGACGAAGTCAGGCACCACCCCGACATAGGGCGTGACCTGAATGCCGTGCCTGGAAACCAGCGTGCTGAGCGGACCGACGATCTCCACGAGGCCGGGCGGCAGGCCGATTTCCTCTTCGGCCTCGCGCAGGGCGGTGTCGATCAGGTCGCGGTCTTCCGGGTCGCGGCGGCCACCGGGAAAGGCGACTTCGCCACCGTGGGTGGACAGACCACTGGCGCGCAGGGTGAGTACCACTTCGGGCTCATCGCTGCGGGTGATGGGCACCAGCACCGCAGCCTCGGGAAAACCCTCCTGGGCCTCCATGAAGTGCGGGCTGTAGCCTCGAACGCGTTGGAGTAACTCGTCCAGCATGACCATTCTCGGAATTCTTCTGCGCCGGATAATGGCATGAAAAAAGCCTGGAACCCACCCTTTCACACCCTGCGAAAAACTCGCGAGCTAGGATCATGCAAGGCAAAAACAGGCGAGAAAGCGCAATGTACTTTTGTACATGAGCATTTCGAGCCCGTTTTTAACGCAGCAGGGCCGACGCGCAGCAGTTTTTTTCAGCTTTTCAGGCGATAGCCGGTTTTAAAGATCCAGCCAACGGTAAGGATGCACGCCAGCAGGAAGCCGAGAATCATCCCCAGGCTGACCAGCACGTTGACGTCGGATACGCCGTAGAAGCTCCAGCGGAACGCACTGATCAGGTAGACCACCGGGTTGAACAGGGTCACCGTCTGCCATACCGGTGGCAGCATGCTGATCGAGTAGAAGCTGCCGCCGAGAAAGGTCAGTGGCGTAACGATCAGCGCAGGGACGATCTGCAGCTTCTCCCAGCCGTCGGCCCACACGCCGATGATGAAGCCGAACAGGCTGAAGGTCAGCGCCGTGAGCACCAGGAAGGCCAGCATCCAGAACGGATGGAGAATCTCGAAATCGACGAACAGCCGCGCCGTGGCGAGGATGATCAGGCCGAGCACGATGGACTTGGTGGCCGCCGCGCCCACGTAGCCGAGGAGAATTTCCAGGTAGGAAATCGGCGCCGACAGCACCTCGTAGATGGTGCCCGAGTATTTGGGCATGTAGATGCCGAACGAGGCGTTGGAGATGCTCTCGGTCAGCAGCGCCAGCATGATCAGGCCGGGGATGATGAAGGCACCATAGCTGACGCCATGCACCTGGGTCATGCTCGAACCGATGGCCGAGCCGAACACCACGAAGTACAGCGAGGTGGTGATCACCGGCGTGGCGATGCTCTGCAGCAGGGTGCGCCAGGTGCGGGCCAGTTCGAACAGGTAGATGGCGCGGATCGCGTAGAAATTCATATCCGATCCCTCACCAGACTGACGAAGATGTCCTCCAGCGAACTCTCGCTCGACTGCAGATCCTTGAAGGCGATGCCGTGCTGCGCCAGCACCTGCAGCAATGCGGCGATGCCGGTGTCCTCCTGCTGGCCGTCGAAGCTGTAGACCAGCTCGTGGCCGTCGTCGCGCAATTGCAGGTCATCACGCTGCAGCGCCGGCGGCAGTTCGCTCAACGGCTGCTGCAGGTGCAAGGTCAGCTGTTTCTTGCCGAGCTGACGCATCAGGGTGTCCTTGTCCTGCACCAGAATGATCTCGCCCTTGCGGATCACGCCGATGCGGTCGGCCATTTCCTCGGCCTCCTCGATGTAGTGGGTGGTCAGGATGATGGTCACGCCGCGTTCGCGCAGCTTGCGCACCATTTCCCACATGTTGCGGCGCAGTTCGACGTCGACCCCGGCGGTCGGCTCGTCGAGAAAGAGGATCTCCGGTTCGTGGGACAGCGCCTTGGCGATCATCACCCGGCGTTTCATGCCGCCGGACAGTTCGAAGATGCGCGCATCCTTCTTGTCCCACAGCGACAGGTCGCGCAGCAGTTGCTCCAGATACGCGTTGTCCGGCGCCTTGCCGAACAGGCCACGGCTGAAGCGCACCGCTGCCCACACGCTTTCGAAACCTTCGTTGAACAGCTCCTGGGGCACCAGGCCGATCTTCGACCGGGCCGCCCGGTAATCACGCAGGATGTCGTGGCCGCCAACCGTCACCGAACCGCTGCCGGGATTGACGATGCCGCAGATGATGCTGATCAGCGTGGTCTTGCCGGCGCCGTTGGGACCCAGCAGCGCGAAGATCTCGCCCTTGTGGATGTCCAGATCGATGGATTTCAGCGCCGGATGCCCGGACGCATAGGTTTTGTTCAACTGCTGAATAGAAATGACCGATTGCACGGCATTGCCTTGATCCTGGAAACAGTCGGCCATTGTAAAGAAATGCTACACGCCACGCTGCCCCGCTCGGCGGAGCGCGCGCCATCACGGGGTTCGATGGCGACCAGGCGCACCTCGACAGCCTGTGGATAGGTCGAATTCGGAACACGGGCACGACAAGACAGTCCGATACACGGCACACTCTGGTACTTCACAGTGAACCCTTCAGACACAAGGATCATGCAATGGCTTTCAAACACCTGATTGGCGGCGCCGCCCTGCTCGCCGTGCTCGCCGGCTGCAGTTCGACCGACACAGCGCCCACCCAGGCCTCGAAACCCGCCAATAACAACGGCAAATGCAGTGCCGAAGCCGCCCAGGGCCTGCTCGGTCAGGTCGCCACCGCGGAAATCGTCGAACAGGCACGCCAGCAGTCCGGCGCACGCACCGCACGGGTACTCTCGCCTGGCGACATGGTCACCCTGGATTACGACTCTCAACGCCTGAACATCGACATCAGCGAAGCGGAAGTGATCGAGCGCATCGCCTGCGGTTGATTTTGTAGCCCCTGCCGATCTGCGTCACAATCGGGCCAGCCCCCTGCCAAGGAGTGGATCTGGCCCATGCAGATAGATGAAGAACTGACGCTCAAGAAGCTGGAAATCTTTCTGGCCTTCATGCGCTGCGGCAACCTGACCAAAGCCGCGAGCGAGCTGGACACCAGCAACGTTAGCGTGCACCGCGCCATTCATTCGCTGGAAAGCGCCCTGCGCTGCCCGCTGTTCAAGCACGAAGGGCGCAATCTGATTCCCCTCGAAAGCGCCTACGTGCTGGAGGAAAAGGCTCGCCAGTTGGTGAAGGACGTGGTCGACACGGTACGCCTGACCCGCGAAGCAGCCGGATTCTCGGCCGAGCGCTTCAAGCTCGGCTCGCTGTATTCACTGACGGTGAAAACCGTACCGCAGTTGATCATGGGCCTGAAGATACGGCGCAGCGAGTTGAATATCGACCTGATTCTCGGCTCCAACATCGACCTCATGTACAAGCTGAAGAACATGGAGCTGGACGCGATTCTGGTCGCCCTGAGCGACTGCGATCCCCATCCCGATTGCGAGCAACTGCCGCTGTTTTCCGATGACATCTTCCTCGCCGTACCGGTGGACTCGCCCTTCGCCGAGCAGGCCGAAGTGGACCTGGCCGACCTGCGCGAATCCACCTTCATCACCCTGACCCAGGGCTTCGCCACCCACCAGGACGGTGTGCGGGTATTTCAGCAGGCGGGGTTCGAGCCCAATGTGGCCATGCAGGTGAACGACATCTTCACCCTGCTCAGCATGGTCAGTTCCGGCGTGGGTTATGCCCTGCTGCCGGGGCGCATCGCGGCGGTGTACGAGAACCGCGTGAAGCTGATTGCACTTCAGACCAAGTACCACCTGCAGCAGCACATCGGCGTGGTGTTTCTCAAAGCCAAGGAGCGCGACCCCAACCTGCTCGCGCTCCTTGCCGAATGCCGCATGTACAGCCTCGGGCTGAATGCCTGAGGCCAGCCCGGTGGGTTACATCCAGCCCGGCACCACGAACAGCAACCAGGCCAGCAGCGGGCCGAAGGCCACCACCAGCCCGCTGTAGACGAGGAAACGACGGAACAACGCCTCGCGCTCTTCCTTCGCCGCCGAAGCCACCACCAACGCGCCATTGGTGGAGAACGGGCTGACGTCCACCACCGTGGAGGACACCGCCAGCGCACAGATCACGCCTGCAGCGCTGAGCTGGCCCTGCATCAGGAACGGTACCGCCAGCGGAATCGTGGCGCCCAGCACGGCCGCCGAAGACGCGAAGGCGGAGACGATGCCACCGACATAGCAGACCAGCAGTGCTCCCAGCAGCGGAATACCGATGGCGCTGACGCCATGACCGACGAAGTCGACTGCACCGGCCTTCTGCAGCACGGCGACGTAGGTCACCACACCACTGATCAGCAGCACCGTGGACCAGCTGATGCCGTCCACGGCGCCCTTCTGCGCGGACGGCGAGATCACCGCAATAGCGACGGCCACGGTGATCGCCACCAGACCGACGTTGAGGTCATACACCAGCGCAGCGATGCCCAGGCCCAGCAGACCAACCAGGGTGATCAGGTGATCGCGGTTGATGCGCACCTCATCCAGCGCCTGCGGGTTATTGGACAAGGTGCCGCCACCGGCACTGACCACCGCGCCATGGCCCTCGATGGCGAACTGACGCGACGACGCCTGCACACCGGCGATCAACGGCTCATCGGCCACGGCACGTCCACGGCGCAACAGTGCGATACCGCCAAAAGCGAAGAAGCAGATGAACGCCATCAGCAGGTTGAAGCCGAGGCTGGTGAGGAACACGGCCATTTCCGTGACGTCCAGCCCGGCCTTCTGCACCACCTGGTTGGTGATGCCACCGTACACGCTGATCGGCGAGAACCCGCCCGCCTGCGCCCCGTGGATCACCAGCAGGCCCATCATCAACGGGTTGATCTCGTACTGCTTGGCGAAACGCAGCGCGACCGGACCGATGATCGCGACCGCCGCTGGCCCCAGCGCGCCGAAGGCGGTGAGCACAGCGGTGACGATGAACATCACCCACGGAATGGCCACGATATGGCCGCGCACGCCCTTCACCGCCCAATGCACCAGCAGGTCGATGGTGCCGTTCTTCTGGGCGATGGCGAACAGATAGGTAATGCCGACCAGGGTCAGGAACAGATCGGCGGGGAACCCCGCTAGAACCTCCTTGCCCCCCATGCCGACCCAGATACCGCCGACGATGAACGCCAATGCGAAGCCGACGGCGCCCATGTTGATGGGCAGGGCCGTGGCCACGATGAACATGATCACCAGACCGATGATCGTTGCGATTTCCGGACTCATACGCCCTCCCGAGACACCTGGTTGGTTTCATCCGATGGCGACACGCCATCCATGGGTGCTGCCTGGCCGTGCGGTGCTGCGCGTCTGCTCATGCGCACACCCAAGCGGCTACCGCCCTTTGCACGACGGCCTGCGGCGTGATGAAGCCGGCCAGAGTAAGGATGGCGAGTGGAGTTCGTCGGTAGGTGATCATTGTTTTTATCCTCGTGACGCATCGAAGTTATTGTTCTTGTGCTTCGGCAATCGGGCGTTGTTATCGGCTCTGGCTCACCTCCTGACGCAGCAGGGCGTCCAGCGTATCCAGACGCGCGCCCTGAAAGGCGATGGCCATGCCCGGCTCGAAGACGCGCCGGGCCAGCCCGCTCAGCACGCTGCCAGGCGGCAGCTCGAGGTGCAGCCGCACGCCCCGCTCGAACGCCGTCTGCAAGGTGCCGTACCAATCCACGATTCGGCACATGTTGTTGGCCAGGTCATCGCGCAGCGCATCAGGTTCGCTCAACAGTCGCGCGCTGCTACCACTCAGGTAACGGACGGCCGGACGCCGCAGGGTGACCGTGGCGAACGCTTCGTTCAACCTGGCGGCGGGTTCGGTGAGCAGCGCGCAGTGCGAGGGGACGCTGACCGCCAGCGGCTTGACCGCCCCTGCACCGGCAGCCCGGGCACGCTCGCCCACGGCCTGCATGGCGGCGCGGCTGCCGGCGATCACCAACTGGTTTTCGGCATTGATATTGGCCAGGAACACCGGCGATTGCGGGCCGTTCACCTCAGCCAGCAAGCGCTCGATACGGTTCAGATCGAGGCCGAGAATCGCCGTCATGCCGTAGCCCTGGGGATAGGCTTGCTGCATCAACTGGCCACGCAGAGCGACCAGACGCAGCGCATCGGCAAAACTCAGCGCATCGGCGACTACCGCAGCGGCGTAGGCTCCGATAGACAGCCCGGCGACGTAGTCGGGCTTCAGTCCTCGCGCCGTCAACAATCGGGCACCCGCCACGCCGGCGATCAGCAAGCACAGTTGTACGGCGCGGGTGCCCCGCAAGGCCTCGGCGGAATCCAGATCGCAGAGCGCCTCATTGAGCACCGCTGCGGCTTCGTCCAGGCACGCCCGAACGGCGGGCTCAGCCGGCAAGTCATGCAACATGCCGGGCTGCTGCGCGCCCTGGCCGGGGAACGCCCAGAGCGTGCTCATGCCACCGATCGCTCTGCAGCCCAGGGGTCGCTGACCAGCAGTGGCCCGGCGTTGCTCTTGAGCAGAACCCGTGCTGCGCCACTTGCCCACTCACGTAGGGCCAGCGCGCCGTGCGGAGTTTCCAGCTGCACGTCGATGCTGCCCGGTGCCGAGTCGATCAATGTGCACAATTGTCCGGCCCAGGCCCGTGGTACTGGCTGGGCGGCGCGTATCAGCAGATCCAGGTCGCTGGCCGGGTGCGCAGCGCACAGCCCACTGGCCAGCTCGAAACCAAGGCTTCCCGTCACGCCCCAGCGCAGGCCGGCACGGTCGAGCTGTGGCGCGAGCCAGGCCAGCGCACGCAGTGCCGGCCAGGCGCCGTTGGCATGGCGCAGCCAGCGCCCGCTACGCGCGACCCCCTCCGGGCTGACGCGTCGGCGCACCTGGTCAAGGCGCATCCAGGTAGCGAAACGCTCCTCCCGCACTCGGCCGCGAACGCCCACGGCAACCCAACCTGGCTCGGCCAGGGCACGGCGCACCACCACCGGGGCGTGACGGCTCAGGGCGCCATGCACCCAGGCCGGAGCGTCCAGCGGCAGTTGTGCGGCAGCCAAGCCCCACAGCAGATCATGGGGGATGGGCACCGGCGACCTTTCATTGACCATCAACGAGTCCTCGATCCAGGCAACGACGACCGTCCCCCTACCACTGGGCGCGCAATAGCTCGCGTACGCGGGAAGACGCCGCCCGATTGGGCGCCCCCAGGCGGCTGCGCAGATCCTTGCTGCCACCGGCGATATCAGCCAATGCCTGGACCAGGCAGCCCTCCACCCGCGTGCGATCGCCGCCGGTAGGCTCTGCAATGTTCTCGACCGACAGGGTTTCCCAGAGCAGGCCGAGGGAAGCGTAACTGTCCAGGTCGTACGCCATGGGCGGGATGCTGGCTGCCAGGCTTTCCAGTTCCTCGACGCTGCGTAGCGTGATCCGTGCGGCAGCAGACTTGCCCATCGCATGCACCATGACGCCAGGATCGCGCAGGGCGATCAGCCGCTGTGCCTGGTAACCGTGAGCCAGAAAGGCACCGGACATCGCCTTGCCGACCAAAAGGCCGATCACCGCATGCCCGGCCAAACGGGCACGGGCATAACTGTCGACCGCCGCGGCCAGAGCCTGGTGAATGCCGTAAGCCTCTTCCCGACGACCGTAGGCCTGGCTCGGCACGTCGACGATGGCGATCAGCGCCCGCTTTTGCGGCCCCTCGGCATCGGCCTGAATGGCGTCATCCACCGCCTTGGCCAGCCCCCAACCCTCGAGCAGTCCTACTTCACCATCGCGGGCACGGGGAAACGGATTGTTGCCATCGGCTACCACCGCAAGGTAGCGCACCGGCTGCTCGCCAAGCATGCCGTCGGCCACCAGCAGCGAAGCTGGCAGGCCCTCCAGCGGCGTGGCGCCTCTGGTCAGTGCCTGAAACCAGCTACGTCCGCGTTGTTCGCTTGCACCACTCATGACTGTTCTCCTTGAAAGGCGCTGCGCACCGCAGCGGCATCGGCCTGCACGCGGGTGTCGACGCCCTGCAGGCGCTCGAGGAACCAGGCATGGCGACGACTGCGCTCCAGCGCAGGCTTGCCCTGACGCAACAGCTCGATCAGCGTCTGGCGAATCGGTTCGACGTCGTCGGCCACGTAGCGGTCCACCAGCGCGCTGGCATGGCGCTGTTCACCGCCGGTGAGGCTCCAGATGAAGGGGCGATCCCGTGAGTCGTACTCATCGATTCCCGCCTCCTGCTCGATCACCTGCGGTCCGTTGAGTCCCAGGCGAGCCTCGCGGGTGACCAGCAGATAACTGCACAGACCTGCGGCGATCGACATGCCGCCAAAGCAGCCGACCGGGCCGGCCACCAGGCCGATCACCGGCTGGTACTGGCGCAGATCGACGATCGCCGCCTGGATCTCGGCAATCGCCGCCAGACCGAGGTTGGCCTCCTGCAGGCGTACGCCACCAGTCTCCAGCAGCAGTACAGCGCGGGTCGGCGTACCGTCGCGGTTGTCCTGCGCGGCCAACTCCAATGCGCCGGCAATCTTCGCGCCGCCCACCTCACCCAGGCTGCCGCCCTGGAAAGCACCTTCGATGGCAATCACCACCGCGGGCTGCGCGTCGATCAACCCCTTGGCAACCACGACCCCGTCGTCGGCCTGGGGCACGATGCCCTGCAGGGGTAGCCACGGCGAGACCAGCCTGGCGAACGGATCGACCAACTCGCGAAAACTGCCCGCATCGAGCAGAGCGCGGGCCCGCTGACGTGCACCGAGCTCGGTGAAGCTGCGCTGTTCGAGCAACCGCTGGATGGTGGCGTCAGTCATGGGTCAGCTCCTCGAAGCCTTGTTCCAGACGCAGACGCACCACGCCGGGCGTTGCGCCGAAATCGTGAATCTCTATGTTCAGCGCCGGCAGGTGCTGCTCGCGGAACATGCGCTCGAACAGCTGCTGCCAGCGCGGCGCGCTACCGTTTACCGAGGTCACCACTTGAATCGCCAGGGTGCCATCGGTACCGGGCTCCAGCAGCACCTCGAGATCGCCGGAGCCGACACAGCCGACCAGGGCGCGATTACGGGCCGGTGCCCCGGCGGGGAATTGGAAGGACAGGGTTTCCATGTTCAGAGACTCCCAAGCTGGGCCGGCAGACCAGGCTGCAGGCGGTCGAGAAACAGGCAGGCGGCGAGTAGATCGGCTGCACCGCCTGGCGAGGCGCGCAGTTGCAACATGTCGCCTTCCAGTTCACGCAGACGGCGGCGCCCAGCCAGGCTGGCTACGCCACCGGCATCGAGCACGGCGCGGGCGCCACTCTGCACGCAGCGCAGCCCTTCGAGGCCCGCGCGGTAAAGCACGCAGGTGTCGGCCAACTGACTCATGATCGCCAGCAAGGCATCCAGCCGGGCGTTCTGCTCGCCGGCGCCAGCCGCACGGCTGCTGGCCAACTGGGGCAACGCATGTTGAATGACCGACGGGAACGCCTGTTGCGCCTCCTCGCGGGCGCCATGAACGCCATAGAGCCGACACACCTGGGCACCGTGGCTATCGCTGCTGACCGGCGCCGCTCGGTCATCGAGCAACGCGATACGGGCAGCACGGACCGCCACGTTGCTGACGGTGAGTTGGCGGCTGTCCTGCGCCGCGGCGGCACACAGCAGCCCGAGCGCCCAGATGGCGCCGCGGTGGGTGTTGACGCCAGCGGTGACGCGCAGCATTTCCTGCTCACCTTCGCGGCCTATACGGCCGAGGGCTTCGCGCAGTGTTTGGGTAACCTCGCCTTCGCTCAGCGCAGCCTCTGCCATCGCCCTGAAACATGGCCATAGCGACAATGCAGAGGCATGCATCAGGCCCAGATGCAGATCCTGATGGGCACCACTGCCGCGTTTATCGACCAGCCCGGGCTTGGGTGACAGATCGGCTTCGTCGATCAGCACGTCCACCGCCAGATCTGCCAGGTACTCGTCGAGCGACCGCTGCGGCTGCTTGGAATGGATCGCACTCATCACCAGCTCCTGAATTTGGCGGGCGGGTTGTAGAGGCCGCCGGACCACTCGACCAATTCGGCGATGCTCTTGGCCGCCAGCAGTTCACGGCTGGCGTCGGCGCGGCGGATGCCGAGGTCTTCCGGCAAGGCGATCAGCCCTTCACGGCGCATGCGCTCGGTATCTTTCGGGTTGTGGCGCAGACCGATGCTGGTAACGCCAGCGACGGCGGCGATCATCGCCTGGCGCTCCTCCAGCGAGCGGGCCTTGTACAGGTAGGCGATGCCTTCCTCGGTCAGCAGGTGGGTGACGTCGTCGCCGTAGATCATGATCGGCGCCAGCGGCATGCCCGCCTTTTGCGCCACGCCGACGGCATCGAGGGTTTCCACGAAGGTCGGCTTGCCACCCTCCTGAAAGGTCTCGACCATCTGCACCACCAGCTTCTTGCCCCGCTCCAGCAGAGGCGCTTCGCTCTGCGCAGGGCGCATGTCCAGCCAGGCAGGCGTGCTGTGGCGGCGTCCACGCGGGTCATGCCCCATGTTCGGTGCGCCACCGAAACCGGCCAGGCGACCGCGAGTCACGGTGGAAGAATGACCGTCGCCATCGACCTGCAGGGTCGCGCCGATGAACAGGTCGACGGCGTATTGGCCGGCCAGCTGGCACATCAGTCGGTTGGACCGCATGGAGCCGTCGCGACCGGTGAAGAACACGTCCGGACGCTGAGCGATATAGCCTTCCATGCCCAGTTCGGTGCCGAAACAGTGCACGCTCTCGACCCAGCCGGTCTCGATGGCGGGGATCAGCGTCGGGTGCGGGTTGAGCGTCCAGTTGCGGCAGATCTTGCCCTTCAGGCCGAGGGACTCGCCGTAGGTCGGCAGGATCAGTTCGATGGCGGCGGTATTGAAGCCGATGCCATGGTTGAGCGACTGCACGTTGTGCTTCTGGTAAATGCCGCGGATCGCCATCATCGCCATCAGCACATGCACGGGCTTGATATGGCGCGGATCACGGGTGAACAGCGGCTCGATGTAGAACGGCTTGTCCGCCACCACCACGAAGTCGACCCAGGACGCAGGGATGTCCACCCGAGGCAGTTCGTCGACGATCTCGTTGACCTGAAAGATGACGATGCCGTCGCTGAAGGCCGTGGGCTCGACCAGCGCCGGCGTGTCTTCGGTGCTCGGCCCGGTGTAGATGTTGCCGTGGCGGTCGGCCTGGAAGCCGGCAACCAGGGCGACATTGGGAATCAGGTCGACCAGCAGTCGCGAGTACAGCTCGATATAGGTGTGGATGGCACCCACTTCGAGCAGGCCGTCTTCGAGCAACTGGCTGATGCGCAGACTCTGCGGGCCGGCAAAGGAGAAGTCGAGCTTGCGGGCGATGCCGCGCTCGAACAGATCCAGGTGCTCGGCGCGGCTGACGCTGGGCATGATCATGTGCAGGTCATGCAGGCGACCCGGGTCGGTCTGGGCCAGCGAGCGGGAGAGGAAGTCCGCCTGCTTCTGGTTGTTGCCTTCGAGCACCACGCGATCGCCTGGGGCGATCAGCGCTTCGAGCGCGGCGACTATCTTGTCGCTGGGCAAGACCACGCCATCGGCGAGGGCACGCACCTGATCGAGACGCCGGGCCTTTTCGGCACGGCGGCGCGACCACTGCGGCGGTGGGGCGATTGTAGTTGTCATTAATGACTCCACGAGTTCCGCTGTCGTGGCATCACAGTAGGAGCGTGGACCAACCCCATCAATCAAGCGCGGCGTCATAACGTTACGCTCAGGTTAACGATGCGCACCGGTTAACGTCAGCGGACAGACCGGGCATACTGCGCCACCGTTCACCGCTGCCCGGCCCCCCCATGCGCATTCACGTTACCTTCATCGATCGCGTCGGCATCACCCAGGAAGTGCTGGCCCTGTTGGGCGGTCGCAACCTCAATCTCGATGCCGTGGAGATGGTGCCGCCCAACGTCTATATCGACGCCCCGACCCTCAGTGCCGCGGTGCTCGACGAGCTGCGCGAAGCACTGTTCAAGGTGCGTGGTGTGCAGGCGGTGACGGTGGTCGACATTCTGCCCGGACAGCGCCGTCGCCTGCAGCTCGATGCCCTGCTGGCGGCGATGACCGATCCGGTGCTGGCGGTCGATGGTGACGGCCGCGTGCTGCTGGCCAACCCGGCGTTGATCGCCCTGTGTGGCCGTGAGCCGGAAGGCGTGGCGCTTGGCGAACTGTTCGCCGAAACGGATCTGCAACAGGCACTGCTCGACCAGCATTTCCGCCTGCCACTGCGCGAGGTGACGCTGAACGGCCAGGCGCTGCTGCTCGACGCCACGCCCATCAGTGAATCGGCCGACATGGGCCAACTGGCCGGCGCTCTGCTCACCCTTTATGAGCCCAGCCGCATCGGTGCACGCCTGGCGGCGCTGCATCATGACCATGCGGAAGGCTTCGACTCATTGCTCGGCGACTCGGCGCCCATCCGCACCCTCAAGGCCCGTGCCCAGCGAGTGGCGACCCTCGACGCGCCGCTGCTGATCCATGGCGAAACCGGTACTGGCAAAGAGCTGGTGGCACGCGCCTGCCACGCCATCAGCACGCGCCACAGCGCGCCATTCCTGGCCTTGAACTGTGCCGCCCTACCGGAAAGCCTCGCCGAGAGCGAGCTGTTCGGCTATGCCCCCGGGGCGTTCACCGGTGCGCAGCGCGGTGGCAAGCCGGGGCTGCTGGAACTGGCCAATCACGGCACGGTATTTCTCGACGAGATTGGCGAGATGTCGCCTTATCTGCAGGCCAAGCTGCTGCGTTTTCTCAGTGACGGCACCTTCCGCCGGGTTGGCGGGGACCGCGAAGAGCGCGTCGACGTGCGCATCATCAGTGCCACGCACCGCAACCTGGAGCGGATGGTCGCCGAAGGGGAGTTTCGCGAGGATCTTTTCTACCGCCTGAACGTGCTCAACCTGCAGGTGCCTCCATTGCGAGAACGCGGCCAGGACATCCTGCTGCTGGCTCGACACTTCATGCAACACGCCTGTGCGCAGATCCAGCGAACCCAGTGCCGACTGACCCCGGACACCTACCCCGCCCTGCTGGGCAATCGCTGGCCGGGCAACGTGCGCCAACTGCAGAACGTGATCTTTCGCGCGGCGGCGATATGCGACAGCAATCTTGTACAGATCGGCGATCTGGACATCGCCAACACCGCCGTCACCCAACAAACCGGAGGGGAAGTCGGCAGCCTGGAGGCCGCGGTCGCAGCTTTCGAGAAGGAGTTGCTTGAGAAACTCTACGCCAGCCATCCCTCCACTCGGCAACTGGCTGCCCGACTCAACACATCGCATAGCGCCATCGCCACACGGCTGCGCAAATACGGCATCAAGGGGAATCGCTGAAGGCGACCGCTAGCCGCGGTCGCCTGCGAATCGGGCGGGCACTCCCGACCTGCTGGCCGGAAACACCTGCACCTGGCTCATGACTTACTGGCCAGCACCACCACCGGCACCGCCAGCGCCACCTGCGCCACTGCCTGCACCGCCACCGGTACCATCACCCGTGCCACTGCCTGCGCCACCGGTACCGCCACCATTGCCGCCGGTGCCGCCGGGCATTGGGTCGGAGCCGGCGCCAGTGCCATTACCCGTACCGGTTCCGGTACCTGGCGCCGTGGTGCTGCCATCGGTACCCGGGGTAGTGGTGCCGGGCGTGGTGGTTCCCGGGGTCATGGTGCCGTTGTCGCTAGGTGGAGCACCTGGCGTGGTAGGCGACGTCGGCGCGGTGGTTCCCGGTGCCGGAGCACTGGAATCCGCGATGGCTGGCAGAACGGCACCGGCCAGCAGGCCGCTGAGTACGAGAGCTGGGATTTTCATCTTGTTCATTGTCGTCACCTTTCATCCAAGTTGGTGGGGAAGCTCGCCCGCTTTCTTCAATGAAGCGAACGCTCCCTACACCCGACCGGCCTTGGTTCAACAATGTTCGCCTCGCAGGATAAACGGTCGTTACCCGCGCAGGGCCTCGACCAACTCGGCGAGCCAGGGTTCGGCGTCCTGCTCGGGGGTGACGCTTTCACTGGCATCCACGCGCAGCATGGGCAGCACTTCGCGGATGCTCAGTTCAGCGAACAGCTCGCGCACCAGCTCGCCCCCCGCACAGTAGGTATCGCCATAACTCGAATCACCCAGCGCGATCACACCGCCGGGCAGGCCGCTCCAGGCAGGGAAGCGATCACGGATCGCGTAGTACAGCGGCTGCAGGTTATCCGGCAACTCCCCCATACCGGTGGTAGACGTCACCACCAGAAACCCCTGCGGGCCGAACGCCAGGACATCCTCCAGGTTCGCCCGCGGGTTGTGCCAGGCGTCGAAGCCGGCCTGTTTCAACAAACCCTCAGCGTGTCGGGCCACCTCTTCGGCGGTGCCATAAACCGACCCGGACAGAATCGCGACTTTCATGAAAACTCCGTATGTTCAGGGCTGTGCCGAGCATTATGCCGCATTGCGCGAGCGCTCGTTCGGCGCCGCCACGCAGCAGGACGACAGCGGCCGGGCGGGCCTCTGATAAACTGGCGAAAATGGCTGAGGGACGCAGGAAATGATCAACGCCAAACTGCTGCAACTGGTGGTCGATGCTTCGAATGACGGCATCGTGGTCGCCGAGCAGGAAGGAGAGGACAACATCCTCATCTACGCCAATCCGGCATTTGAAGCCCTGACCGGCTACAGCAGCGAAGAAATCCTCTATCAGGACTGTCGCTTTCTCCAGGCAGGGGATCGCGACCAGCCGGCGCTGGCCCTCATCCGCGAAGCCGTGCGCACCCAGCAACCCTGCCGCCAGGTGATCCGCAACTATCGCAAGGATGGCAGTCCTTTCTGGAACGAGTTGTCGATCACCCCGGTATTCAATGAAGGCGATCAACTGACCTACTTCATCGGCATTCAGAAGAACGTCAGCGAGCATGTGCAGAATCAGGAGCGGGTCAGGAAGCTGGAGGCCGAGGTGCAGGCCCTGCAAGTCGAGCTGGATGAATTGAAACGACGGACGTACGGTAACGAAACCGCTGGCGAGTTGTCATAAGGGTGCTCCCACCTTGCGCAGAAAGCCGTCATGCAAGATTCGTCGCTCCTGACTCCCCTCGAAATGGAATTCATACAACAACTTACCGAAAACAGCCCTGCCCCGGTCGACTCCGATCCGGGCCTGCAGGTCGATGCCGCGCGGCAGACCGCCGAGCTGCTGGCCAGTTGCGCCGCCATGGAACAACTGACGATCGAGGCGCATGTCGCCAATCAGCGCCTGTCGTTCACGCCTCATCTGGTCACCGACGAGCAGAACACCCCGCATCTGGAACTGGGGGTGCCGCAGATTTTCGAAGAGGGCTCGTTCGACCGCGCCTGGCGCCTGCCACTCGACCCGCCGCGCCCCCTGCTGGCACGCGACGGGCAGCCGGGCAGCCTGTTCATCCATGAACTGTCGCTAAGCGGTCTGTTGGTGGCGCAAACCGCAAAAGCCTCGCCGCCCGAGCGTTTCAGCCTCGATCTGGATGTCGATGAGGTGCAGCCGATCACGCTGCAGGGCAGCCTGGTGCGCGTTACCGACGACGGCATGCTGGCCTATGAGCTGACGCTGGACGAAGACAACGGCGAACGCCTGCAGAGCTACCTCTATCAGCAACACCGCAGTCTGTATCCCCGCGCCCACCCGCTCTGAAACAAGCGGCCTCAGGTATCCAGGCGACCCGCCAGAAACTGCCGCAGACGCCGACGCATCAGACGGCCCTCGCTTCCCAGGCAGGCGATGGTTGAACCGCGCAACCCTTCCTCGAGCAGATCGGCCCCCTCGCCCACCAGCGCGACCGGGCATTCGAGAGCGAGCGCCAGGCGCTCCAGCGCCTGCGGGGTATCCGCGACCGGCGCCTGGTTGGAAAACACCACCACCGCCACTGGCCGCATCCTGCCGCACACCTGCGGCAGCTCTTCCAGCGACTGACCGATGCCCAGTACATGCACGGCGACATCGGCCGGGTTCAGCAGCAGGCCGGTGACCAGCAGCTCCAGTTCGCGGCAACGCCCCGGCAGTGCCACCAGCAGCAGGCGGCCCCCAGGCTGATCGCGCAGGTTGTGCAAGCGCTGCAACACACGGCCACGCAGGAAGGTATCGAAGAACAGCCATTCACTGCCGTACCCAGGACGACCATGACGCAGCAGCAGGCGCTGCCAGAGCGGCATGATGATGTCCTGAAAGGTGACCGACAGCGGGTAGCTGGAAAAGACCTGCCCGTACACGCGGTCCAGCTCGGCCTCGTCGTAAGCCTGCACGGCCTCCAGCAGGCGGCTCTGCCACTGCGCCCATTCGCCCGACGTAGCCGACTCGTAAGTCGGAGCACCGCTGGTTTCACTGGCAGCGTGGCGAGCGAGGATCCGACCGACCTTGCTGACCGGCACCCCGCGTTCGATCCAGGCCAGCACGCTGCGTACCGTCTCCACGTCGACAGGTGAGTACAGGCGATGACCACTGTCGGTACGCACCGGCTGGATCAGGCCGTAGCGCCGCTCCCAGGCACGTAGCGTCACAGGGTTCACACCCGTCAACCGAGCCACTTCGCGAATCGGAAACAGTTCCTCTTCCTTGAAAGCGCTTGAGTTGAAAGGTACGGAACCAACCAGATCGGACATAAGAAAAACCGCAGCAGGGTCAGAAGCCTGCAAGTCTACTCCAGCTGCGGGTGCCTTTCAGTTTAGTTGTACAAATCCTGTACATGGGCGATCGTCGGCTCCGTAGCACTTCATTGCACCGGCAGGCGCCCTGAAACAGGGCATGATTGATGCTCCAAGGGGCCATGATGGCCTGCAAAAATTCCGAACGTCGACAGGCGACCAAGACTCGAAGCCCTTGCAACTGCCGGGCTTGAAGCGTTTTTTAGCGGTTACGCACGACATTGCTGGATAATTTGTACAAAACAGGAATAATCCTTGCTGCGTTCAAGACGCGACTCACCACCCCGAGCCGCGCTATCCGCCTGACCCTACCCTGGCCAGGTGCTCTGCAGGAGATACACGATGTCTACCGAACCGGTCACCCTCATGGTGGCGCGCCGTGTCGCCAACGGGCGCTATCAGGATTTCATCGCCTGGCTACGCGAAGGCGAGCAACTGGCTACCGACTTCCCCGGCTATCTGGGCTCTGGCGTACTGGCTCCGCCGCCAGACGACGACGAATTCCAGATGGTATTTCGCTTTACCGACGAGCAGACCATGGCCGCCTGGGAGCACTCCGCCTCTCGTCGTGCCTGGCTCAGCCGCGGCAAGGGGCTCTTCGCTCAGCCCCATGAGCAGCGCGCTCTGGGTATAGACGCCTGGTTCGGCAGCGGCCTGCGGCAACCTCCGCGCTGGAAGCAGACCATCGCCATCTGGCTGGCCTTCTTCCCGGTTTCACTTGGCTTCAACCTGTTGTTCGGCGGCCTGCTGGCGGACGTTCCGCTGGTGACCCGCGTGCTGCTCAGCACCCTGGCGCTAACGCCGCTGATGACCTACCTGTTCATCCCTCTGGTCACCCGCCTGCTGGCTCCATGGCTGCAGGGCAACCGTCCCGCCGGCCTGATGCGCCGCGTGAGCCCCTCCACCGGCCGCTGAGCCGGGAACGCCATGGCCCTCGCAGGCCATGGCGCATCGCTTTCCCACACTGTACGAAGGGTTGTACAGCTTCTGTGGCTACTATAACGTTGCATGGCCAAGGCTACCGACCTTCATAACGGCGCCTTTCCCGTTCACTCCCGGCCATTTCCCATGAGCGTCAGCAACGCCCCGATCCTGATCACCGGCGCCAGCCAGCGTGTCGGCCTCCATTGCGCAGAACGGCTGCTCGATGACGGCCACTCCTTGATCGTCACCTACCGCAGTGACAGGCCTGAACTGGAGAAACTGCGTGAGCGCGGCGTGCTGACCCTGCATGCCGATTTCACGGACGAGGCGAGCATTCTCGCCTTCATCGAACGCTTGCAGCGCCATACCGATACGTTGCGCGCCATCGTGCACAACGCATCGGCCTGGTTCGCGGAAACGTCCGGCGACGAAGCCGCGGCCTTCCAGCAACTGTTCACCGTGCACATGCTGGCGCCCTACCTGATCAACCTGCACTGCGCCGCGCTGCTACAGCGCAGCGAACAGGCGGACATCATCCACATCAGCGATGACGTGGTGCGCAAGGGCAGCGGCAACCGCCCGGCGTACTGCGCCAGCAAGGCGGGCCTGGACAGCCTGACCCTGTCCTTCGCTGCGCGCTTCGCCCCGCGCATCAAGGTCAATGGCATCGCCCCGGCCCTGCTGATGTTCAACCCGCAAGACGACGCCGAATACCGCACCAAGGCGCTCGGCAAATCGGCACTGGGCTTCGAGCCCGGGCCTCATGTGATTTACCAGAGCCTGCGCTATCTGCTGGACACCCCCTACATTACCGGCACCACCCTGACCGTGAACGGCGGCCGCCACCTCAAGTGAGGCGCCGCGAGGACAATGAAGATGAACCCATTACTGCCCAATCATTACCGCGAAATCCTCCTCGGCATCGGCGAGAACCCCGAGCGCGAAGGTTTGCTGGATACCCCCAAGCGCGCCGCCAAGGCCATGCAGTACCTGTGCAACGGCTATGAGAAGAGCCTTGAGGAGGTGGTCAACGGCGCGCTGTTCAGCTCCGACAGCGACGAGATGGTGATCGTCAAGGACGTCGAACTGTACTCGCTCTGCGAACACCACCTGCTGCCGTTCATTGGCAAGGCTCACGTGGCGTACATCCCCACCGGCAAGGTGCTGGGGCTGTCGAAGATCGCCCGTATCGTCGACATGTACGCACGCCGCCTGCAGATCCAGGAAAACCTTACCCGGCAGATCGCCAACGCCATCGAGGAAGTCACCCAGGCCGCAGGCGTGGCCGTGGTCATCGAGGCCCAGCACATGTGCATGATGATGCGTGGCGTAGAGAAACAGAACTCGGTGATGAGCACCTCAGTGATGCTCGGCGCCTTCCGCGAGTCCTACAATACGCGCCATGAATTCCTGCAACTGATCGGACGGAGCAAGTAACCATGCCCAGACTGGAACCTGGCATGGCGCGTATCCGCGTCAAGGATCTGCGCCTGCGCACCTTCATCGGCATCAAGGAAGAAGAGATCAACAACAAGCAGGACGTGCTGATCAACCTGACCATCCTTTACCCGGCCGTCGACGCGGTGCGTGACAACGACATCGATCACGCCCTCAACTACCGGACCATCACCAAGGCCATCATCAGCCATGTCGAAGGCAACCGCTTCGCCCTGCTGGAACGCCTGACCCAGGAAATTCTCGACCTGGTGATGGCCAACGAAACGGTGCGCTACGCTGAAGTGGAAGTCGACAAGCCACACGCCCTGCGCTTCGCCGAGTCGGTGTCGATCACCCTCGCCGGCCATCGCTGATCCGCCGCAATCGGCAGGCGGCCCTGTTGCCGACCTGCCCGCCGGCTTCTATCATCGCCGCCACGCCCTCCAGAGTGCATCGCCATGAATGATCAAGAACGTCTCGAACTGGAAGCAGCCGCCTATCGCCGCCTGGTTCAGCACCTGCGCGAAAGGCCGGACGTACAGAACATCGACCTGATGAATCTGGCCGGCTTCTGCCGCAACTGCCTGTCCAAGTGGTACAAGGCCGCAGCTGACGACCTCGATATCGCGATCACCCCGGATCAGGCCCGTGAAGAGGTGTATGGCATGCCCTACGCCGAATGGAAGGCCAAGTACCAGACCGAAGCCAGCGCCGAGCAACAGGCTGCCTTCAACGCCAAGACCCCGAAAGGAACAGCATGAGCCACCTGAACGACTTCCGCGCCCGCCTGAGCGGCGAGCATTTCGCCTTCGCCGAGACCCTGGCCTTCATTACTGAGCACTATGCCTATCAGCCCAGCGCCTTTCGCAACGGCGATGTCAGCAACGCGGCTGGCCAGAACGAAGGCTCGTGCAAGACCCTCGGCCTGGCTCTGCTCGAAAACCTGAGCGACAAGGAAGCCCTGCTGTGCTTTGGCGAACACTACCGCAGCGTTCTGGCCACCCCTGAAGGCAGTGACCACGCCAACATCCGCGCCCTGATGAGCAGCGGCCTGGCAGGCGTCAGCTTCGAACAGCAGCCGCTGACCCGCAAGGCCTGAGCCCTCCCGCCCCCATGGCTGGGCGCTCGCCCGGCCAGCTCCGCCGCCCTGCCTAGCCGGTCGGCGGCACTCCTGACAATCATCACGCCCACAGCAAAACCGCCCTGCAGCGAGATCGCCAAGGGAGCCGGTTGATACGTCGTGGGTGATGCTTACGGAGAATCGCACACCGGGACCCTGAGCAATGCAGGGCCCGGTGTGGATGGGGGCTGGAACGCCGCTGCCTTACAGCAGCTTGCGATCCTTGCCAGCAGCGATGCGCAGGCGCAGCGCATTGAGCTTGATGAAGCCCGCCGCGTCGGCCTGGTTGTAGGCACCGCCGTCTTCTTCGAAGGTGGCGATGTTGGCATCGAACAGCGAGTCGTCGGATTGACGGCCAGTGACGATGACGTTGCCCTTGTACAGTTTCAGACGCACCACACCATTCACGTTGGCCTGGGAAGCGTCGATCATCTGTTGCAGCATCAGGCGCTCCGGGCTCCACCAGAAACCGTTGTAGATCAGGCTGGCGTACTTCGGCATCAGCTCGTCTTTCAGGTGAGCGACTTCGCGGTCCAGGGTGATCGACTCGATGGCGCGATGCGCCTTGAGCATGATGGTGCCGCCCGGGGTCTCGTAGCAGCCACGGGACTTCATGCCCACGTAACGGTTCTCGACGATGTCCAGACGGCCGATGCCGTTCTCGCCGCCGATGCGGTTCAGTTCGGCCAGCACGGTAGCCGGGCTCAGCGCCTTGCCGTCGATGGCGACGATGTCGCCGGCCTTGTAGGTCAGCTCGATGTAGGTCGGGGTATCCGGAGCCGCTTCAGGCGACTTGGTCCAGCGCCACATGTCTTCTTCGTGCTCGGTCCAGGTGTCTTCCAGCACGCCGCCTTCATAGGAGATGTGCAGCAGGTTGGCATCCATGGAGTACGGCGATTTCTTCTTGCCGTGACGCTCGATCGGGATCGCATGCTTCTCGGCGTAGTCCATCAGCTTCTCGCGGGACAGCAGGTCCCACTCGCGCCAGGGAGCGATGACTTTGACACCAGGCTTGAGGGCATAGGCACCCAGTTCGAAGCGAACCTGGTCGTTGCCCTTGCCGGTCGCGCCATGGGAGATGGCGTCGGCACCGGTCTCGTTGGCGATTTCGATCAGGCGCTTGGCGATCAGCGGGCGAGCGATGGAGGTACCCAGCAGGTACTCGCCTTCGTAAACGGTGTTGGCGCGGAACATCGGGTAGACGAAGTCGCGAACGAACTCTTCGCGCAGGTCATCGATGTAGATTTCCTTGACGCCCATTGCCTTGGCCTTGGCGCGGGCCGGCTCGACCTCTTCGCCCTGACCGAGATCGGCGGTGAAGGTCACCACTTCACAGTTATAGGTATCTTGCAGCCACTTGAGGATCACCGAGGTGTCCAGGCCACCGGAATAGGCCAGAACTACCTTTTTGACGTCCGCCATGCCATCCACTCCACGGGTTGTTCGGAAAGCCCGTGATTCTACTGCCCATGGCCCGCGATTTACAGGGGTGCGACAGGCCATGGCATTGAAGCGACAGGATCAGGAGGTGGCGGCAGGCGTGGAAGGCACCGGTGGAGCAGCTTGTTCGACAGGCTGCACGGGGGCTTCGGGCACTTTTTCCAGCTTTATGGAAACCCTGCGGTTCCTTTCCCGGTTGGCGGCAGTGGTGTTGGGCGCCAGCGGATAACGCTCGCCGTGGAAGCGCATGACGATGCGCTCTTCGGGGATGCCCTGGGCCTTGAAGTACTCCATCACCGCCAACGCACGGCGGCGCGACAGGTCACGGTTGGTCAGGCGGTTGCCGCTGTTGTCGGAGTGACCGTCCAGCTCGATGCGGTTGACCGTCGGGTCGGCCTTCATGAAATCGAGAATGATCTCCAGCCTGGCCTTGGCCATGGGGTCGAGCTCTGCCCCGCCGCCCGGGAAGCCGATGGTGGACTGCCGGACCTGGTCGAAGTTGACCGGTAGCAGCTTGGCGGTGCAGTTCAGGTAATCCTCGTAGGCCTTGCGAAAACGCACCGGCAGCATCCGCACTTCGAGATCGCCGCCCATCGAGCTGCGATGGCGCACCAGCGGGCTGCGCCCTTCCAGCAGACCGGTCAGCAAACGCCCGGCCTGCTCCTGGCTGCTGTTGAACGGCACTTCGCCGCTGCCGACACTGACCACACCGAGGTTGATGTCGCCGCGCCCCGGCTGCCAGGGCGCGGCTGCCGCCAGCAGCGTCGCCGAGCCCCTGCCCAGCCAGCGCTCCCGAGGCTGCAGGCGAAAGGTCGCCTGCTCACCAGCGCGGCGCACGAACTGTCCCGAACCGAAATCGGTGATCGGTTGCGTCAGGCGACACTCGAACTGGTCGCCGGCCACCTGCCATTCGACCTTTTCCAGACGAGTCTGGAAGCTGATCGCGGCCGCAGGCAGACTCAAGCCTGCGCCGGCGAGCAATCCGACGATGAGGAAAAGAGGCTGGCGCACAGCGAGCTCCACAAGAAAACACAACGTTCCCTGTGGGTATCGGTGCAGGCGGGGAAAACTTGAGCCGTGCGATGGCCTATCTGCGGCGTGCCCCCGCCGGCCTTTTCCGGTAGCATTCCGGGCATGTTTCGCCCCCGCCTGGAAGCCTCAATGACCGACCGCATCACCCTGCTGCGTCCTGACGACTGGCACATTCACCTGCGCGATGGCGCGGTACTGCCGCACACCGTGGCCGATGTCGCCCGTACCTTCGCCCGCGCGATCATCATGCCCAACCTGGTGCCGCCGGTGCGCAACGCCAGCGAGGCCGTTGGCTACCGCCAGCGCATCCTCGACGCGCGGCCAGCCGGCAGCCAGTTCGAGCCGTTGATGGTGCTGTATCTCACCGATCGCACCAGCGGTGACGACATCCGCGCAGCCAAGGCCAGCGGCATCGTCTATGCCGCGAAGATGTACCCAGCCGGGGCGACCACCAACTCCGACTCTGGCGTGACCAGCCTGGACAACATCACAGGCGCCCTCGAGGCCCTGGCAGAAACCGGCATGCCGCTGCTGGTACACGGCGAGGTCACCCGCGCCGAGATCGACGTCTTCGATCGCGAAAAAGCCTTCATCGACGAACACATGCGTCGTCTGGTGGAACGCTTCCCGACCTTGAAAGTGGTATTCGAGCACATCACCACCGGTGATGCCGCCCAGTTCGTCAAGGAAGCACCGGCCAACGTCGGCGCCACCATCACCCCCCAGCACCTGCTGTACAACCGCAACCACATGCTGGTCGGCGGCATTCGTCCGCACTTCTATTGCCTGCCGATCCTCAAGCGCAACACGCACCAGGAAGCGCTGCTCGATGCAGCCACCAGCGGCAATCCGAAGTTCTTCCTGGGTACCGACTCGGCCCCCCATGCGCAGCACGCCAAGGAAAACGCCTGCGGCTGCGCTGGCTGCTACACCGCCTATGCGGCCATCGAGCTGTATGCCGAGGCCTTCGAGCAGCGTGGCGCGCTGGACAAACTGGAAGCCTTCGCCAGCCACTTCGGCCCGGACTTCTACGCTCTACCACGCAATACCGACACCATCACCCTGGTGCGTGAGTCGTGGAACGCACCGGCCAGCCTGCCATTCGGCGAGCAGACGGTAATCCCCTTGCGCGCGGGCGAATCGCTGCGCTGGCGTCTGCTGGAGGCAGGGCAATGAGCGAAGAACAGTACGAAGACGACCAGGATCAGCCGAGCAGCAGCGGCCCGCGCCATCCCATGGCAGCGCGCTTTCGCGGCTACCTGCCGGTCGTGGTGGATGTCGAGACCGGCGGCTTCAACAGCGCCACCGATGCCCTGCTGGAGATCGCGGCCACCACCATCGGCATGGACGAGAGCGGCTACCTGTATCCGGATCACACGCATTTCTTCCGGGTCGAGCCGTTCGAAGGCGCCAATATCGAACAGGCGGCCCTGGAGTTCACCGGCATCAAGCTCGATCACCCGCTGCGCATGGCGGTGAGCGAAGAGCACGCGCTGACCGAGATTTTCCGCGGCCTGCGCAAATCCCTGAAGGCCAATGGCTGCAAGCGCGCCATTCTGGTCGGCCACAACAGCAGCTTCGACCTGGGCTTCCTGAATGCCGCGGTCGCTCGCTGTGACCTCAAGCGCAATCCCTTCCACCCCTTCTCCAGCTTCGACACCGCCAGCCTCGCCGGCCTCGCCTACGGGCAGACCGTGCTGGCCAAGGCGTGCCAGGCCGCTGGCATCGAGTTCGACGGCCGTGAAGCCCACTCCGCCCGCTATGACACCGAGAAGACCGCCGAGCTGTTCTGCGGCATCGTCAATCGCTGGAAGGAAATGGGCGGCTGGGAAGATTTCGACGAGTGAGTGCCATGAAAAAATATCAGATCTTCATCGATGGGCAGGCCGGCACCACAGGCCTGCAGATTCGCCAGCGGCTGGCCAACCACCCGCAGATCGAAGTGGTCACCATTGACCACGACAAACGCCGTGACGTAGAGGCCAAGCTCGAGCTGATGCGTTCGGTCGACGTGACCGTGCTGTGCCTGCCTGACGATGCGGCTAAAGAAACGGCTACTCAAGCTCGTGAAGTCGGCTGCCGGGTGCTCGATGCCAGTTCTGCACACCGCACCGCCAGTGACTGGGTGTTCGGCATGGCCGAACTGGCCAAGGGCCAACGCGAGGCCATCGCCAAGGCCGCCGCCGTGAGCAACCCTGGCTGCTACGCCACCGGCGCCATTCTGCTGCTGCGCCCGCTCATCGAAGCGGGCCTGCTCGGCTCCGATCGCGAACTGTGCATCAACGCCGTATCCGGCTACACCGGTGGCGGTACCAAGATGGTCGAACGCTATGAGCAGGAAGGTGCGCCGGTCTACGCAGCCTACGGCCTGGGCTTCGATCACAAGCACATTCCGGAGATCCAGCACTGGAGCGGCCTGCAGGCACGCCCCATCTTCCAGCCAGCGGTCGGTAGTTACGACCAGGGCATGCTGGTGATAATCCCTCTGCAAGGCAGTAACGGCGTCGAGCTGCAAAAAGCCCTGAGCGATTATTACCGGGGCGAGCAGTTCGTGCAGGTTCTGCCCTACAACGAGATCCCTGCCGATTCGGCGCCGTTCATCACGCCCCACGGCCTGAACGGTAGCAATCGCGCCGAGTTGCAGGTGTATGGTGCGAGCGACGGCAAGCAGGCCCTGCTGGTAGCCAAGCTCGATAACCTCGGCAAGGGCGCCTCGGGTGCTGCGGTGCAGAACCTCAATATCATGCTCGGCCTCGATGAAGGACTGTGCACGCAGATCGATTGAGCCCTGCCTGCGAATGAAAAACCGGCCTCGTGCCGGTTTTTTATTGGCCCTCAGACCGATCCGAAAACCACGCATACGGATTCTGGGCCTCGCGAGACTGCCGCTCATCCAAAGTTACCGATGTGAGCCAATCAAGAGTCGGTTTATCTTTGACACGCATTCTCATTAACATTAGTATCCTTCGCCATCAGTCTCAGCCAAACGACGGGCCAAGCCATGTACGTCTGCCTCTGCGAAGGTGTCACCGACGGTCAGATCCGCGAAGCAATCTATGAAGGTTGCTGCAGCTACCGTGAAGTCCGTGAAACGTTGGGCGTTGCCAGTCAATGTGGCAAATGTGCGTGCTTGGCCAAGCAGGTCGTTCGCGAAACACTGGGCGAAGTGCAACAAAGTCAGGTGGCGATGACCTACCCAGGAAATTTTGTTGCCGCCTAAATAGGCCGTTTTTCGAAGAACCGGATCTCGTATCCGGTTTTTTTATGCCCATAATTCAATGAGTTAGCGCCAAGACGCATAACTTAAACATTCGTATTTATATTTATTTTCACTTATATTTCAATAACTTACGTTTGACAGTCTTATTTTGCAAGCCCAGAATTCGCCATCGGTTACTCATTTCCAGGCAGGACGGGCTCCACCATGAAAGGCGACAAGACAGTTATCCAGCATTTGAACAAGATCCTTGGCAACGAGCTGGTAGCGATCAACCAGTACTTCCTTCACGCTCGCATGTATGAAGACTGGGGCCTGACCAAGCTGGGCAAGCACGAGTACCACGAGTCCATCGACGAGATGAAACACGCGGACAAGCTGATCAAGCGCATCCTGTTCCTCGAAGGCCTGCCGAACCTGCAAGACCTGGGCAAGATCCTGATCGGCGAAAACACCCAGGAAATGCTCGAATGCGACCTGCGGATCGAGCACAAGGCGCACATCGACCTGAAAGCGGCCATCGCCTACTGCGAGAGCGTGGGCGACTATGCCAGCCGTGAACTGCTCGAAGACATCCTCGAGTCCGAGGAAGAGCACATCGACTGGCTCGAAACTCAACTCAGCCTGATCAAGGCCGTTGGTCTGCAGAACTATCTGCAGTCGCAGATGGAAGAGTAAAGGTCAGCTGCAAACAAGAACGGGAGCCAAGGCTCCCGTTTTTTTGTGCTCGAATTAAATATTAGAGGCATAAAAAATCCGGAACGCCTTAGGCGCTCCGGATTTTTTGATACTGAATCGAGGAGCTTGCGAGCTAGAGCCATGCAAGGGCTAGGCGCCCCCACAAAAGCAAACGAAAAAGCGGCCGGGGTCGCGGGCGACTGTACTTCTGTACATGAGCATTTTGAGTTTGCTTTCAACGCCGCAGGGCCGACGCGCAGCTGCTCCTAACTCACTTCTCGACGAAGGCGCGCTCGATCAGATAGTCACCTGGCTCACGCATGCGCGCGGAGATCTTCAGGCCGAAGCTGTCGAGCACTTCGCTGGTCTCGTCGAGCATGCTGGGGCTGCCGCAGATCATCGCACGGTCGTCCTGCGGGTTGATCGGCGGCAGGCCGATGTCCGCGAACAGTTTGCCACTGCGCATCAGGTCGGTCAGACGCCCCTGATTCTCGAACGGCTCACGTGTCACGGTCGGGTAGTAGATCAACTTTTCCTTCAGCGCATCACCGAAGAATTCGTTCTGCGGCAGGTGCTCGGTGATGAACTCACGGTAGGCCACTTCGTTGACGTAGCGAACACCGTGAACCAGGATCACCTTCTCGAAGCGCTCATAGGTTTCCGGGTCCTGGATCACGCTCATGAAGGGCGCCAGACCGGTGCCGGTGCTGAGCAGGTACAGATGCTTGCCAGGGTTCAGGTCATCCAGCACCAGCGTACCGGTGGGCTTCTTGCTGATGATGACTTCGTCGCCTTCCTTGAGGTGCTGCAACTGCGAGGTCAGCGGACCATCCGGCACCTTGATGCTGAAGAACTCCAGGTGCTCTTCCCAATTCGGGCTGGCGATGGAATATGCGCGCATGAGCGGGCGGCCGTTTTCCTGCTGCAGGCCGATCATCACGAACTGGCCATTCTCGAAGCGCAGACCCGGATCGCGGGTGCACTTGAAGCTGAACAGCGTGTCATTCCAGTGGTGAACACTGAGAACGCGTTCGTGGTTCATGTTGCTCATGTACGGGCTCCTAAAAACTTCAGACGCGCTGATTCTTAAGCGCAATTGCGCGGCATTCTAATCGCGGCCACAATATCTGTTAAATGAATTATCAAGATATAGGTTATCGGTTATATAGATATGCGATTTACTCTCCGTCAACTTCAAGTGTTCGTCGCCGTCGCCCAGCAGGAGAGCGTATCCAGAGCCGCTACCCTCCTCGCCCTTTCCCAGTCGGCAGCCAGCACCTCGATTACCGAGCTGGAGCGGCAATCGAGCTGCCAGCTGTTCGACCGGGCCGGCAAGCGCCTGAGCCTCAACGCCCTGGGCCGCCAGTTGCTTCCGCAGGCCGTGGCACTGCTGGATCAGGCCAAGGAAATCGAAGACCTGCTCAACGGCAAATCCGGTTTCGGCTCACTGGCAGTGGGCGCGACCCTGACCATCGGTAACTACCTGGCGACCTTGCTGATCGGCGGCTTCATGAAGGTCCACCCGGAAAGCCAGGTGAAACTCCACGTCCAGAACACTGCGCATATCGTGCAACAGGTCGCGCATTATGAAATTGATCTGGGTCTGATCGAAGGGGACTGCAACCATCCGGATATCGAGGTGCAGAGCTGGGTTGAAGATGAGTTGGTGGTGTTCTGCGCCCCTCAGCATCCCCTTGCGCAGCGAGGCCACGCGAGCATCCGGGAGCTGAGCGGCGAAGCCTGGATTCTCCGCGAACAGGGTTCCGGCACCCGCCTGACCTTCGACCAGGCCATGCGTCACCACTCCGACGCCCTGAACATTCGCCTGGAGCTGGAACACACCGAGGCGATCAAGCGTGCCGTGGAGTCGGGCCTGGGCATCAGCTGCATCTCGCGCCTGGCACTGCGCGACGCCTTCCGCCGCGGCAGCCTGGTGCCGGTGGAGACCCCGGATCTGGATCTGCGCCGGCAGTTCTATTTCATCTGGCATCGGCAGAAATACCAGACCGCAGCCATGCGCGAATTTCTCGACATGTGCCGGGCGCTGACGGCAGGTATCCGCCGCAGCGACGAGATCGTGCTGCCCGAGGTGCGCTAGCCCAGCAGGATGATGCCCCAGACGCTGGCGATCAGCGTCAGTGACACCAGTTGCGCGGCGCTGCCCATGTCCTTGGCGCTCTTCGACAAGGGATGCAGGTCGAGGGAAATGCGGTCGATGGCCGCTTCGACGGCGGAGTTGAGCAGCTCGACGATCAGCGCCAACAGGCAGGCGGCGACCATCAGGGCACGTTCGCCACGGCTGACGTCGAGCAGCAGTGCCAGCGGAATCAGAACGACGTTGAGCAATACCAATTGGCGGAACGCCGCTTCGCCGACGAAGGCGGCGCGCAGGCCATCCAGCGAATAGCCGGCGGCATTGAGAATACGCTTTAACCCGGTTTGTCCTTTGAATGGCGACATGACAGCGAACCGCGACAGGAAAAGGCCGGCAGGGTACGCCAGAGGCCGAAAAAAATCCCGCACAATCGGTTGCCCAAGCACCTGCTCAGGCGGCGGGCACAGACTCCAGTTGTTGCAGAAGCAGTGCCGCCTGGGTGCGGGTGCGCACGCCGAGCTTGCGGAAGATCGCCGTGACGTGAGCTTTCACCGTGGCTTCGGAAACACTCAGTTCATAAGCGATCTGCTTGTTCAGCAGGCCTTCGCAAACCATGGTCAGCACGCGAAACTGCTGTGGCGTCAGGCTGGCCAGCCCCGCGCTGGCCGCCTTGGCTTCGGACGACAGGCTGATGGCCTCATCGCTCTGCGGTGGCCACCAGACTTCACCGTCGAGCACCTGGCGTACGGCTTGCTGGATCACTTCCAGCGAGCTGGATTTGGGAATGAACCCGCTGGCGCCGAACTCACGGGAACGTACCACCACGGCAGCCTCTTCCTGGGCGGAAATCATCACCACGGGAATCTGCGGGTACTGGCCGCGCAACAGCACCAGCCCGGAGAACCCATAGGCACCAGGCATGTTGAGGTCGAGCAGCACCAGATCCCAATCGGTTTTCTCCGCCAACCGGGCTTCCAGCTCGGCGATGCTGGCCACTTCGACCAGTCGCACGCCAGCACCAAGCCCCATTGTCAGGGCTTGCTGCAGCGCACTGCGAAACAGGGGGTGATCATCAGCTATCAGGATTTCGTAAGCGACCATGGCATATCCTGTTCTTTTTATAGGCAGGCCGTATCACGGATTACAGCGGGGCGTACGGCACCCACCAGAATGCCCAGCGCAGACGGGGTGGTCAAGCGCGAAGCTTTGCGGCAAAGTCTGCGCCCTTCTCGCCAGGATGCCGACGATGCCCAACCAAGCGCTGCGTGCCGATCTGCTGATGTTGCTGACCGCCATGATCTGGGGCTCTTCGTTCGTGGCCCAGCGCCTGGGTATGGATGCCATCGGCCCCTTTCTCTACAGCGGCCTGCGCTTCGCTCTGGCCGTGGTCGTGCTACTGCCATTGCTGATGCTGCTGCGTCGGCGCAGCAAACAGCCCGCGTCGCCCTTGAGCCGTCCGCTGCTACTCGGCGGCTGCCTGATGGGCGCGGTACTGGCACTGGGCATCAACCTGCAGCAGGTTGGCCTGCTGTTCACCAGCGTCACCAACTCGGGCTTCATCACTGGGCTCTACGTGATCGTGGTGCCGCTACTCGGCCTGATGCTGGGCCACAAGACCGGCATGGGCATCTGGCTGGGCGCTTCGCTGGCAGTGGTCGGCATGTTCCTGCTGAGCGTCGGTGACGGCTTTCAGGTCGCGTCCGGGGACTGGCTGCAACTGGCTGGGGCATTCGTCTGGGGGGTGCACGTGCTGTTGGTGGGGTTCTTCGCCACACGTCACGATGCGCTGCTCCTGGCCCTGGTACAGTTCGTCACCTGCGCGCTGATCAGCCTGGCGCTGGCGCTGATCTTCGAAGACCTGCCAGGCGCCGAGATCGCCCAGGCCATGCCAGCGATTCTGTATGGCGGCATCTTCGGCGTGGCGGTGGGCTTCACCCTGCAGGTGGTGGCGCAGAGACACGCGATTGCCTCCCATGCGGCGATCATCCTGTCGCTGGAAGCCGTGTTCGCGGCCATCGCCGGTGCCCTGCTGCTGGGAGAATCGCTGTCGGCACGGGGCTATTTCGGTTGTGCGTTGATGTTCGGTGGCATGTTGCTGGCTCAGCTCTGGCCGAAACCGTCCGCTTCCGTTATTGCAGAAAGGCCTTGAGACGCTGGTGCAGCTCGTTTTCCAGGTCCACGGCGCGGGGTGCCTTGGATGCCAGATAATGCTCGCTGAAGACATCCAGATAGGCATTCAGGGCGTCGGCGGCGTGTTCATCGCCCGCCAGTTCCAGGCACAACGCCGCAACCTCGGCGGTGCACAGGTGATCATCGCGCTTGGAGCGGCGCAGCCGATAGCGTGACAAGGCCTCCGGCTGCAGGCTGAGTACCGGCAACGTATCGAGATACGGACTTTTGCGAAACATCTTGCGTGCCTGGGTCCAGGTCGCATCGAGCATCACGAACAATGGCCGCTTGCCCGCGCCCACTTGCACGGAGCTCACCACCCGCTCGGCCTCGGCATATTCGCCCGGAAAGACCAGATACGGCTGCCACTGGGGCTCGCTCAGCAACGCGGGCAGCAGCGGATCGACCTCGGTACGCGACCAGCCGAAGGCCGAGGTATCCGCGACCACATCGGCGATCAGCCAGCCGGTATTGCTCGGTTTCAGCGCCTCGACGTCGTGCATCAGCAGACATACCCCGGCCTTCGCCGACACCTGTGGACGCCAGGCACACAGGCAATGGCTGCGCGCCAGACGACAATCCGGGCAGCGCTCGGCCCGCGAACCCCTGGCCAGGAACGGCTTGACGCTACGCGCCAGGCGCGCGGCACGCAGTGCAGCAACGGCGTGGCTCATGAGCGTTTGCCCGGACGAGCAGAAAACAGCGGATCGAAGGCAGAAAAGGGCATGGCCATCTGGAGTCGCGTAACGAAGGGCGCGTAGTCTATCAATTGCGCCAGCACCACGTTGGACTTCGACGGCAAGATAGATCACCAATCTCCATGCAGCGCCCAGGATTGGTAACATCCATCCATTGCCCGTCGATGCACCTCGCCAAAGCGAACATAAAGAGAAGAGCCGGGTCTATTACCGCTTACCGTCTTCAGGAGTCAGCCATGCAGCGTTTCGCCCTTTCCGCCCTACTCGTCAGCCTTCTCGTCCCGACGGCGCATGCTGCTTCGCTAAAAGGCTACGAGCTGACGCAAACGCTGGAAAAAGTGGCTCGCGAAAGCAGCGTCGGCACGCCCCGCGCCATCAACGAGGACATCCTCGATCAGGGGTATACGGTGCAGGGCAACGAGCTGATCAACCACCTCAGCGTTCGCCCGGGGCACGCCTCGCAGATGCGCGGCAACCCCGACACCGTTCGCGCGCAGCTGGCCAACAGCGTGTGCGCCAACCCCGGCTTCCGCAAGCTGCTGGCCAGCGGAGCGGTACTGCGCTATGACTTCAGTGAAATCCAGAGCAATCGCCCAGTCACCACCGAACGCTTCAGCAAGTCCGATTGCCGGCTGTAAGCCAGGTACCCAGTGACAAGTCTCGAGGCGCCTCGGCACAGGTAACCCAGGGGGCGCTGACGAAAAGGAGAAGCGCTATGGATGATCACGCGAACGCCCATCTTTCCCGTCAACCGCCAGCTACCGGCACCGAGCTGGCGGACAGCCTCGACGAGCTGGCAGCTCGAATAACGCCACCAGACAGCCCCAACCTCGCGCTGTACCGGGAAATGCTCGCCACCGTGGCCCGCATGGCCCAGGCCGACCGCAACCGCTGGGACGCCAAGATCATGCTGCAGACCCTGCGTGAGATGGAGCGTGCCTTCAGCGTGCTGGAACGCTTCCGGCATCGCCGCAAGGTTACCGTATTCGGCTCTGCCCGGACCCAGCCCGGCCACCCGGTATACGCCCTGGCGCGCGACCTGGGCGCGACCCTGGCCCGCCACGACCTGATGATCATCACCGGCGCAGGCGGTGGCATCATGGCCGCGGCCCATGAAGGTGCCGGCCGTGAAAACAGCCTGGGTTTCAATATCACCCTGCCCTTCGAGCAATCTGCAAACGCGACCATGCAAGGCAGCGACAACCTGCTGTCGTTTCACTTCTTCTTTCTGCGCAAGCTGTTCTTCGTCAAGGAAGCCGACGCCCTCGTGCTCTGCCCCGGCGGCTTCGGCACCCTCGACGAAGCGCTGGAAGTCATCACCCTGATCCAGACCGGCAAGAGCCCACTGGTACCGGTGATTCTGCTGGACGAACCCGGCGGCACGTTCTGGCAGGGCTTGCTCGACTACATCCAGCAGAACCTGGACAGCAACGGCTACATACTCGCCAGTGACATGAACCTGATGCAGCTGGTGCATGATGTCGACGAGGCTGCCGAGGCCATCGATCGCTTCTACGCCAACTTCCACTCCAGCCGCTGGCTGAAGCAACAGTTCGTTATTCGCATGCACCACCCACTGACGGATCGCGCCCTCGAGCAGCTGAATCTGCACTTCAGCGATCTGTGCAAGAGCGGCGATATACAGCAGCAGCTCAGTGGCAGCGTGGAAACGGACGGGCCGCAACTACGCGACAAACCGAGACTGACCTTCGCGTTCAGCGGTCGTAGCGCCGGGCGGTTGCGTGAATTGCTCGATGTGATCAACCTGCCCCAGAATTGGCTGACCTGAGCGCAGGGCGGCTCAGAGCCTTCTGCTCGTCGTCTTTTCGACGAATTTCCCGCAGCAATGGCGAGGGAGTGGCGGAAGCGGGCATGAATCTGGTGGCCTGAAGCCCACCCTACAGCGGGTGCGCACAGGTAGTGTGGTGGGCTTCAGCCCACCGATTGGAGTGATTGGATGGTTCCCATGCGAAATCCGAGCACCGCTGCCTGCCAATGGCGAGCGTTGTCAGTCGTCGAGCGAACCGCGCATCAGTTGCCCGACCAGATCCATTGGATAGCCGCGGTAAACCAGAAAACGCATTTGCTTGGCCCGCTCACGGGCATCGGTCGGTAGCTGCCCGGCAAACTTGCGTTGCCAGGTTTGTTGCAGGCCATCGCGCCAGTCGATACCGCTGTCACGCAGTGCCTGTTCGATATCGGCACGGGCAAGGCCGCGCTGGGAAAGGTCGTCACGAATGCGCTGCGGGCCAAAGCCCGAGCGCGCCCGATAACTGATGAAGCTTTCCAGATAACGTGCCTCGCAAAGCAGCCCTTCTTCGCTCAAGCGGTCGAGAGCGGCCTCGATATGCTCATCGCTGGCGCCGCGCTGTCGCAGTTTGCGCGACAGCTCGACCCGGCCATGTTCACGGCGCGCCAGCAGATCCATGGCGGTATGACGCACCGCTTGCACGTTATCCAGTATCACGGCCACGAGCTGGAATCAGAGGTCGACTTCGGCGTCGACTTCAGCGCCCGAATTGGCTTTGACGGTAGGGCTGACAACGAGCAACTTCTCGCGGATCAGGCCTTCGATGGCGCGGCCCACTTCCGGGTTGTCTTCCAGGTACTTGGCGGCGTTAGCCTTGCCCTGACCGATCTTGTTGCCCTGGTAGCTGTACCAGGCACCGGCTTTCTCGACCAGACCCTGCTGTACGCCCAGGTCGATGATCTCGCCGTTACGGTAAATGCCCTTGCCGTACAGGATCTGGAACTCGGCCTGGCGGAATGGCGGTGCCACCTTGTTCTTGACCACCTTGACGCGAGTTTCGCTACCGACCACTTCGTCGCCTTCCTTCACGGCGCCGGTGCGACGGATATCCAGACGAACCGAAGCGTAGAACTTCAGGGCGTTACCACCGGTAGTGGTTTCCGGGCTACCGAACATCACACCGATCTTCATGCGGATCTGGTTGATGAAGATGACCAGGCAGTTGGCGTTCTTGATGTTGCCGGTGATCTTGCGCAGCGCCTGGGACATCAGACGAGCCTGCAGGCCGACGTGCATGTCGCCCATCTCACCTTCGATTTCGGCCTTCGGTACCAGTGCCGCCACGGAGTCGACGATGATCACGTCGATGGCGTTGGAGCGCACCAGCATGTCGGTGATTTCCAGTGCCTGTTCGCCAGTATCCGGCTGCGAAACCAGCAGGTCGTCGACGTTGACGCCCAGCTTGCCGGCATAATCCGGGTCCAGTGCGTGCTCGGCGTCGACGAAGGCACAGGTGGCGCCCATGCGCTGCGCTTCGGCGATGACCGACAAGGTCAGGGTGGTCTTGCCCGAGGATTCCGGGCCGTAGATTTCGACGATGCGGCCTTTCGGCAGACCACCGATACCCAGCGCGATGTCTAGGCCCAGAGAGCCAGTGGAAATGGCTGGAATCGCCTGACGATCATGGTCGCCCATGCGCATCACCGCGCCTTTGCCGAACTGCTTCTCGATCTGGCCCAGTGCAGCCGACAAAGCGCGCTTCTTGTTCTCGTCCATTACATTCCTCACGTGATCAGAAGGGCCTGACGGCCAATAACTGTATAAGTAGCCAGTATTATTCCACAGGGTTCGTCACTCGCCTACCCCACTGATGGATTTTCTTGTACCAGTAGTCGCATTAGTCCGAGCAGGGCCGCTTCCACGGTCTGCGCGCGCACCGCGTCACGGGAGCCGGGGAACTGGAAACGCCTGGTGAACACCTGCCCGCCATCGGCCCAGGCGATCCACACCGTGCCGACCGGCTTCTCCGCGCTGCCACCAGCGGGCCCCGCCACACCGCTTACTGCCGTGGCATAACGCGCGCCACTATGGGTCTGGGCCCCACGCACCATGGCCTCGACCACTTCACGGCTGACCGCGCCCACACTGCTGAAGAGCGCCTCGGGCACGCCGAGCTGACGGGTCTTCTGGGTGTTGGAGTACGTGACGTAACCCGCTTCGAACCAGGCCGAGCTGCCGGCGATGCGAGTGATGGCTTCGGCAATGCCGCCCCCCGTACAGGATTCGGCAGTGGTGACCTGAGCACCACGTTCCAGCAGTGCCTCGCCAAGCCGAGCGGCGAGTCTGCTCAGGGGCTGATCATCGAAATTCATCTGCGCTCCGGGGTTAAAGGTGATGGGGTCGATACCGTACACTAGGCGCTTTTGCTAATCAGCCGGACACTCGACACGATGAGCCAAAGCGACCTCTCCAGCCACACCCCGATGATGCAGCAGTAGCGGATTGTTGAGGCTGAAGGCCGCGCCGTGCATATGCCCTACCCCTATATCGTCTAATACTGAACCAGCACTTATCCGGGCTACAGACGGGTAAATCCAAGATAGACGAACTTAGTATTAGACACCCCTCTTGCCCGTTCTGGGCGCATTCACCCTCCCCCTTTCGACACCTTCTCCACCCACGCCTGGCACGCGGTCAGGGCGATTATTGCCCGATCGCCTCGATCGGCGATGCCGACAATTCGTTGAGCAGCTCCTGGGTCAATGTCGGCTCGGCCGGCGCCATCCACCAAGCATCCGGGGCCGGCGGGCGTGGACACTCCGTTGCCACTGGCAGCACCTGCAGCGCCGGGGCTGGCAAGGAGGACTGACAGCCGGAGCTCAGCAGTAGCGAGGCGATCACGCAGGCGGGCAGCATTCTTTTCAGCATCGGTGAGCTTCCTGTATTCGGTTTCGGACGAGGCCTGCAGCTGTTGCTCGAGCAGCAGGCGCTGCTCTTGGTTACGCCGCTCCTGCGCGGCGGCGGCGCGGCCGATCTCCGCCAGTGTTGCGGCGTGCAGGTCGGCCTGCTGGCCAATCTGGCGCTCATACCTGAGGGCCTGGTCGCTCAGTTGGGCGCTGTAGCTCTTCTCCTGATAGCGCCAGGCGCTGCCAGCGGCCAGGGCCATGAGCAGCAGCACCGTGACCACCGCCGCGATGGCTTTGCCGGGCATCAGCTTCAGCCAGGTCATGCCAGTGCCCGCCGAATACCTTCTTCGATCACTTCAGGCTTGTATGGCTGTGCGCCGTTCTCGTGCTTGATGATCGACACAACGAATGTGCGAAGCGTATCGGGCTGCCGAACATCGATGATGTCAGCTGGCTTCACGCGCAATGCTTTGGCCACCGAAGCGATGTAGGCCTCGGTGTCGTTCTCGTGTCCAGGCGCCCAGCGGTTGATCGTTTCACGCACCGTGTCGATGCCTGGGCCACCGACACCGGGCAGGCCGTCTTTGCCTCGGTAGTTGAGCAGCAGCTTGCCAAGGGCGCGTATTCCGTTCTCCGGCTCGTCGAAGCGAGCGAAGCGCGGGCGAGGCACACCCAGTTCCAGGCCGAGCTGACCGTTCCACTTGTTTCGCGGGTTGAAATCGATGTTGCCAGGGTTGTTGTTGCGGATGCCGCGACTGGTGCTCATGGTTTTCTCCGGGCATGAAAAAGCCCGCACGCAGCGGGCTGATTTGTCTTTGTCGGGCTACGGCGCTATTTCAGACCGAGGGACCAACAAGAGAGTAATAGGTACCATTGGGGACGGCAGTCGTGGTCGGATCAAGCGCTACATCCCCGTTACCAAATTGCAGCGTGAATGAGGTAACTGGCTGGAGTCCCCATGAGGCCGAGACTTTTATCTTGTTAGCAACCGCTGCAGATCCCACGTTCCCGCACATGATCATCGACACCTGCTCACAGGTGATCGTCAATCCACTAGGGCCAGCGCTGACCGAATAAACACCGCGCTGGGCAAAGGCTGGGTTGAACTCCCACACTCCTTCGCTTGTTTTGCTGAGTGTTGCCGCGACGGCTACGCCGGCAGCACCTGAGGCACCGCTCGCGGCCGGGCGAGCGGCAGATAGGCCCACCTGGGCGCCGGTGATGCCGGAGTTCCCAGTACCGGGCGCAACCAGCGAAACGCGCACTACTGGAGACTGCAGAGCAGGCAGCGTCGCAAGAGAAAATACAATCCAGTCGCCCGAGACCACGCCCTCAAGTGTAACGCCCTCCCTGGCAATCCTAACTTTTGCGGGGAGCACCCAGTTGGTCGGCGGGGTTACTGGGTCGGCTTTGAAGTCCAGCCGTAGGGTGCTGCTGCAGATGCCTCTGCGAATGGAGGAGTAGATGTCCAATGCAAGTTGGGCGTAGCCCGCTCGCGAAGGGTGAATGGTATCGATATAGCGATCGGATTTGATGCCAGCCGCGCCGTCTGATCCCCAGCTATAGAGATCGAAAACAACCGCGCCAAACCCCGCGAACGTCGTGAGCATCCAAGCGTTGATCCTCTGCGCTGCGGCCCGCTGACTTGCGGTGTAGCTGGAAGACGGCGCGACTGTACTGAATACGGGCATGACGCCAGCCGATAGCAACTTTGCAAGCATCGCTTGCAAGTTTTCCTTGAGCGCAGCTTCCGAAACATTGCCCGCTACATCGTTGGCACCGACGATTACCAGGCAGATGTAGGGCTTACCGGGCAGGGTTTTGTTACCTCGCCCATCCCCAGGGTCCGACACGAGCCCCAAGGCATCCCTGTCAAATCTGCCGAGCACATCAGCGCTGGTTTGGCTGCCAATCCCTTGGTTATACCAGTGAGAACCAGTCAGGCGCGAAAGCTCGTAGCTTGGTTGCCCAGGTGTGCTCGCATAGTTATCTATGTATCCAGCGCTTCCATCTGGGTGTAGCCGGCCATGCGTTGAGGGATGCCCTTCAGCTATCGAGTCACCGATAACCACGCCGAAAGGGAGAGCGATATCGATGTAAGGCGCCGTTGTCCCTAACGCAGTCAGCCACCCGCCCGCATTGGATTGGCTTAGCACCCGGACAGGTGCGCTATTGAGCTTGGCAGCTTCGAAGCCCGCTACTGCGGAGGATGCCGAGATAGGCGTAGCGGTGAGCAGTGCTGGCATAGTCGTGCCAGCTGCCAAAATGGCTGCCTGAAGCCCGCTGATCTTGCCAATAGGAAGGTCGGGGATAGTTGATACAGGCAAAGTGTCGCCATTTGCGAACTCCTCAAGGCGGCCTGTGCCGCTCCCCATGTCTGTAAGTTTGAGCGGGCGTGATTCAGCCATTGAGGATCACCGGAATGCTTAATGTAGGTCCGCCGGCGCTCGCCACCGGCAGCGAATTGTTAGGGGTGAGGGGTAGGCGCAGAAGCGCGCCATTAGAGAGAAACGACGGCACAGCCATAGGTGTCGCGCGATTCAGCGGGTAGGCAGATATTTCTCCGGACCCGTTGGTCACGTACATGTCAAATCCTGCCCCGGCCCGAACGTAGTAGATAGCATCTGGATCCAGCTGGGCCGGCAACGCAGCGACGTACTTGTGGAATTTGACGTGCGCCATGTGTTCACCAATTGTTGGTAGCCCAACGGCTGCTCACGCCCTGGCCGTTGAACAGCAGGCCCTCCACATCCTCGCTCAGCTTGTCGAGCGTGGACTTGTTGGCATGGCTGTGGGCCTGGCTTACGGCGGTATCGATCTGTGCCGGCGTCGAGCTTGGCCCTCCGACGATATCGGACCAGTTCAGCGCCACGTCCATGGACTCGTATTCCGCGATCTTGTAGGTGGTTTCCGTATCTGCCGCGTAGGCGTACAGCGCTGAGCCGGCGTTGACAGTCGGGTCTCCCGTCGCGTCTACCACCAGGATCATGGCGTTCGCATCCAGACCGACGATCAGAGCGTCACGCGCCGCGATGTCAGCCACGATGGAGACAGTGCTGGCGGCACCGGACCAGTTCGCCAGAGCCTGGTCGATCAGGGCGTTGATCATCGAGCTGTTGCCGAGGGCCTTGGCCACTCCCGCGTTGTCGGTCACGTAGCTTTCGGCGTAGTTGCCATTGAGCACGTAGTAGAAGGCGTTGGCTGCCAGCGTGGCGGGCAGCGTGGTGACCTTGTAGAAAGCAGTCAGGGCCATGTGGCCTCCTAATTACCAATCGGTGGTTTGCCACTCATGCGGCGGGACGAAGAGCCCGTCAGGGCGTTGTTCAATCTGGTTTCCAGCATCTTTGCTGATCTCGGCGCCGCCGATGCCCGGCCGCCCCGGCGGTCCCTGACCACCCGCCGCAGTCACAACGGTGAACACTTCCTGCCGCTCGACCACCAGCGCAAAAGGCTGGGCATCCACCAGCACGACTGGAGCGTCAGCCATGGCAGCAACCTCCGTTGCTCAGCTCGACAGGGCCATGCAGCCACCGGCTGACGTCGCCGTTACTCCAGGTGATGTCGAGGGTGTATTCGCCCTTGGCCCATGTCAGCGCCCCGGTTTCAGCAGCGCTGATTACCAGCACCAGCTGACCAGGGCCCTCGATAAGCAGCCCGCCGCTCTCGGTGCTCAGCTCAAGGGCTTTGCCCTGCTCCGGCACAATGACCAGGCGGGCGGTGATGCCGGTCAGGTCGACAGGCAACTGGTAAACGAGCTGGCCGCCCTGCGCGCGTTGGCCAGTTCCGTTCAGCTCGTTGTATTCGATGGTGTCCGCGTCGATCACCCGCGCAATACGGAAACCCTCGCGGCCTTTTTCTCGATTTAGCGCGCTCCACTGGCTTGCGCCCTCGACCCAAGTTGGCCAGTCGCCGGGCAGGCCGTGAGCTGGCACTGTCAGGCGCAGCGGCGCGGTCGGCTCGATGGCCGTAATGGGGCGGTAGGTGTAGAGCGGCTGCATCAGCAGCAGAGGTTTGCGCAGGGTGGCGCCAGGAATCACGCGCAGGGAAAGGCAGGCCGGCTGCATGGCTGGCTACTCCAGTAGGATGGTTTTAACCGTCAGTGGATAGGTAAGTCGAAGGGGTAATCGGTTCGAGCTGGAATTCAAGATCGAAGAACTCGCCATCTCGCAGAACGCTGACGAGCTTGAGCAGGCATGCCTCCCCAACAGTCACAGTGACGATGCTGCCCTCGGCTGATGCCGAAGCGCTTACGACCCCTCTGTTTTCGATAGCCGCATAGGCCTGAGCGCCCATCAAGCTGAAATCGAGACTCAGCGCAAACGCGGTCGCCTCCCGTGGCAGAATTTCGATGCTTAGCCCATATGGCTGGCCAGTCCAGGGCATGATCAGGGTCGCCGGAAATGTCCCGCTGAAAGGCCCGTCCACCTCAACTCGCAAGTTCCGAGCGGGGTAAGCAACCGAGTAGGAGCCACCAGGAAAACCTGAGTTGTATATGAACCCAGAGCGCATCAGCCCACTTAATACCATCCAGTCGCTACCGAATTCCGTACCGTTCGATACCCATAAGCCCATCCCTGGCACCGAGTAGAACGCACCTACGGCTGTCGGCATGTCAGTCTCGCCGGGCGGGCTCCCCGCTATGATCGCACCAGCGCCGCCGCCTTCCTCGATCGCCGCTATCCGGGAATCCATCTGAATGAGCGTGCCCGCAGTCACCGCGTTGAAGATGGTGCTGCCCGCCGGCCAGCTTTGCTCGAGCGTTCCTTCCTGCTGGCGAGCGAGAGTCGCTGTTCCGCTGGTCACCACCGCGTCGATGATTTCCCAGCGAGTGGGCTCAGCCGCACTATCTGTGAGCGTCAGCCGATATTCACCGTCTGGCAGATCGAGCTCGAGTGCCGTCGCGCCGATAGCCAGCGTCACCGGCCGACTCCAGTTGTTCACGTAGTTCATATGAATCCTGCGATGGTTCGCCCGGGCATGTCGCATTCGCGAACGGCCTGGCCGGTGAGGGGGCTGAAGGCAGCGTTGTAGATGAAGTTCGGTACCAATGATCCCGATCCGCTAGCTGTGCGTATTGGGTACTCGGTAGTTTCACCAGCGACACCGAGCGGCGTAAGCAGCGGCCCCCAGAATGTCTTGTAGCCGGGCTGGCCGGTTTGGCTGTAGCTCTCGAACGTGGCCAGGGACACCCAATTGCGCCTTACCACCGCGCTTACCGTGTAGTAGTTCGTGGCCCACAAGGCAGCTGGAAGATAAATCAGGCCGCCGTCGTTGCGGGGATTGATCTTGTCCAGCGAGTCAAGCGAGTTCTGGGTAACCGCCCCTTCAAGGCTGCGCGCCAGGCCGGCAGAGGCAGAATCAATCGCGGTCGTCGTTCCTGTTGCAGCACCGCTGCCCGGCTTGGTCAGGCTTACGCTCCGCTCCGAGCTCATCCAGACATTGATGCTCGATCCCCGGAACTTGAATGTCAGTTCATACCTGTATACGCGGTTCACCGTCTGACGCGTAGGCGGCATGGGCGGGGACTGCCCGGGCTGCCAAGGCTCGCAGACGCCCAGCTCTTCGTTCGGCGTGCCGTACTGATATGGGCTGGTCGTAGTGGTGATCGTCTCCTGGCGTTGGTCAACGTAGTCAGCAGTGATGAAGTCGATTCCGTCATCCCCGTAAACAGCGCCCACCACCACGGCCTCGCGCTTGCTCTCCCAGCCGCGCGCGCCGTCATTGCCCGACGACTCGTTGGGAAAGTTCTGCACTTCGGGCTGCATCGTACAGCTGGGGAAACCTGATGCTACGCCGGTCAGGCGTCCGAGATTGCTGTTCACCGTGAAGGTGTAGTCGCCCAGCAGCTCGGCGGCGGTGTGTCGAATCGTGGGCGAGCCCTTTAACTCGCCCTGGTCATCCAGGCTGAGCACCAGCTCAATGATCGCCACCATGGTGGTCGCCCAACCCGCAGTGTCTGCCAGACCAGCAAGGCTCACGCCGAACAAATGGCGTGTGCCGTCGGGGCTGATGTCCAGTTTGCCTACGCTGTACCTGGGCTCTGGCATTTGGCGCGACGCGAGCGAGCCGTCGTACTCAATAGCCGCCTTGGACCAGTCGATCTCCACTTCACTCAGTGGAATCTGCGTGAGAATTCGGCCCACGCCGCCTCGCGGCTGCACCTGAAGCCGGATCTGCCCCTCGAACAGGGTGCCGTAGACGAACAGGTGACGCGTCAGTTCACCCAGCCGTACTGGCAGGTGGTTCCCGGCACCGACGATTCGCCGGCCAAGCAACTTGCCCCCGGCTTCCTCGATCTCTGCGTTGGGCCGCGGGTCCGGCATGCCGATGTCCCACAAGTAGCCATTCTGCTGCGCGGCGTAGTCCGCAATCCGGCGGCCTTCGCCCAAATACATCGAGTAGAACGCCGGCATGGGCACGGGCGCGCGACCGTCCATGGGGTCCAGCATCACCTGCGGGTTGCCCTCAAGGGTGTACACCAGGCCGTGATACGGCAGCGGATCGATGTTGGTGATTGCACTGGGTGGCCAGTTACCCGCCATCTGGAGCCTCCGGTGATTTTGTGTTGCCGTTTTCGTCCAGGTCGTCAAAGCCCTCGACAATGATCTGCCGGCCTTCGGCGTCGACCATGACCATCCGTGCGATCTTCTTCACTGCGAAGTAGCCGCTGGCATCGAAGGTGGCCACGTAGCTGGGCTCTTCCGCGTAAACGATCTGCTGCACAGTGAGCGGGCTGGCCACGCCGCTACCGCCGGAGCTGGCCGGCGGAGCAACGTAGGTGCCAGAACCGCGTTGGGCGGGAAGCCCACCGCGCGGTTCTACCGTTCTCAGGCTGCGCTGCTGGCGTGGCGGAGAAACCAGGGCATTGATGTCGTCGGCCTGGCTCTTGCCTGTGCGGCGCTCGACCATGGCCTGGCCAGTCGCTCGGCGGGCGGCCGCGCCATCTGCCGCTCGACGCTCAGCGGTGTTGCGCGGCTGGATAGCCCGGCGCTCTCTTTCGCCTGGTGACATGCTCACAGCTCCAAAGGATCATTGGGAATGCCCACGCGATAGGTCGCCGCGGCGGTAGCGGTGCGCTCGTCGCGGTACTGCTCGGGGATATCGCGGGCCTCCACGTCGAACCGGCGCGGGAACTGCTCGGCACTCGTGTCGTCCGCTACGGACCAGTTACCACTGAAGCCAAGCCTGGTTTCGTCATAGGGCTGGATAGGCAAACCGGTTACGGGGTGGTTCTTACGCCCGCCGAGCTGCGTGCCGAGCGCTGCGCCACCGCCCGATGGGTTGGGCAGCGAGGTGTCAGGCGATGCCGGCACATTCAGCGGGTCGCTTACGCCGCCGCCGTGCATCACCGCAACGTTGATAGTGGTGATTGCCGTGCCCGCGCCGAGGTCCAGCACATGCTGAATGCGCCGGCACTTGCCAGTCGCCGCGGCCTTGTCTGCCACCTGCAGCGTGTGCACAAGGTCGATGTCCAGCGCCATATCGGTTGGCACCTGAAAGCTCAGGGTGGTGCCGCGGTGGGCGCTTACAAGCGTGGTGCTGCCTCGGTGCAGCAGGCACTCCAGCGCCGCAACTCGGCGGGCGTTGTCGGCCAGATCTTCCTGGCGGCCCTGTCCCGTCGGTGCATCGCTTTCCCAGTCATCGGTGCGGCTGTTCTCGATTTCGAAACTGGCTGAGTCTCGGCTGATCACGCGCGTGGCTTCGTTCTCGCCCAGCGGGGTGTGCAGCACCAGGCTGTATTTCTCGGTAACGGTCTGCACCCAACGGCGTGCGCCGGTAGCCGTCGCGATCAGCCAAAGCCCTGGAAATGAGTTAACCCAGGGATTTCCATCCCCGCAAGGGTTGGCCATCGACATGGGTAGCTGTGTGCCGCCAATGCCGCCGATGAGGGCCAGGCCACTGCCGGTAATGGCGCTCTCGATCATTTCTGTAGTCGGCAGCTCAGTGGAGTATGTACGCCACCGGCAGAAGCCCTGCAGGCCACTGGCTCCGTCCGTCTCAGGGTGCGTCCAGCCAAATGACTGGTTCGCTTGCCACAGGCGGCTGTACCGGTAGTCGAGCGTGATCTCGACATAGTTCGTGGTACCGCCGTGGGCCTGCAGCTCGAGCTGCACGCTGCCGTCCAGCGTCTGGCCGGGGCCGAATACGTAGTGCGGCGTGGCAGCGGCGTACCAACTGGTGGTGCGCAGGTTGCCCTGCGTGTCGGCGTCCAGGCTGGCCGGGCGGGTGCTCATGCGCTCGCCGGCGTAGTCCCAGCGGCTGCGGCCCTCCACGGGCTCGAACACATCCGCCGACCAGTAGCCGCCGCACAGCACGTCTATCTGTTCGACGCTCAGACCTTCGATGCGTTGCTGCAGCTGGTCGCTGCACTCGCAGCCCAGTACGCGGGTGGTGGCGTCCCAGGTGGGCAGCTCGAGCAGGCCAGTGTACAGGCGCGCCTCGGTCACAACGCCGTAGCGGTCGCGGCTCATGTAGTCGATCGTCACGGCCTTACCGATCCATTCGTTCGGCAGAACCGGCTGCCCGGGCGCCAGGTAGAGGCTGAAGCCCGCCACGGCGGCGGCGCCCTCCTCACGGTCGACATCCAACTGGCGGGTGAGCATGGCCGTCATGTCCACGCCCCCCACCAGCAGCCGTACCCGCCACACGTATGAGGTGCCGTGCACCCGATACTCTGGATCAGGCTGCGGCGCACTACCGGCCCGGAACGCGTTCAGCGGGCCGCTGTTGAGCGGGTATCCGTTGATCATGTCAGGCCTCTTCCCAGTTGATTGTCCAGCTATGGCTGGCCGTGGCGCTGCTCTGCGAGCCACCGGGCTTGTTCGCGAAAACGGAGAACACCGGCAGGTAGCTGGCCTGGTACAGCGTGGCGCCTTCAACAGGCGGTACGGTGACCACGCCATCGGCGTAAGTGCATGGCACCGCCACCCAATCGCGGCCAATCATGGCCTGAGCCCAGGGGGCGACGTCCGGACGTGGCGTACCGGTGAGGCTGAACTCCGGCCCATCACCCACCATGTTCTGCACTTTGGTGCTACGCAGCTCAAGCGGCTGGGTGTAGTCCAGCCCGTCGAGGCCTGGCGGCATCCAGCCGCTGCCGCTGATCGTGCCGGCACTCTTCGCCCAGTGCTGTTGCTTTACTGCTGTGCCATCACTCATGCGCAGCAGCGTATTACCCCCAATCGGCTCCACCGACTCGTCCGGCGCGCCGGCATGCAGCACGAGCGGCACACCGCCCAACATGATTTGAGGGAGTGCCATTCGTACTGCTCCAGAAATAAGAAGCCCGCCGGGTGGCGGGCTGGTTGTTACCGTGGGCGGCCAAACTTCCGGGCCAGTCGCTCCATGTTCGGCTGTTGCGACTGCGGCACCATCACCGTCACGGACTCGCCGCCGAAATTGAAGTCGAAGGAGCCCATGTGCTCAGGGCCGGCAGCGCGGTCCAGCAGAGCCTGACTGGCCTGAGGCGCCGCGGGCAGGGAGCGCGGCGGCGCCATGCCAATCTGCCCACCCGTTGCGTGCCGCGGCAGCTCGCGCCGGCGGATCTTCTCCATGAAGTCCAGTCCGTAGTAGTCCACCGCAGCCGTTGGTTGCATGTACTCACCATTCGAGCCCCACATCAGCACGCTGTCGCTTGTGCCGGTACCAGGGCCGCGAACCGGACCTCCAGTGGCAAGCCCTGGCAGCGGCGCCACATCCCCCGTAACCAGCGAAGGCACCTGCATCTTGAAGGTGATAACCGCGCTATTGCTCAGTGTCTGGATGAAATCTCCAAACTGCTGCGTAACGGCAGCCTTCGACGCCTCGTCGATCGCGCTCTTCACCTCAACTGGCGGGGTATCCGCCGGCAGAGGCAGAGGCTGCAGAAGCGCTGGCACCTTCAGCGGCTCGCCTTCTGGCGGGGCCACCTTCTTGGCGACCACATCAACCTCTACTGGGGCGTCAGAGAAACTGTTGCCGTTTCGCACCCACTTCGGCTTTGCATCCACCTCAACTGGCTTGTTCGTGAACGAGTTGCCGTCCTGCACCCATTTCGGCTTCGCATCCACATCCAGTGGCTTCTGCCGGAAGGAATTTCCCTCACGGATCCAGTTGGGGTTGGTTGGCACTTCGAGCGCCACCAGCGTGGGCGTCTTGGGCTTCTTGATCGATACGGGCTCAATCACGGCCTGCACAGTCGGCGTAGTGCTCGGTTTCGTTACGCTGACTGTGCTCGTCGGAGTTGCAGGCTTGCCTGCCGATGCCCCGCCAGATTTCGGCAGCACCATCGGCGGCCGCCATCCTTCCGGCGGCTGCACGCTCGTTGACGGTGAGCGCGGATCGATGGTGAGCGATTTGCCCATCATCTCCGACCACCGCTTCATCTTCGCGGTGGCCGCTGCAAGTGCCTCATCGTCAATGGTTGGCGATATCTTGAAGTTCTTGAGCTCCTCGAACTCCTTCTTCATCGCCCGAACTTTCTCGATCTGAGCAGTGCGCTCTGCGTCGGCAGCGGCGATCAGCGACTTATCCGCCTGCTGCTCGATGGCCTGCAGCCCCTTGATGAGGCCGGTGAAACCATAGGTGTTACCACCCTCTTCAGCGATCTTCATCAGCATGTCCAGGGATTCCTGGGCGTACTGCTTGGCGCGCTTGAAGTCCCCGTCAGTAAGGGCGCGGTTGGCAGCTACGCGCAGGTTCTGCGCGCTACCGAAAGATGCCGGGCCGGCTGCTCCGTCACGCAGTTTCTTCAGCGCATCGCTGTAGCGCTTCTGTGTGGCGACCTGCTCATCCTGCGCCTTGCGCAGCTTCGAGTTTGCCCGGTTCTGAGCGGCCACCTGATCATTGAGCGCCGTCTTGAACGGGTTCACCAAGTCGTTCTGGATGGATTCGTTGAACTTGGTAGCCCAGGCGCGCTGCTCGGCGAGACGTTGCTCGTTGATCCTTTCAGACTCGCTCCTCGCAGTTTCCTCGGCGTCAGTGACGTCTTCCAGGGCATCAGTAGCCTGGGCGCTGTATTGCTGGTAACCATCCGCCAAATTGGCAATAGCACCAGCGCCTGGCAGTAGCGTGCCTAGTTGCTTGCCGGCAGTGATGGCCAGACTATTCAGGAGAGTCAAAGCCTTTTCTGTTTTGCCATCCGCAAGGTCGTTAATAGAGTCGGATATCTTATCCAGTCCCTTGGTGGCGGCCTCCGAAGCACCAGATATCTTGTCGATCGCTCCGATAAGCTTCTCTACCGACTGAGTGAAAGTTGCCCACGCATCACTACCGGTAACACGCATGGCATCGGCCATCCCGATTAGCGCTGCCGATTGTTCGGACATCGCGTTTACGAACTTCTCGGTCGTCAACTCGCCAGCATTTGCCATGCGAATCAGCTCACCTCGACTGACACCGAGGCTCTTGGTTAGAGCGTCAGTCAGTGCGCTCGAGTTGAGTAACACCGCATTGAAAGCGTCGCCGCGGATTACACCGGTTTGCATACCCTTGTTGATCGCATCAATTACAGACGCCGCTCGCTCACCCTTGATGCTATTGGCGACCAAACCGGCGTTCAGAGCCCCGACCAAGTCAGTCACCTGGGCGGTGGAGAACCCCATATCTTTTAACGGCGTCAGGGTCCCCAGGAAAAGCTCAGTAACCTGCGCAATTGGGACACGTAGTCGGCGCGAGGCATCCTCCAGGCGAGACTGAGAACGCTCATACTCTTCTTGGGTAGGCAGCGCATTGCGCATCCGGTCCTCAAGCTCACCGACGGCGTCGGCAGCATTGAAATAGAAGCTTGTCGCCCTCTGCAGCGTGTAAGCAACTGCTGTGACCGCGGCTATACGCGCCGTGATAGCCGCAACCCCAGAGCCACTACCTCCCTCTCCTGATTCACTTCCAAGAGCCGCAATCTGCTGCTGAGTACGGCGAAGCGAAGCCTGGTACTGGATTTCCGCACCGATGCGCTCTTGAGCGGACATCTGCCCTGCCTGGGACAGGCGAGCGTAGTCGGAACGAAGAGTCACCAACTGGGCGCGCAACTCTCGAAGCTTGGTAACTCCGAAGGTATCCATTGCCCGACTGATGCTGGCATCTGCCTGGCCTTTGCCCATTGCGCCAGCCAGGGCGCCCTGCAGGCGTTGCTGCTCGGTGGCCAGGTTGCGGTAGTCCACGCCCGCCGCTTTCAGCTCGGCACGCTGCTCGCGCACCCTATTCTTCTGCAACTCGAATGCGCGAGTCGCGCTGCTGAGCGTGCGCTCTGCGCGGGCCAAATCACGATCTAGCCCCTTTATAGGCTGAGCCGTTGCCGCGACGGCGGCCTTGAGATTGTCGACGCTACGCTTTGCTGCATAGAACTCGGCGGCGGCCTTCTTTGCCGTCTCCTGAGTTTTCTGCAAGGCATCGATTTGCCCGATAGGCTTCTGGATCGCCTTGACCAGCTCCTGATATTCCTTGCGGAATCCGCCTACCCCCTTGGTGGCATCAGCCATATCGGCCGTCAGCTTGAGTTCTACCTCAGCCATGGGTCACTCCTTCAAGCAGCGTTTAAATAGGCGCCAGGGATAGTTGATTGCATTGGGGTGGCCGATGCGGCCCAGCACGGCGATGCAGGATTCGAGATCACTCAGGAAGTGCTCTGGGCCGCTTTCATTCGAACCAGAGCGCCGAAAAAATCCGCGTTTAGCTCCTTGGCCTTGGCGAGCACCTTGTGCAGTTCGGTACCCGTTAGCTGGCTGATCTCTTCCTTCTTGAGATTGGCCATAACGCCCAGGTCACTCAGCCGGCAGCCATCGAATAGGAAGTTGTCCAACTGGTAGTGCATCAGATCTTCCTGGCTAGGGTCGTCGCCCGGCCAAGTGTTGAGCAGCATAACCTGTCGCATCTGAGCGACCGTCAGCTCGGAAACGACGATATCTCGCCGGTTGTCTTGGGGCCCAACGCTAACGACGCCCTTCGCCGCTGAATCACTCATGCTGTTCTCCGGGTAATAAAAAACCCGCAGAAGCGGGTTTTGTCAGAGGTTTAGTTTTCGATACTGTATATCGACGACTTTCTTGAAATGCTGCGTCGTATAGGTCTCGCCGTTGAGCCCATCGCACACGACAAAAAATTTTGGATTGTCTAACAGCGCACTTTCAGTCGAAACACTTACGTAATCGACCCTTTTACAGCTGTAATCCCTACGCGCCACTTCCGCTACACGGACAAGATATGGTTGCCAGCCTTCGTAACGATTCAGAAGGTCGCAACCATCATCACATCCGATACGCTCAGGAATGGCGCCATCTGCGATTGGGGCCATATGGTTCTTTATTTGAAAGTACTTATTAGCCACCAGCCCAGATAGCAGAAGGAGCAATGCTATCGGGATAATGACCCACTTGAACGTGCTACCAGGCGCAGCTGGGCTTGATTTTGGCCCGACCCCTAGATGCTGATTAGGACTTCCCATTGGCTTCCCTCCCATTCAATGGCGGGAATCTACCATCGCAGCGCCAGCACCGAAACCCAGCAGCCGAAACCATGGATTCTGTTCAAGCAACCTCAAGCCCCAATGTGAGCTGCAACTCATGTCGCCAGTGCTCGACCTTCTCGATCAGTGCGGGCTTCTTGCGGCGCCAGGCCGCCAGCTCTCGGCCGCTCAGGCTGGCAACGGCCTGGGCATCGTTGAGCCGCTTACAGGCCCGGTCGAATTGCTGCTTTTCGTTCAGCTCTCCGCGCAGCAGTGCGTCGATGTGCAGGTCGGCCCAGACGGCGAAGTCCGGCGAGATCCAACGGGCGAACGCGACAGCCAGCTTGGGATGAAGCCAGGTTCCGCCGGCGCGGCCGCTCTGGCTCTGGATTAAATCCCTCGAATCCGAGGTATTTAAGTAAAGCGGCCAAGCTGTACGAAATCCCAGCTACTGCAGCGGGCTAGCCGCTAGTACGCTGCGGTTCTCGTCAACTTCAAGCTGGAGCAACCGCAATGACTCAGCGGCCAGATTTCGATGCTGGACTTGCAGCCCTTGCAAAAGCAGCTCAGGCATTTGGGAACAAAGACCCGGCAGATCTAGATCCAAAGGTTCAAATTGAGTACCTGTCGGCGACGACCCAATTGATGCGCCTGCAGCTGCGCTTTCAAAAGCTTCGCGCGAAATGCCAACCGAAAGATCAAGACTGATCCCGCCAAGGGTGGCCCCCAGCCGCAAAGTGACGACCGGCATTGAAGGTTGCATAGCCTCACCTCTTTTAAAAACGGAACAAATGGCCATCCCTGGCCCTACCCCTTACACAGAGGCAGGCAGCTCCTTCTTGATTCGGAAGTACTTCGAGGTGCCGGCGCCGACCTTGGTATCGTCGCGCAGGACCTTGGCGGTGGCTTCGAAGGCGCCGAAGTCTTCGGTATTGATCCAGTCCATGGTGGTGGCCAGGTTCAGGCGGCACATGAAGAATCGCGCTTCGACACGCTTCTGGGTACCGGCGGCGTTCTCACCCTCGAACAGGAATTCGAAGGTCTTGCCGCTGTTGGTCAGAGCCTCGATCACGTCGACAGCAGCGCTGCTGTAGTCGATGGCGACGAGGTACGGTGCACCTGGGGCAGCTGCGATGATGGCCGCTTCCAGCGCGCCACCTGCGACCACTTCGATGCCAGAGCCGGTCATCACCCAGTCGTCGAACTCGTCGAACTCGGTGGTGCCGGGGGCGCCTGCAACCACATTGGTCACGCCGGCAATTGTCAGCGGCATGTGGTCGAGGGCAATGGTGCCGTCGACGCCTGCCTGCTTGATCTCGGCGGTGTGGGTGGATGCCGGTACGGTGGTGGAGTCACCCCACACCAGCGCGCTCAGCACCCAGGTGAATATCTCGCGGAAGTTGATGGCGAGGCCCATGGAGGTCACGCGGTCGAGCGAGTCGTACTCACCGCCCTGTGGGGTGGTGGTATCACCCAGGGTCAGCGAGTTGGTTTCGGTGGTGTGCTGGATGGTCGACACCAAACCGACCTTCTGGAACGGCAGGCCGCTGCCGTACTCGCGCGCCTTGAGGTGACCACCGATCACCACGGTTTCTTTACGGATCATGGATCACTTCTCCTGCTTGGCTTCGTCAGCCAGCACGCCTGCTTCTTGCAGGAAGGCCTTCTGGCGAGCGGTGACTTTGATGGGGTCCTTGGCGGCGTATTGCTTGCCGGCATGGGTGTGAGCCTTCGCGAGGGTTACCTCGGTCGTCGGTGCTTTTCTCGGCTCAGCCGACTCCGCCGCCTTGGCGGCAGGTGCGCTGGTTTCCATGGGATTACCTTTCGATAACGGTGTGCAGGTGCACGGGGATTAGAACGGTGGCGGCCTTCTCGCCATTGCCTGGCGGGAACTGCTCGGGCGCGCCGATGGTGATGCGGGTGATGCCACTGCGGAACGGTAACCATGCAGCGGGCTGGCCCTCTGACGTGATCAGTGCGCGCTGCAGGTCGACCTGCAGGTCATCGAGGGCGTCCTCGTAGTTGTCCAACCCCACGCTGACGGCGCCGATTACGTAGAAGCCCACCTGACTGATATGCCCCTCTGGACCACGCTTCGGCGGCAAGTCCTTCGCCTTCTGCACGACGATGATGGGGAAACCCACCTTGTCGCTCTCCAACACCTCGTTGAACCAGCCCGATTTGACGTTCTGGCCGGCATTGGTGAGGTAGCCGTTATCCACTGTGATCGACAGCAGGTGCTGCGCCAGGGCCTTGCGGCCGAGGCTCAGGGGGTTGGTGGTCATGGCTTGTCCTCCATGCAGGCGGCGACAATCCACGTGCCATCGTCGGATATGGTGTCTTCGACGAGGTAGCGCTTGCCTGGCGTGACGAACACACCGCCGCGCTGAACGCTGCGCAGCTGCTCCGCGCGGAAGCTGATCCCGATCGCATCACTGCGCCACACGCCTTCCGGTCCGTTCTGCACCAGGTTGTGATCGATGATCACCTCGATGCAGTTCACCGGGGCGGCGTTGTTGGGGGCGAGGTATTGGGCGTGCCCGTCCTTGAGGGTTGCGACCACGCGCTTCTGCATGCGGTCGCGCATGGCGGCCCAGCTCATGGCTTAGGCCGTTACCGGGTGACCGAAGGTGCCGTTCAGGCGAACGGTGCCGACGGCGGATGGGTTGGCAGCGGCCTTCACAGCCACGCCGAGCAGGTAGTTGCCGGTACCGGGCACGTTGGTGACCAGGCCACTGCCGGAGATCATGTAGACGGGCTGCCCGGTCTCCCATGCCTGGGCGCTGGTTTTCGGCACCTCGAATACGCCGGTGGTCTTGAGCTCGCACTCTTCGCCCACCGCGGCATTGCCAGCGGCCACGCCGACAAGACTGTTGAGGCGAACCAACTGACCCGACGCGATAATTGCGGCGGCGACGATGGTAATCATGTCGCCATGCTGTTTGAAGTTCTTCACGGTGATTCCCTCGAATCTGAAAGGCGGAAACAACAAGGGCGCCCTCTGGCGCCCTTATGCGGTGTTGGTCGGGATCAGGCGCCCGGGTTCTTGTAGGCGCCGCGGTAGTCGATCCAGGCACCGCCGAATACGAGGCGGGCCTTGATCTCCATGCCGTCCACCTCGAAGCCCTCGCGGGTTTCGGTGAACACGCCCTGCTCGCCTTCCAGGTAGGCGTATTCGAAGGTATCCACCACGCCCGGCGCGGCGAACAGGTACCACTGGTTGCCGGTGATGCGGGCATCAACGATGACCGTCAGCGCAGTGTTGCGGGCGTCGTTGATGTCGGCGTTCTTGGCCGGCACGTAGTTGGAGCTGGTGAACTGGTAGGCCTCCAGCTCTTTGTCCGGGCCGACCACCAGGTATTCCGGGCCGATGTTGAGGAAATGGCCCGCCTTGGACTTCTGCTTGCGCATCGCGGCGCGTGCAGCGGCCAGCGTGGTGGTGTTGATTGCACCACCGGAGGCGGCGACGTTGCCGTGGTCGGCATCGAAAACCGGCTTGCCGTCGACAAACTGGGTAGCGCCCAGAATAAGCGCCCAGATCAGATCCGATTCGGTCTGCGCGGCTGCAGCGCCGAGGGCCTGCGGAATGCGGGTCATGGCGCCGAGGTCGTCGTTGACGATGGATTCCCAGGTGATGGCGATAATCTTGCCAAACTTGGCAACCTTCAGCGGCGCACCATCCTCGCTGAGGGTGCCGTACTTGTATTCGCCGTGCTCGTTGACCTTCTCCAGCGCGGAGATGTCACCGAGGGCGGCGCGAGTTACCGCGCGGAAGTCCGGCACGGTGGTCTGGCGGCCCAGCGGGCGCCAGGTCTGCGGGGCCAGCTCATAGCCCGCTCGCAGGGTTCGGTTGACGGTGTTGCCCAGCAGCAGCGGGAAGTCGCTGGTGGTGTGCATGCCCGCGGCGCGGAATGCTTGGCGGTCGCAGCCCAGGGCGGCGCGGGCCACTTCCTGAGGCGTCATGCCGCGCACATTGCCGCCCACCAGCTCGATGGACTCGCGGGCCATGTCGATCAGGCGCATGCCGCGGAACTCGCGGGCGGTATCTTCCAGCTTGATCTTCGGATCGCAGCGGTTCTGCAGGGCGTTTTCCATGGCGCCGCGCTTGGCGGCCAGCACGGAAGCGTCCAGCTCACTGGTCACCTGAGTGGCGTGAGCGCTGCGAGTCTGGCCCTGCTCGCCAGCCTGTTTGGCTGCCAGCTTGTCGATCATCTCGCTGCTCGCATCGGCCACTGCCAGGCCACGCTCGATCATCTCGTCGGCCACGTCATCACCCAGGCCAACCTTGCGCGCCATCTGGCGGATGGTGAGGCTGCGCTTGCGCTCGGCGTCCTGGGCTTCACGGCGTACCTGCTCTTCGGCCGCGCGCTTCTCTTCTTCGGTCATTGCTGTTTCCTCTGGGGTTTTAGGCGCGTCGGCCTGCGGTTCGGGTGGCTGTTCGGCTTCCCGAGTTTCGAAAATTGTGGTGGTGCGCTTGCCCTTGTACTCAGCCGGCGTAGCCGCGCTGCGCACCTTGGCGCCGTCGTCGAAGCCGATCGGCACCAGGGAGATTTCAGTAGGCTCCCAGTCGGAGGCCCGATAGATCGGCAGGCTCTCTTCACCCTCTTCCACGAGGATGTAGCGGTGCACCATGTAGCCCACGCTGATGTTGCGCAGGATGCCATCCTTGACGTCCTTGAAGATCGGCTCGACGTCGTCGCGGGAGCTGAAACGGATCACCGCGTGGCCCTGGCCACCCTCCAGCCAGGCACGGTCAACCACGCCGATGACATCGTCGAGATCCCACTGGCCGTGCGCGTTGAGGAACGGGGCACCGTTGTTCAGGCGATCCATGCGGATAGCGGTGTCGCTGACCTCCAGCTCTTCCATGTACTCGCCGATGGACCAGGACCAGCGCTTGCCGCGCGAGCCAGTGGTCCAGGTGATTTCTACGGTGCGGTCTTCGATGTTCAGTGAGCCGGGGCGAACTACCGCGCGGATGTGCTGTACAGGTGTTTCAAGCGTTTTCGTCGTCGCCGTCATTGGTCTGGCTCTCGTCGTTGTTTGCCGGCGGATCGACGTCCGTCGATGGGATCACGGTGCCCGCCGTCCGGGCCTGGGTAAGGCCGGCGTCGGATACCTTGCGTGGGTCGCAGTCGAGCACCAGGCCGAGCTTGTCGAACAGTTCGTTGTATTTGGCGATCTCGGCGGCGTGGCCGTCCGGGTCGGTAATACCCAGCTCGCGTAGGGCGTTCGGCCAGGTGACCAGGCCACTGCGCAGTCGATCCTTGACGGTTTGCGTCTCCGACTTGGGGTCGACCATTTCGCGGCGCGGCGGCACCCACTCAGCATTCACGTCTGCCAGCACGCCACCGGGCAGCAGTGCCTGTGCTTCCATGAACCACTCCCACACGCGCTCACACATCTGCGGGATCAACATGCGCCACTGCCACACATCAACCCGTCGAGCGAAGTGCAGCCAGCCCATGCGGCCGCTGGAGAAGTTCACGCCTTTCAGGTCGCCGACCATGAGTTCGTACGGCACGCCGAGGCCTACGGCGATGGCGTGTAACGCCTGCCAGGAGTACGGCTGGTAACCGTTGAAGGTTGGCGGGGCGGCGGTGCTCACCTGCTCGCCGGCGGCCAACTGCTGGATCATGCCCGGCTCCATCCGCTCGATGAGCGGTGGGGCCTTACCACCGGTTGCCGAACCATCGTTGGTGACGAAGGCGGCAAAGCAGGCAGCAATCTTGGCCTGCTCCATGACGGCGTCTTCCATCTCGTCAAAGTTGCGCAGGCGCTGCATCACCGGCGCCAACCAGGTGTAACCGCGAACCTGCCCAACTCGCTTCGGCAGGAAGACATGAATCACATCCTCTGCCGGCACGCGCTTGGACTGCAGCGCGCGCATTGCGCGATTGGCGCCGGGGTGCTGATCGAACAGCCAGTACGCCACCCGCTTTCCGATGGCGTCGAACTCGATGCCCTGAATGATCGTGTTCGCGCCGACATCGCCATTCTTGGCGTCGTCGATAAAGTCCGGCTCGAGCAGCTGCAACTGCAGCGGCACGCTCAGGCCATCCGAGGCATAGCGACGGCGCCGGCGGATCAAGCACTCGCCCGCCTCCGCGGCGCACTCGGTCACCTTGTGCTGGAGGCCGTAGAAGTTTTCTAGGCCATCCGCGTCGCACTCGGTGGTTTCGCCCCAGCTTGCCCATAGATCAGCAAGCCGCTTGTTTTCGCGATCCTTGGCAGACTTTGGGCTCGGCACGATGCCATAGCCGACCACGTTGTCAGCGATGCCGCTGATAGCGCGCTCGGCGTACGGGTTGTTACGGCGCAAGTCGCGGGCGCGGTTGCGCAGTAGAGCCAGGGCCGGGCCATTCTCGGCGTTGGCGTCTGCTCCGGTGGCACGCCAGCCCGCGTTGCGGCGGCCGCCGGCGGCACCTTCGAAACGGCGCTTCATTACCTCGAGCGTGATATCAGCCTGGAGCTTCTGCACGCGCGCCGTCGCACGCTTCGCGGCGTAGCCGGGAAACAGGTCGTCGATGAGGCGCATGGTCAGTAACCTTTGGAGAACGAAGTTAAGGTGCGACCGCGGTTACAGTCAGCATTGAGGCCCAGGTCATCGCGCATCAGGCGCAGGATCTTCAGCATCTCGTCGACACTGCGGTAGGTGACGCTGCGGTCGGCATAGCGGACGGACAGCTCGCCGCCCGCGATTGCCGCCTGTAGCGCCTCGTATTGCTCGAGGGTGTAGGCCATCGCTATCGTTTCCAGAAATTGGATTTGGCCCGTGGGCGTTCTTCAGTGCTCACGGCTGACTCGCCGCCGACCTGAGGCTCTTCTGCCAGGGCGTCGAGATCCAAGCCGAAACGCTGCTGACTGATGCGCAGCGCGGCGATTGCCCCAACCAGGCAGTCGAGCGCCTCGTTGCGGCGGCCCTGGGCATCCCAGCGGTGAACCCGCAGGCCGTTGACGATCTTCGGCACCTTGACCTCGGAGGTCAGCTGCTTCACCTCGCTTTCGTCGCAGATGTCGCTGTTTGCCGGCAGATGGATCACGCCAGGCTGGCACTCGCCGGCCTGCGATTTGGCCGTGTCGACTTCCAGCTTGAGGCGGCTGTAGATCAGCTCCTTTGCGTTGTCTGTACCGATCTCGGTCAGGTAGACCTTGGCCTTGTTCTTAGTGCGCGGCATGTTGGCAATGGGCTTGCCGTACTGGCTTGCGCCCTTGGTTGGGATCACCCAGAGCAGGCCATGCTTGCGGCTGGCGGCGTAGACTTCGTCGGTGTAGTGGCCGCCGGAGTCCCAGCCCCAGCGGTCTACCTTCATGATCAGGCCATCAGCGCGGGTGAACTGCCGCTGCAGTTCTATCCCTGCCTTGCGCTGTAGCTCTTCGCTGGCCGGATCGCCCATGAGGATGAACCGGTAAACTAGCCACGCTTCTTCACCGGGCCCAAATGCCCATACCCGGCCTTCGAGTCGGTCGTCCTGGGTATCGATGAATCCGGTCAGCACCACGGCGCGTTGCGGAGCCTGGCCGGTCCATACCTCGCGGCGACCGTAAAGCGCTTCCCAATCGACCTTAGATTGCACCTCCTCCCACATCTCGCCGAGCGTGGTGTTGGTGAAGGTGATCAGCTTCTCGCGGTCGCCTTTGATCTTCAGCCACTCTTCCGCGATCTTCAGCCAGGCTGACCAGGTGCTGTAAATGGCCCAGCAGTAGAAGGCGACCGACTTGGGCGTGCGTATGGGCTGGTCGTCCTTGTCGAACCAGTCCATGGAGTCGCGCGTCCAGATGCCGGTCACTTCGCAGATCCAGCGGCCATGCGGTGAGGCAGCAACCATGTCCTGGTGGTAGAAGTTGTCGCCACAGCTCTCGCACACGTACCAAGCTTTGGTGGCCTGGCCGAGGGCGTCCTTCTCCCACTTGAGACCGTAGCCGCAATCCTTCCCACCGAACTTCAGTGTTTGCTCGTGCTGGCAGTGCGGGCAGTCCACGTAGAAGCGCAGGCGAATGGGTGACTCTTCAGCGGCCTTGTTGATCTGGCAGCTGCCCGCCTTCTTCGGCGTGGAGCCCCGGATCGACTTCGGGTACGTGGCACCGTCCAGGCGCTTGTCGCCCAAGGTGACCGCATCGCCCTCGCCCTCGATGTCGGGGTCGAAGTTGGACAGTTCGTCGTAGATCGTTTCGTCTGCCGACAGCTCGCGGTAGTTGCCCGAGGCGGTACCGCCGCGAATCCACAGGCTCTTACGGTTCGAGAAAGTCTTCGCCTCGATGGTGTTATCGCGGTGCTTCTTACCGAACCAGGGTGCCAATTCCTTGATGACCGGAACGTCGCGCACGAGACCATCGACATGACGCTTGCTGATGCCCTTGGCATCTGTGTCCGTCGGGCTCCACATCACGATGTTGCGGCGCTTGTGCTGCAGCTTGTAGCCAATGTTGGCCAGCAGAAGCTTGGTGTAACCGATCCTCGCCGACTTCACGAAGTTGACGACGGCGATCAGGTCATTACCCATCGCGTTGAGGATGGCGACCTGAAACGGGTCGGTCGTCCACTTGCCTTCGTGATACGAAGACTCGGACGACATGTAGAAGTGCTCATCGGCCCACTGCACCGCCGTCATCGGCGGATCTTTGGACAGGGCCTGCAACCCTAACCGTACGGCTTTGCCGAGGTCATGAATCCAAGGTTGCAAGGTACTCATCGAGATATCCCGGTAGTTCGTCGCCGAACTGCGCGGCGATATTGCGAGCCAGGGCGATCTCTCGCTCCGTGGTTTCCAGTATCCGAGCGTCGATGTCTGGGTGGCGGCGGCTGACTGTCTTGCCGACGGTTTCGAGTTTGGAGCCGATCTTCGAAGCGATTTTCTCCAGGGCGAACGTGACGAAAGGCGCCGGTATCAGGACCTTGTCGTTTACCTGGTTCTTCTGTTCGACGGCGTATGCCTGGGCCGTGGTGAGGCGCAGGCGCTCCTGCATCAGCTTGTACTCGATCAGCGGATCGAGAACCTCGCCGTCTGACCCGCTGGGTTGGTGTTTCTTGGCGGCGTTATCGAGGCGGTTTTGCACCACATCCTGCACGCGATAAAACGCCTCACGACCGATACGGGCGACTGGCTCGACGTCCCATTTATCAAAGGCTTGCGGGGAAATGCCGAGCGACTTTGCCATCTCGGATTTGTTCAACCATCCCGGCTGCCTGGTTGTTTCGTTTTTGGCCATGACTAAACAACAACCAACCTCTGGAAAAAGGTCATACATGGATGTCGAGCGGGGCCCGAATTACCCTCGAGGCCACCCCCGTCCGGGAGTACCTTTTGGGGTGGGGTGTAGCACGCCAGTGCCCCGAATCATCGAGCCCGTGTAGCCAGGGCGCGAGCCATGGCCTTCTCAAACTGGATTGGAAGCTGGTCTTCTGCGATCGCTTCGGCCACTTCAAAGAAGCGGAAGCGCCTTGAGTACGACGGCGCATCGGTGAAGGCCAAGACCATCTTGATCTTGTTCCTACTGCCCTTGCCCCATCCAGTGCGCTCGGCGACACCGATTGCCTGACGGCCTTTGCGCATCAGGAAGTAGCGCTTAGAGTTGCCCTTGGCTGAGCTCCTGCCGCTGCGTGTAGCGTTGGCGTCGTAGCCTTCCTCGGTGAAGAGGCCAGCACCAGAGAGGATCTTGGTCAGCGTTCCGCGCGGGATGTTGCCGTGCGAGTCCAGCTTGATACCTTTGCCTGGCATCACATACTTGCCAGCAGGCAGCACACCACGCCTGTTTAGCATCCGCTCGGTACCCTTCTGGTTCCTGAGCCCCCCTCTAACCTGAGGGGTCAGCCAGACAGTCGCAGCACTCCCCTTGTCCCACTCGTGCTGCGTGCCCACCATGTTGCCGGCCGAGTTCTGCGACAGACCGTCCTTGATCCATACCCTGGCTTCCATGCGCGCCTTGGTTGCGGGCTGGATGAACAGGCTGTTGAGCGTGGCACGGGTTGGCCTATCGAAGACCGACTGCATCTCCTCTACCAAACCTGCCTTCACTTCCTGGGCTGTGCTGGTCAAGGCGAGTGCTGCAGCGAATGGCAGCTGCTCACGCTCCAGGTGATCGAGCTGCTGCAGTCGCTCACGCAGGCCGGTGAAGGTGACCTTGAAAGTCATGGCAACGCCGAGGCTTTCTCTACCGCCTCGGTAGCCTTCTCTGCCGCCTGCTGTGCACTCTTCGCAGCCTGACTAGCCTGCGGCACGAGGCGAGACTGCAGATCATCGACCTGAGCCAATAGCTCTCGGATGCGAGTCACACGCTGTGCGTCTTGTCGTTCGTGCGACTCGATTACTGTCTTCAGCGTCTTCTCGTCGCTGTAGGCCTGGAACTGTCCGCCAGCCATGAAGCAGCTGATACCGATCACCACCAGCAGCAACCAGCTGCCGTGGTGGTCCCACAAGCGCCGGCCTTTACCCATCCGGCGTTTCAGTTCTTCGTCACTCATGATTGGTCACTCCGCTGCAGCTGCTGCCGCAGGGCCTCGATCTCTCTGGTGAGGTAACTGATCTTCAGCTCCATCTGGGCATTGGCTGCTTTGATGTCGCTGAACTCCCGGATCAGGGCGTAGATTTGCTGGTTGGCTTGTTCGAGCTGAGACTCGGCTTCCTTTCGAAGGGCTCGCTCTTCGGCAAGCGCATTCATCAGCCTGTCGTTCTCCCGGCTCTCGCCACGGCGCTCGGCCCAGGCTTTGGGGAAGTAGACGACGGCAGTTACCACGGCCATGGCAACCCATCCAAGCCAGCCCGACAGGGTTGTGGGCAAGGCTTCGAACATGGGCTTGTCCAGGTCTGGGTGCAGAAACGAAAAAGCCCCGCTCATTGGCGGGGCTTCTGTGCGACGATCCTTCATACGTAAGATCGGCAGGATGTGAAAAATAGTGATGGAGCGCTGGCGTTGTGTCAACAGGTATTTACGCGGCCTGCTGGTGCAGAACACCCTCGGCCAGCAGGATCTGCTCGGCAGCCTTAAGTGCCTCGCCAACCATCTCCTCCAGCACCTTGTGGATGTTGCGCCGCCACTCGCGACGGGTCGACTCCGGGCGGCCGTCGAGGTCCCACGTATTCATATCGTAGAACTCGGCCGGCAACACGATTATGTTGGCAGAGCGCTTGCCCTCCACGCCTCGCAACTTCGGGATAGCCCACACTGTCACCGCCTTGGCCTTGAACAGCTGCTTTGAAGGAGACGCCACCACCGGCACCAAGGCGCTGATCGCCTGCACCTTCCGCCCCTTGTGCGTGCTGTACTTCGCCACCAGCGCGTTCCAGTGCCTAGGGATCAGCTGGCTGTGCAGCCGGGCGAACACCCAGCAATCGGCCTGCATGCGATCCGAACCGGAAACACCCGACCCCGCACGCATGGTGTCCAGGTCGATCAGCTTCTGCCAGGCCTGCTTACTCGTGTTGTCGATGCACTCGGCCGCCAGGGCCGATACCACTGCACTCTGCACGCTTGGATAGATCATCGCCCTACTCCCCCGTTAACCACTACCGTCGGCGCGCTCGCCAGATACGCGTCGATCACCTTGATTGCTTCGTCCAGCCCGCGGCACACCACCGCCTTGTAGCCTTGCTGCGCCACGTCGTGCAGGAAGTCCCGCTGCGACTGGCTGACCACGGCGCTGTGCGGCGCCGAGGCCTTGAACTCGATGTACAGGCCGAAGAACCCGCCGCGAGCCATCGGCAACACGATGTCGCTCACGCCCGCCTTAACCCCCTGGGCCTTCAGCTTGGCAGCAACCGCCTTAACCCGATGCCCGCCGTTCGGCACGTGGTATGCCAGCGCGGCGGCTGCTGGGTGGCGCACGCGCAGCCAGTTGAACAGCGCGGCCTGCTCCATTCCTTCGTAGTCCACCGACGGGCGCCGCGCGCTCAGCTTCGGCAGCCTCCAGCTCTTGATCGCTTCAGCCATGGTCAATCTCCCGCGTAATGCGAGCCACCAGGGCCGCGTTTGTTGGCTTGCTGGTACTGCTCGGCATCGCCGGCGATGGTCTTGCGGACCGGGCGTGGTGCGCGGCGCTCGGCGGCGGTCAGCTCCTTGCGCAGGTAGGCGATCGCCTCTTCTTGGCTCATGGCCTCGCCAGACGCCAGCACCACGCCCGCTCCGTTGCAGGCCACGCAGCCGTTCAGGTGGTAGATGCCTCGGTAAACGCCGGAGCCATGGCATATCTCGCAGCGCTGGTGCTGATGCATGACGGCAGTCACGGCTTGATCTCGCCCAGAACTTTGAACATGAACATCGGTTGGCTATCGCGACCGTGCACCAGGGGATGTAGCAGCCCCTCGATGATCGAGAACGGGAAGATCAGGAAGTCGAGCGGCGCCCACTTGGCGAAGACCAGAGGCGCCTCCGAATCGACATCACCCATCCAGACCGGGATGCCGTAGTAGCTGCCGTAATGGGTGCACCCCAGCTTGATGGCCTCTCGTTTCGTCGTGTATCCCAGCATTTTTCACCCTCCCCACGTAGAAATACCGGAAACGGCGCTATCGCCCGCCGCTTCTGGCTTGCAGTCATTTTTAAGAAGTGCAGGAACAGCCACTATTTGGCCGTGCGCATCGGCGAAACCGCACTCATCGAGGCGTGCATGCCAGCGCTCCAAGGCCTCGCGCCGGCGCTCCATCGCGTCGCGTGTCAGGTAGGTTTCGGTGGTCACGCCCAGGGCATGGTTGATCAGCAGTTCGCCCACCATGTGATCGACGCCGATGTCCGCCAGGCTGGAGCGCATCAGCTTGCGCAGGTCATGGCTCGTCCAATGCCGGCCGCTCACCTCACGCATCAGCGCATGGCCACTGGTCAGCGCCATACCGGCACCGCCACGCACCGGGAACAGCCAGGCCGTCTTCAAACGAGCATCCGGCAGTGCGGCGCGGTACCGGCGCAGTAGACCAAGCACCTGGGTGGTCAGCGGCAGCACATGCTCGCGGCGGCTCTTCGTGTTCGCCTCCGGGATCACCCACACCCGCTCATCCAGAGACATATGGCCCCAGCGCGCCGCCAGCGTCTCGGCGATACGCGTGCCGTGGGCCAGCATCATCAGCGGCAACATGCCCTTGGCCGGGTCCGCGCTGAACACTGCCACCAGGTGCTGCACCAGATCGGCCAGGTCGACCCGCGACAGCGCCGCCGGTTTCGGCCGCAGCTTGCCCTTGTAGAAATCACGGAAGGTCGTGCCTGCCAGCGGGTTGCTGTCCATGCGCCTCTGCGTCTCGGCCATGGCGAACGCCTGGCGAAGCCCCTGCAGCGCCTTCTGCACCGTGCGCGGCGCCAGCTCTTGGTGCATTGGGAACACCAACTGATCATCCAGGGTCACCCGATCCACCTTGCGCAATGCAACTTTCCCCACGCGGGGCAAGACGTGTTTGCGCATCAGGCAGCCCATGCTCGAGCGGTACTTCTCGCTGCGAGTGCGATCGCCCTCGATCCTCGACAGCCACCACTCGACCACATCGCCCACGGTGCGGAATCCTGGCTTCTTGGCCATCAGCGCACCGCCTTGGCGGCACGATCCGCCTCGATCGCCCTCACCACGTCATCAAAGGTGCTGGTCCAGCAAATCGGCATGCTGCCTCCCGGGCGGATAACGGCGACCTGCCCGAATCGCCACATCGTGCGGAAGATCAGGTAACCGTCCGGCGTACGGCACACCGCAGGATTGTCAGGGTCCATACGAACCCGCAGACGATCAGCCATCAAACCACCTCTCCATCAGCCCAAATCAAACGCGCCTCACGCAGAGCCTCTTCCCTGGACAGCTCGACTGGGCCGCCCATCAGGAAGCGACACCCACCGGCAATCACGGTCCAGTTCTTCTTCATCGTTTCGCCCCAAGTGCGCGCTTCTGCACACCATCCAGTTGCACCAATCGGCAGTCATTCCCGCGCTTCATCCGGATAACCGAGCGGCTACGGCCGTCGAAGGCGAAGCCGTCCCGCTCCAGCAGGCTGGCGGTGATGCGCTGGGCTTCGGTCAGGCAGTTCATGCCTCACCCCGCCGGGCGCTCTGCCAGTCGAAAACCACCACCACGCCGTCGCCCTCGCGCAGCCGATCCACCGTGCGGTCGCCAAGTGCCCCGGCCAGGGCCTGGGCGAACAGGTTCGAAATCACGATCGTCGGCTTCATCTCCTCGTACCGGGCGTTGATCACCTCGAACATCACCATCCGCTCGAAGTCCGTCCCATAGCTCGCGCCCACCTCGTCGAGAATCAGCAGGTCAGGCGTACGGAACACCTCCAGCGCCTCGCGCTCGCTCTGCGCCGCCTCCTTGCCGTAACTCGCCTTAACCTGCTGGCACACCCTCGAAACGGTCGTGTACATCACGTTGCGTCGGTGGTGCTCAACCACCACAGAGCCCACGGACACCGCCAGGTGCGTCTTGCCATTGCCCACGTGGCCCAGCAGCATCAGGCAGCGCCCGGCCGCGGCGTTGTCCGGGAAGTTGTTCGCGTAATCCATGCACAGCTGCAACGCTACCTGCTGCCGCTCAGAGGTGGCCCGATAGTTCTCGAAGGTCTTGTCCTTGAACCGCAGCGGAATCAGCGCCTGACCAAGCTGCCGTTCGAGGCGCGCAGCCACCGCCAACCGCTGCTGCTCGGCACGCTCGAGCAGCTCAACCTGCGCCTGCTCGATGCGCGAACACTCAGGGCACCCCGAGAGCACGTCATCACGCAGCACGCTGGCGATGTAATCACCGTGCTCAGGGCATTTGGCCGTGGCGGTTCCCGTGATACCCGCTGATTGCTTCAGGCGCGCCAAACTCGCGCCTAGGGATTCAGAGCCTGTACGAGCCATCTGATTTGGCCTCCAGTCCGGCATGTGGGTCTTGGTTGGCCAGCTCGGTATGCTGGCTAGTTCGCCCGGCCCGGGCAGATGGAGCAGCAGCAGCGCGGACGCCACTGCGCTTGATCGACGCCACCAGCTCACGGCACCAAGCCGCCTGGTTGTTCATCGTGTCGCGAGTCATCCAGTACGAAACGAATTCCTTGATCGCCTCAGGCGTCACCTGGTCGGCAGTGATGCCGATCAGCTTCAGGTGCGTGGCCAGGCTCACCTCATCCGGCGCCCAACCCTCGAACATCTCGAAGCGTTGGCGAGCCTCGATTGCAGCAACAGGGTTGCCGGCCTGTTGTTGTTCTTTATCTCTTCTCTTCTCTTCTCTAGTCCGCTTTCCGTCCGCATCAGAAGCGGACGCATTACGGACTTCCCTCTTCCTGTCAGCGTCCTGCGCGCGGCGCTTTGCAGAGGCACCGTTGTGGGCCTCAAAGCGCGGCAGGTCTAGGCTTGCGCCCTGTTCGAGCAGCCAGCCGACTGACACCATGGCCGCGGAAAACCCCGGCCATGCCGCCAGATCATCAAGAGAGCTGAGCGAGTAACCTTCGAGAGAACCGTCCGCAGAATGCGCATCAAACAGACTCCAAACGGACAGCAATCCGCCGACGATCCGAAACCTGTCCGCATTCAAAGCGGACGCCATGCGTACAACCTTCGGGCTGGTCAGCAGATCCGTACGCATCTTGATCCAATCACCAGCCATGGCTATCACCACGCGCCACGATTGGCAGCACACCAAAACGTGGCGCGCCACGCTCGGTATTGCCAGTTGAAAGGGGTTTGCTCATAATCCGAGCCTCTTGTTGTACTGCTACATGGAGCCCGGTCTAGCCACCGGGCTTTTTATTGCCTGCGATTCAGGCACTGGATAAAAAACCATCCCCCTCACCCTCCTGCCGAATCGGCCGGCGCCTAGGTAGGATGTGCAGCGTGGTCAGGCGGCTGGCTTCCGGCGCTTGGCCTTCGCATGCTCCTGGTGCATTTCGTCAATCGCCTTACCCACCGAATAGCTCGGGTTGGCGATGTCCCCGTTGCGAATCCTGAAAATCGTCGACGTGTCGCATCCAGCGCGCTGAGCAATCACCTTGTAAGTGGCGACGCCAAGAAGATCGACGACCTTTTCCTTCAATGTCTGCGTGCTCATGAAGAGTCCTCTTGGTCGATTATGCTCATTCTATGCATTTTCGCATATTCGTCAACGCAACAGCGGATTCCCGTATGCATTACCGAGTGGCACCATTGCATCCATGCATAAAAGAACTATTCATCAAATCCTCTCCGAGCTTCTTGCTGCCAAGGGAATCACTCCAACGGAAGCGGCGCGCGGCGCCGGAGTCGTGCAATCGACTGTCCAGCGCATTCTCGCCAAGAAGATCAAAAGCCCTAAAGACGACACCGTTAAGCCCTTGGCTGACTACCTTGGGGTGACCACGGATCAATTAAGGGGTTATCAGCCCCTCACTGATTTGGGCGGGATATCACCAGATAGCGCGGGGGATCCGCAGCACAAGCCCGAAGCCAACGCCGTGATGCTCGGCCCGATGGACGTCTGGGATGACGACACCCCGCTGGAAGATGACGAGGTCTATGTGCCGTTCCTCAAGGAAGTGGAGTTGTCCGCAGGGAGCGGACGCACATCAGTGCAGCAGTCGTCTCGGCGCAAGCTGCGCTTCGGCAAGATCACCCTGCGCAACCAAGGCGTACAGCCAGAAAATGCCGTGTGTGTGTCCGTGGCCGGCAACAGCATGGAGCCCGTGCTCCCTCATGGCAGCACGGTCGGCGTGGATCGCGGCTGCACCAGCGTCACCGACGGCAAGACGTACGCGATCGACCATGATGGCGAGCTGCGCGTGAAGACGCTTTACCGCCTGCCAGGCGGTGGCCTGCGCGTGCGCAGCTTCAACCGCGAAGAGCACCCGGACGAGGAATACAGCCGCGCCGACCTGGCCGAGAAGAATATCAGCGTCATCGGCAAGGTGTTCTGGTCGTCGGTGTTGTGGTGACGGACTATACGGAAAGGGGTTTCAAGGATGACAGTCGAGTCAGTCGGTGATCTTCAAAGGCTTCGCTATGAGATCAAGAATCGAAAGCCGGTAGACGCGACAACTTACGCGCAGGCCATGATCGCCCTGGAGGACGAGTACGTCCAGTTCATGGCCCTGCACGTCTCCGCCACAGAGCAGGAGGCCTGCCGCCTGATAGTAGGGTCAGTACGAGACGGAAGCATAATCACGATCCTCGCGCCCGCGATAGCCGGGACTCTCCCGCTTCTCGACACCATGATGTCAATCACGGATTACGCCACTTACCTGAAGTCCCTGTTTGACTGGGCTAGGGGCGAAGCCGAGCGCCCCAAGCTTGCAGATGAGCGAAAGACACTCAAGAATATCTCCAACATCGTTCGCCCAACGGTGCACGATCAAGGAGCGCAGATGAACATTGGAACAATCACCGTAAACGGAGATGTCACCGTCAACGTGACCCTCGCGGAGACCCAGGCTCAGGAGGTTCTTGGATTCGCCAGGAAGCGTCTTGCCGACACGCGAAAGTCCACTGAGATGAAAGACCGCGAAGGCGTTCTATTCTACTGGGCGAGCACCAGTAGCAAGGTCAGCACCAAGGCTGGCGATAAGGGCAAGATCGATGAAATTTCAGATCGAGCAGTGAGCGTTTCATTTGCTGATGAGTCAATCAAGCAGCGCATGGTGCTTGATGAAGAGTTCATTTACCGCAAAGCCTACGTGGTCGACGTGAGGGTTCATACCGCCCACGACGACAAGATTGCGCTCTATACCATTCTGCGCCTCATCGAGATCATCGATATCGAGTAGCGCCAGCAGATTCAAATCAGCCCGGCCAAGCGCCGGGCTTTTCGTTTCTGCCTGATGCCCTGCCCAAGCCCGCCATGTGCGGGCTTTTGTTTGCGCAGTCGAAAATATTTATGCACTTATGCATTGACAGGTATTTATGCGTTATTGCATATTTATCCCATCGCGGCGCAGAACAAAGCGCCGCCGCCGCAAGGCACCGCTCTTTAACAACCAGCGCCATGAACAGCTAGCCGGGAAACCGGCGAGGCAGCCCCGGCCATCACCTGTGGGGCGACAGAAAGTCAGGTGAGTAACAAACCGCAGCGCGCACCAGCGACCGGCGTACTGCAGCGAAGCCAACTGAGGGGCCGAGCTGCAAACGAGGTGCTGACCGAACCGAGTGAATGACCTGGTCGCGATGCGGAGAGAACAGATTTCACTGGCTGGCCTTCCACCGAGGGCCAGACGGGAAATCACCCGACAAGGAACACGCCATGACCACCAAACAACCCATCCAACTCCCCGCCATCGGCCAACCATTCCCCGGCCAGGGCGGCATCTACGCCGGCTTCATCCCGGCTCGCAACGGCGCCGAGGGCTACCACCTTATACTCGGTGATGAACTGCCCGGACGCTTCGAGTGGGGCCCGTACGACGACCTGACCGAGGCCACCAGCCTCACCGATGGGCTGGCCAATACCCAGGCACTGGTTGCAGCGGGTGCTCAATACCCAGCAGCAAAGGCAGCAAGCAACTACGTCGCCGAAGGCCATGGCGACTTCTACCTGCCGTCCGCGGCCGAGCTCTACGAGGTGTGGCTGAATCTCAACGGCAAGCTGAGCGGATGGGTCTGGAGCAGCTCGCAGCGCTCCGCCAACGTCGCATTCCACTTGGGCTTCGATGATGGCGATCAGTACAGCACCGGCAAGTCCTGCGCGCTCCGCGTCCGCCCCGTCCGCAGATTCATTCAGTAATTCATTCATTGCTCTTGCTGCCCTCGCCAGAGGGCAGTTGGTCACCAAACCGCATCGGCAGACGCCAGGCCAGCCATTCACGCTGGGTTTGGTCACCCGCGCCTGGCGTCTGACCAATGCGGTTACCCAAGGAAGATCCATGGAAAACACCATCACCATTGAAGGCTGGCAGGGCCGCCGCGACAAGGGCGTGCCGGAGCGCCAGCTGCTGGCCATCCTGTACTCCGCGCAAGACAAAACGCAGAAGCAGATCGCCCGCCACATGGGCATCAGCGAAGACGCCGTCGGCAAGCGCCTGACCGAAGCGCGCTTCAAGCTCGGCATGCAGCGCAGCGTGCGCGGCCTGGTCGTCGAGGCCATGCGCCGCGGCATCATCGCCCCTCTGGCCTTGGCCCTGATGCTCGGTACCGGGCACCTCCCTCAAACCCCAATCGTTCGCCGCCCCAACGAGCCGCGCACCTATTCACAGGTGCGCATCGCTCGGAAGGTCGAAGAGATGCCAATGGCCGCCTGACCTACAGGCAAGGAACCGGAATGAACCAACAGCTCGCAACGCTGGCCCTGGCCAACCAGGCACAACACCCGCTGATCAAGGCCACGCACTACGTCCTCGACCTCGAAACCCTGGGCAAGACGCCGGGCGCTGCAATTGCAGCCATCGCCTGCGTGCGCATCGAGAGCGGCGCCATCAGCACCGGTTTTTACAGGCGAGTGGATACCGAAAGCTCCATCTCCTGGGGTGGCGAGACAGATGCCTCGACCTTCGACTTCTGGCTACAGCAGAGCGATGCGGCGCGGGCAGAGATTTACGACCACCACAATCGCCTGCCGATCAACGAGGCCTTGCTGGAATTGGCCGAGTTTATCGACAGGCCTACGGCTACGCACGGGCGGCCATTCGTCTGGGGCAACGGCGCCACCTTCGACAACGTGATCATCACAACGGCTTTCAGGCGATCCCACATAGAGCGCCCCTGGCCGTACTGGAATGATCGCGACCTGCGCACGATCGTTGATCTGTATCCCGAGGCAAAGGCCAACACCCCTTTTGTCGGGGAGAAGCACCACGCACTCGACGACGCCATGCACGAAGCACGCATTCTCTGCGCCGCCATTGCCCTGCACACCGCCGCAAACAGCACAGCACGGAGCACAACATGAACGCACTCGCCCTCGCCCGCCAAACCATGGCAGCACTGCCAGCCCTCCTGCAGCGCAGCGCTCAAGTGCGTCAGCAGGCCCAACAGCGCATTGCCATCAAACCGCGCGCCACCCGCCTGGAGATCACCGGCAATGCAATGGTGCGCATCCTGGATGCCGACACCGGCAAGGTGCTCGGCTTTCGTGAAACCGTCCGTGAAGCACGCTGGCTCCAGCAGGCGCTGGAAAACGGAACCGCATAACAGGTGTAGCCACCATGATCGATCAATCCGGAATACAGCTGCGCAACCCAACGCGCAGCGAACTGGCCAGCCTCATGGCCGCCTACGAAGCCGAGCACGGCCCCGTGCAAACCCTGCCCATCATCTGCGGCACTGATAAAAGAATTCCCTTCGTCATCGCCAACCCCGAGAAGCCCAAGCAGGTGGCTGCCTCGAAGCAGAGTCCGGCCATTCGCCAGGTCGACGCCAAGATGATCGCCCGCAACGCTACCCGGCATGCCGAAGCCAAGGCGCGACTCGAAGTCATAAAGGCGATGGCTCTCACCGGCGCCAAGATACGGGAAATGGCAGCCGCCACCGATATCGACCCCAAATCAGTCATGCGACTGATGAAGAAGCACAGCGTCCAACGCGGTCCGCAGATAGACCTGGAGGCGTAATGGCCAGATCCCAAGCAGAGCGCACGGCAAAGTCGGAGGCCAAGAAGAAGGCTGCCGGCGAGGAAGAGCTGCGGCACCGCGTACGGCCCGGAACCCTGGCCATGATGGCGGACCTGATGCGCTGGGGCGGCTTGAAGTCGAGCACCGAGGCCATGCAGCACATAATCATCAACCTGCACGCACTCGGCCCCGAAGGCGCCGATACATTCCTAAAGCCACCGCGCCACGAAATTCGGATATCGGAAAAGGTGGCGCGCCGCTTCGAAGAAGAAAGCCGCCGCGAACTTCGGCGCAATACTGGCGACGATCCAGACCACTAAAACCACTGATCACCTGCAGGCGAATCCGGGGCCAGGAATGACCAGGCCAGATGCGTGCTGGGAAGCGCCAGCCGCCTGCATCCTAATCCACCGAGAGGCATATCCATGAAGCGTGAACAGATAACCGTAAAGACACCGGACGGCTACACCGTCAAGGTTCCCGCGCAACTGCTTGCAACGGCTGTAATTGCGGCCCTGCTTGGCCATACCGGCAGCGTTTCGCTCCCGGCGCCGACCACCGCGTCGCTTGATATCGAGCAGGTTCCAGCGCTTGGCGAATACTGGCCAGGCCAGGGCGGGCACAACGCTGGCCTCGTAGCTGCGAGTGATGGTGTGCCTGCCCATTACCTGATCGTCTCAGCCGAAGATTTAGGGGCCCACGAATGGGGCGGGCGCGGCAAAGAGTCAGCCGCTACCAGCAAGCTCGATGGACTGGCCAACACATTGGCGCTCGTCGAATCCGGCGATCACCAGGCAGCGAACGAAGCGGCCAGCTATGAGGCTGACGGTCACACCGACTTCTATCTGCCTGCAGCAGGCGAGCTCTACCACTGCTGGCTGCATGTGGCCGATCTGTTCAGGAAGGACTGCTACTACTGGTCTAGCTCGCAGCGCTCCGCCTACTACGCATTCTACATGTACTTCGATGCTGGCCGTCAGTACGACTACGTCAAGGACGACGAGCTCCGCGTCCGCCCCGTCCGCAGATTCTTCATTTAATCCTTCATTCATTCGACCCAAGGGCGCATCAGCGCCTTTTTTGTTGCCTTCAGAAAGGAGCAGCACATGAGCAATATTCAGAAAGAATCGGCCGATTCACCACTGCAGATCGGCCAGCCGTTTGCGGGGGGATTCTTCACGGGCATCCTGATGCAGGACGGCAAGAGCTTTGCCGTCATCACGGCGCCAGCAGAGTTCGAGCTGACCGGGCAGTGGGGTGAGTACGGCGTAAAGATCAATGGCGCCGACAGCTTCACCGACAGCCGGGCCAACACCGAAGCAATGGCGGCAGCGGGAAGCGATCTTGCCCAACGCGTACTTGGTCTAGAAATCGGCGGGTTCAGCGACTGGGCTATCCCCGCACGTGATGCCCAGGAGCTGCAGTACCGCCACTTAAAGCCGACCACGGAATCGAACTGGGAATACAACCGATCCGGAGACAACCCCAACAGTGACCCCGTCGGCCTGATGTACAGCGAGGACTACCCGGCCCAGACCGCGCATGACGGGTTCCGCGCGGGAGATCCTAATGCCTTTCAGGATCGAGCCTACTGGTCGAGTTCGCAGCGCTCCGCCTACAGCGCATTCGTCATGACCTTCGCTGGTGGCTATCAGTACCACTACGGCAAGGACTACGAGCTCCGCGTCCGCCCCGTCCGCAGCGTATTAATTGATTAATTCGCTTATTTAATTCCGGCCGCTTGCGGCCGGCGCCTCAAGGAAGAAGCCGATGGCAATGCACACCAATCTCCCCATCCACAAAGTGGCCTTTGACCTGCTGAGCCTATCTACGGATATCACGCGCAGCATCCCGCGTGACTTGAAGGCAGGGCTTGGCGCCAAGGTGCGAGACGAGTGCATCGAGGTAATGGTGCTGATCGCACGGGCCAACGCGGCCCGCGAGAAGCGCCTGCACCTGGGTGAGCTCGTCGAGCGTGTGCAGGTGATCGAATTCCTTCTCCGGCTCTTCAAGGAGAAGCGCTTCATCAGCGTGCCGCAGCATGCGGCCGCCATCGAGCTGACGGCCTCTATCGGCAAACAGGCCAACGCCTGGAAACGCAGCACAGCATCCGCGCCCGCTTCCTGAGGGTTACGGCCCTCAGGACTGTGCGACTTGAATCTGGTCGTGCCGCTGGCCCGTTGGCCACCGCCATGCGCAGCAGGGATACCGCCGGTCTAAAGCGTCCGTGTAGGTCTCGCGCAGTTACCAGGCTGAGCAATCGGTCTGGCGACGTAGATAGCACGATTGGTCGCAGCGCTCCGCCAACAACGCATTCAACATGAACTTCGATGATGGCAATCAGAACAACAACGACAAGAACAACGAGCTCCGCGTCCGCCCCGTCCGCAGATTCGAATGGTGCTCCCTACCCCTTCAGCGATCTGGTACAGGCTTACTACGATTGCCGGCGCTCCAAGCGCAACAGCGCCAGCGCGCTGGCATTCGAGCAGCACCTGGAACGGAACCTGATGCAACTCCACCGCGACCTGCTCGCCGGCCACTACCGGCCAGGCCGCTCAATCTGTTTCGTGGTCACCCGGCCCAAGCACCGCGAGGTGTGGGCCGCCGAGTTCCGCGATCGCATCGTGCACCACCTGCTCTACAACCACGTGGGCGCCAGGATCGAAAGCAGCTTCATCGCCGACAGCTGTGCATGCATCCCTGGGCGCGGCACCCTGTACGCAGGCCGGAGGCTCGAAGCGAAAGTGCGCAGCGCCAGCCAGAATTGGTCAAAGCCCTGCTGGTACCTCAAGTGCGACCTGGCCAACTTCTTCGTAGCCATCGACAAGCAAGTGCTCTGGCAGCAGCTACGGCCACGCATCACCGAACCATGGTGGCGCTCACTCGCCCACCAGGTGCTGATGCACGACCCGCGCGAGAACTACGAAACACGAAGCCCGGCGCACCTCTTCAACAAGGTGCCGCAGCACAAGCGACTGGCCGTTCAACCGGCAAGCAAAGGCTTGCCGATCGGCAACCTGTCGTCGCAGTTCTTCGCCAATGTCTACCTCGATGCGCTCGACCAGTTCTGCAAGCACAACCTCGGCGTCAAGCACTACATCCGCTACGTCGACGACTTCGTGCTGCTGCACGAGTCCCCCCAGCAACTGAACGAATGGCTCGAGCAGATCAACATCTTCCTGCCCACCCTGGGCGCGAAGCTGAATCCCAAGAAGACCATCCTTCAGCCCGTTGACCGCGGTCTGGACTTCGTCGGCCACGTCATCAAGCCCTGGCGCCGCATCACCCGTAAGCGCTCCGTTGCGCAGGCGCTCAAGCGAACCGCCCAAACGCCAGCCGAACAGTTACGCGAAACCGCCAACAGCTACTTCGGCCTGCTCACCCAGGCCACCCACAGCCAGAAGGATCGGGCGGCGCTCGCCAACCTGGTGCTTAAGCGCGGCCATGCCGTCAATGGCTGGCTTACCAAGACCTATCCGAAGAATTAAACATCAACCAATGCGCCGCCATCCCAGTATTGAGGGCGGCGCTTGCTCGGAGAATCGCATGGACGTTGCCGTTCTGTTCGCACGTGCGGACAGCATCTATAAGACCCTGAATGGCTGTGACGTGTACGACATCGACCGGGATGCCCGAAGCTTTAACGGTGGCATGCCGCTTGTAGCGCATCCGCCCTGTCGAATGTGGGGAAGGCTTCGACAATTCGCCAAAGGCCGACCAGATGAAAAGGCTTTAGGAGTTTGGGCTGTACAGCAAGTGCGAGAACAAGGGGGGGTACTTGAGCACCCAGCAGAAAGCACACTCTTTAATCACTGCCGCATGCCACACCCAGGTGAGTTTCCTGATGAATACGGAGGCTGGACGCTGGAGGTTGAGCAGTTCCACTGGGGACATCGCGCAGAGAAGGCAACATGGCTCTACATCGTAGGATGCCCGCCTGCAGCCATTCCCAAGATCCCACGCCGCTCTGGGCGACCGACCCATTGCGTGCGCCCGACCAAAAGCTATCCGCGCTTGCCATCAATTACCAAGGCCGAACGCGAACACACCCCACCCGCGCTAGCTGAATGGCTTGTGGAGCTGGCACGCGGCTGCTCCATCGAAAAGAGGAAATCAGCATGACCATGTTATTTGTTCCCGTGGTTCCAGACGCTGGAACAGGCGGACTTAACGCCCAGCGCTACGGCAATACCGGCGAAGTCTACCGATGCCCTCAGCATGCGTCCGGAGATTGCAGCATGTGCGGCGGCACGGGGTACCGATCTGTATGCAACCGCACCGAGTGCCATGAGCACGGCTGTTCGTTCGGTTATTGCGGCAGCACCAAGGCGCAATTTGATGCGCAAGAAGCCAGTAGGCGGCGCGCCCAGCATGGAGAGTATGCAGACCATTCTGTTGCCGCCAACAAAATCGTTGAGGTGCCACGATGAGCGACGCGCCAATCCAACCGCAAGATTACCTGCATGGCCCCAAGGTTGTGACTATCGAAGACCTTCGCGTCGCCCGGGGAAAGACCCGGCGCCCGCTGTCTTCGTGCCGGCATAAACAGTTGGTTTACGACGGCACCGAACGGCGCGTCTGGTGCAGTGACTGCGAGAGCGAGGTTGAACCTTTCGATGCATTCATGCAGGTCGTTGGCGTCTTCAGTGCTGCCCAGGTCAGGATCAACCGCCGGGCGAAAGAACTGGCCGAGGCCGAGAAGTTCGCGATCAGGAGCCGAGCAGCCAAGAAGATGGATGAATACTGGCGAAGCCACACGATGGCCCCGCTATGCCCTCACTGCAATGGAGCAATCCTCCCGGACGATGTTGTTGGCGGCCTGGCTCAGATGTCGAAAAGCATCGCCATAGCCGCCCGCAAGCGAAAGGAACAGAAGACTTGACCGCCCCGCTCTGCCGCTCCTGCGGCAACCCCACCAACAGCTCGAGTTGCCTGCGCTGCACGCCCGTCACGCCACCCGTTCGATAACCATCCGCGCCAGCCGGCGCCGAGGTCACCATGAAACTCATCTACATCGCCGGCCCCTACCGAGGGCCGGATCGGGCATCTATTGCCCGCAACATCGCCAACGCCCGGGAGATCGCCGTGCACGCAGCGCGCGAAGGCTGGTTTCCCGTGTGCCCGCACCTCAACACCGCCCACATGGAAGAGGATCTGGACTACCCGGACGATTACTGGCTGGCCGGCACAATGCTCCTCATGGAGAAGTGCGCCGCCGTCGTGCTCGTCCCAGGCTGGCAGAACAGCAACGGCACCCTTGCCGAAGTCGCGCGGGCCAAACAGCTCGGCATCCCCGTGTTCACAAACCATAAGTTCCTGATCGCCGCGGACGAGTTCCACCCGAAACCAACCCACCCCAAAGCGCCAGCCAAGGCCGAGGAAGCGACATGTCAGTAACCAGGGAAAGACCGATCCTGTTCAGCGGCGCAATGGTGCGCGCCATTCTCGAAGGCCGGAAGACGGTGACGCGGCGCCCAGTTAAGGGCTTGCAGATCCCGAAGGAAGACGTCTCACAAGGAGAAACTCGCCATCGCTGGAGTGCGGTGGGCCAACGAGATGCGCGCTACGGATTCTGCGTATTTGGCGAGACGGAAGAGGCTTGCGCAATGGAGCTCGGAGAATTCGGGACATACCCAAACGGCAGCCGGGGCGAACGGTTGTGGGTGCGCGAGGCCTGGCAGCTGCACGAGAAATTTACCGACAACTGCGTGGTGGTCTACAAGGCCAACGAGCGCAACTCATGGACTGAATTTCACCGACGCTTTCCGGTAGAGGTCGCCAGGGGCGCCCAGGCCAAGCCTTTCCAGACCTACGGTTTCAGGCCAAGCATTCATATGCCTCGCTGGGCCTGCCGTCTCCTGCTGGAAATAACTGCTGTACGCGTAGAGCGCCTGCAGGACATCAGCACTGAACAGATCATCGCAGAAGGCCTGAGCACTACCCTGCGTGAGCACGACGCTGAGGTCGACCTGCGGAAGCAGTGGAGAGAACTGTGGGAGTCAACCGGCGGCGACTGGGAGAGCAACCCCTGGGTCTGGGTCGTCGAGTTCAAACGCATCGAACAGTAACCCCACTCACCGGCCACAGCCGGGATCGAGGTAGCCATGTTTCTATCGCAAGAGGAAGTGGCCGAGCTCACCGGATACAGCAGGCCTTCAGCTCAAATCAAATGGCTGAAGGCCGAGCAGTTCGGTTATGTCGTCGGCGGAGATGGCGTACCCAAGGTGCTGCGCGAGGTCGTATTATCGCGCCTCGCTGGGCAGGGTACGAAACCAAAGAAGGAGCCTCGTCTACGCTTGACGGGCTAACAGGAAGGAGCAGCCATGCGGCCGCGAAAGAAGGATCGGCACCTGCCGGCCTGCATGTACCAGAAGCACGGTGCGTACTACCTTGTGAAGAAAGGCAAATGGACGCGCCTGGACACCGACTACCAAGCGGCGCTGCTGGCTTACGCCAAACTGCTGATGGCTCCAGCCGAAGGCGGCATGGCCCGCCTGATAGACCAGGTCATGGAGCATCACTGCAAAGCGCTGTCAAAAAGCACCGTCGATCAATACTCCATCGCCGCAGAGCGCCTTAAAGTGATGCTTGCCGAGTTCGAGCCGCACCAGGTGCTACCCAAGCACGTTGCCGCCATCAAAACCAACCTGGCCAGCACGCCGAACATGTGCAACCGGATCCTTTCGTTCCTGCGCGTGGTGTTCCAGTACGCCCTTGAATGGCAGCTGGTCGACAGCAACCCCTGCACGGGGATACGCCGGCACGCCGAGAAAAAGCGCGATCGCTACATAACCGATGCGGAGTTCCACGCCCTGATGGCCCACTGCTCGGAGTACATGCGGGTAATTTTCGAACTGGCTTATCTCACTGGGCAGAGGATCAGCGACGTCCTCTCGATCCGCCTGGCCGATTTGTCTGCCGAAGGCATCGAGTTCACCCAGAAGAAAACCGGTGCCAAGCTGATCGTGGTGATGACGCATGACATCCAGGGCGTCATCGATCGGGCCAAGGCACTGCCGCGCAAGGTTCGTGGCCTTACACTGTTCTGCACCCGAGGCGGCGGCAGGCCGGTATCATACGCAACAGTGAAAGATGCCTTCGTTCGCGCTCGTGAGCAGGCGCAGATAGACAACGTCACGATCCACGACCTGCGCGCGAAGTCCCTGACAGACGCCGATGGTGAAGGTAAAGACGCACAGAGGCTGGGTGGCCACACAGACAGCCGCATGACTCAACGCTACATCCGGGGCCGAAAACACAAAGTCGCCCAAGCCCCGAACATGCCCAAGAATTCCGAAGAGTTTTAGACGAATCCCTTATGTCAAATAGACAGCCAGCAGCTAACCCCAGCAATTCCGACCTCTCCAGCCACACCCCGATGATGCAGCAGTACTGGAGACTGAAGAACCAGCACCCTGATCAGCTGATGTTCTATCGCATGGGCGATTTCTACGAAATCTTCTACGAAGACGCGAAGAAAGCCGCCAAGCTTCTCGACATCACCCTGACCGCCCGCGGCCAGTCCGCCGGCCAGGCGATACCGATGTGCGGCATTCCTTACCACGCCGCCGAGGGCTACCTGGCCAAGCTGGTCAAGCTGGGTGAGTCGGTGGTCATCTGCGAGCAGATCGGTGATCCGGCCACCAGCAAGGGCCCGGTGGAACGCCAGGTGGTGCGCATCATCACCCCAGGCACCGTCAGCGACGAGGCATTGCTAGACGAGCACCGTGACAACCTGCTGGCCGCCGTGCTCGGTGACGAGCGCCTGTTCGGCCTGGCCGTGCTGGACATCACCAGCGGGCGCTTCAGCGTGATGGAAATCCGCGGCTGGGAAAACCTGCTGGCCGAACTCGAGCGCCTCAACCCTGCCGAGCTGCTGATCCCCGATGACTGGCCGCAAGGCTTGCCGGCCGAGAAACGCCGCGGATCGCGTCGCCGTGCACCCTGGGATTTCGAGCGTGACAGCGCTCAGAAGAGCCTGTGCCAACAGTTCGGCACTCAGGATCTCAAGGGCTTCGGCTGCGAGACGCTGACCCTGGCCATCGGTGCGGCCGGCTGTCTGCTGGCTTATGCCAAGGAGACGCAACGCACCGCCCTGCCGCACTTGCGCAGCCTGCGTCATGAGCGCATCGACGACACGGTGATTCTCGACGGTGCCAGCCGCCGCAACCTGGAACTGGACATCAACCTGGCCGGCGGCCGCGACAATACCCTGCAGTCCGTCGTCGATCGCAGCCAGACCGCCATGGGCAGCCGCCTGCTCGGTCGCTGGCTGAATCGTCCGCTGCGCGACCGCGCCGTGCTCGAAGCACGCCAGGAGTCGATCGCCTGCCTGCTGGACCGCTATCGCTTCGAATCCCTGCAGCCGCAGCTCAAGGAAATCGGTGATCTGGAGCGCATTCTGGCCCGTATCGGCCTGCGCAACGCCCGCCCCCGTGACCTGGCTCGCCTGCGCGACGCCCTGGGTGCATTACCGCAGTTGCAGGCGGCAATGACTCAACTGGATTGCGCGCACCTGGCGACCCTGGCAACCACCATCAGCACCTACCCGGAGCTGGCCGAGCTGCTGTCGCGGGCGATCATCGACAATCCGCCGGCGGTGATCCGTGATGGCGGCGTGCTGAAAACCGGCTACGACACCGAACTCGATGACCTGCAGTCGCTGAGCGAGAACGCCGGCCAGTACCTGATGGATCTGGAAGCCCGGGAGAAAGCCCGTACCGGCCTGGCCAACCTCAAGGTCGGCTACAACCGCGTGCACGGCTACTTCATCGAACTGCCGAGCAAACAGGCAGAGTCGGCACCGGCCGACTACATCCGCCGCCAGACCCTCAAGGGCGCCGAGCGCTTCATCACCCCGGAGCTCAAGGAGTTCGAGGACAAGGCGCTGTCCGCCAAGAGCCGAGCTCTGGCTCGCGAGAAGCAGCTCTACGAGGAACTCCTGGAGCGCCTGATCGGCCACCTGGGCCCGCTGCAGGACAGCGCTGCGGCACTGGCAGAGCTGGACGTGCTGAGCAACCTGGCCGAACGCGCACTGAATCTGGATCTCAACCGCCCGCGCTTCGTCGAAGAGCCGTGCATGTTGATCGAGCAAGGCCGCCACCCGGTGGTGGAGCAGGTTCTGACCACACCGTTCGTGGCCAACGACCTGAAACTCGATGATGCCACACGGATGCTGATCATCACCGGCCCGAACATGGGCGGTAAGTCCACCTACATGCGCCAGACCGCGCTGATCGTGCTGCTCGCCCATATCGGCAGCTTCGTACCAGCCGCGCGTTGCGAACTGTCGATGGTCGACCGTATCTTCACCCGGATCGGCTCCAGCGATGACTTGGCCGGCGGGCGTTCGACCTTCATGGTGGAAATGAGCGAGACCGCCAACATCCTGCACAACGCCAGCGAACGCAGCCTGGTGTTGATGGACGAAGTGGGCCGCGGTACCAGCACCTTCGATGGCCTGTCGCTGGCCTGGGCAGCTGCCGAGCAGTTGGCCAACCTGCGGGCCTACACGCTGTTCGCCACCCACTATTTCGAGCTGACCGTCCTGCCGGAAAGCCAGCCGGTGGTCGCCAACGTGCACCTCAATGCCACCGAGCACAACGAACGCATCGTCTTCCTGCACCACGTGCTGCCTGGCCCGGCCAGCCAGAGCTACGGTCTGGCGGTCGCGCAACTGGCAGGGGTGCCGGACACCGTGATCCTGCGTGCCCGCGAGCATCTGGCACGCCTGGAAACCACCAGCCTGCCCCACGATCTGCCGACCAAAGGCATGGGACAAAGCGCCGCGCCGATGCAGAGCGATCTGTTCTCCAGCCTGCCGCATCCCGTGCTGGAAGAGCTGCAGAAGGTCAATCCCGACGATCTCAGCCCACGCAAGGCGCTCGAACTGTTATATGCATGGAAAGCGCGAGTCTAACGCCGGAGTCAACAAGCTGTTAGAATCCCGCGCGCTCCGGAAGCGCTGCAGCCTTTAGCCTGGTCTGACAGCCCCAATCCCGAGCCTGAGAGCTGCTGAATCAAGGAGTGGCTCGCTGCCGTAGCCCGAGGAGAGAACTAGAAATGACCTTCGTCGTCACCGACAACTGCATCAAGTGCAAGTACACCGACTGCGTGGAAGTCTGTCCGGTGGACTGCTTCTACGAAGGCCCGAACTTCCTGGTGATCCACCCGGATGAATGCATCGACTGCGCGCTTTGCGAGCCTGAGTGCCCGGCGCAGGCCATCTTCTCCGAAGACGAGATACCGGATGGCATGCAGGAATATATCGAGCTGAACGCCGAACTGGCGGAAGTCTGGCCAAACATCACCGAGCGCAAAGACGCGATGGCAGATGCCGAAGAGTGGGATGGCGTGAAAGACAAGCTGCAGCACCTGGAGCGCTAAGCTTCGGGGGTTCGGCAGTGCAGACCGCCGCTAGAGATGCCGCTACCTGAAAGGGTCGCGGCATTTTTTATGGCTCACCGTTGCGGCGACAGCCATCGCGACAATGCCGCTGAGCTCGGAGAACGCGGCTATCAGCAGAGCGGCGTAAGTGACCGAGCACTTTTCTGCAGGCGAAAAAAAGGGGCGGTTTTACCCGCCCACTCTTTTGTCCCTATTCCCTTAAACTCCCAACTCATCATCCTGATGAATCGCGTCCCGCGATGTCCTGGCCATTTTCCTTAACGACCTGTGCTTTTCCCTAAGCACGGTTCAGATATTAACGGCCCTGGTATCAATCACAACGGCACCTTTAAGCCGCGCCTAGCTGAGCCAGCCATTCGCAAATAATTAAAAAATCATTTATATCAACAAGTTAATAGGGTGGCGCGGCACATTCCAACAACCAATCGCCACTAATGCTTACAGACGGTGTAAGCAAAGACTTACACGCGCACGAAGAAAAGCTGAATAACGGCACCAGAGCCATGCCAGTCAGTGCTGGCTCTGCGCGTTGTATTGAACAGACAGAGAATTGCTGCAAGCGTTCAGCCGCTGGTCAAACCGACGCAGCGAGGGGATGGAAACTGAAGTAGTAGCGCAAGGCCTCGACCATCTCGACGTATTCCGCTGGCGGTGCAGTCAGCGCGAACCCGGAATCGAAGCCGCCAGGCGTGACATCCTCGCGGCACCAGAGGCAGGTAGCACTGAAGTCGATGTGCCGCAGTGCATCCGGCCCGGGGATTTTCAGGCGCATGTCGAAACAGCCGCCCACCAATACCGGCAACTGGCTGATCAACATCAGGCCATCCAGCGAGACGTTGCCCAGGTGACCGATCGGTTTGTCGGTAAAGGCATTGAAGACGTTGAGGTAGTACGGCAGCTGGTGCCGTTCTATATGGCGATTGGCATTCATAATGGCGAAGCGCTATGAGTGTCGGTTGAGTATGGCGGCAGTGCGGCGAGCTGACCAGCCCTCAATTACACCGCTCGGATAACTGGCTGCGCAGGTAATCACGCCCCGCATCCAGCTCCTGATCACTGTAATAGCGGCGCTCGCCATCGTCGCCAGGTCGGTAGTAGCGGCGTCCCTCTGGCATAGAGGCCAGCCGGTTACGCAGCGTCGTGCACTCTTTCGCCCTCTCGCCCTGCAGTTGCTTGCGGGCTTGAGAGGCCTGAGCCTGCTCGTCGCGTCGGGCCTGAAAGTAACGTTCGCTGCGCTGCTCGCGCTCCCGGGTAGCGGCATCGCGCTCGACCACCTGCGGGCGGACGTCCACCACGTCGGCATCCGCCGCCAGAGGTTGCTGCCCGTAATGCACCTGCCCGCGCTCATCCACCCAGCGATAAACCTCTCCGAACGCCAGCGTGGGCAGTAGAAGAAGCAGGCAGATACCTATGCGCATCACGACAATCCCCAGTCGATATTCGGGCCGTCAAAGCGCTCGAGCAGGCGATACCTTGGCGGGCTCCGGCAAACCATGATGACCGAGCTGGCGCAGGGTTTCCAGCCGTGCTCGGGCACGGAACGCGTATTCACTGGTGGGATAGCGGCCAATGATGAACTGGTAGGTCTGCGCCGCGTCGATGTACAGGTTCTGCCGCTCCAGGCACTGGCCACGCAGCAGGGAGATTTCCGGCTGGATGTAGCTGCGCGAGCGACTCGCGCGCTCGGCCTGCGACAGATAGAGCAGCGCATCCTCGCACTCGCCCAGATCGTAGGCCTGATAGGCCTTGTTCAGATGATGATCGAGGGACATGCGGGTACACCCGCCAACGACCAGAACACAGCACAGCAGCAACAGAATACGCATGGGTTTCTCCTCCAATGAGCAGCGTATCGGCGAGGCCGCGGAAAACTGAACAGCGGTAACATGCTGCATTGCGTTATCGCGCTGCACAGCTCGGACAAGTGGGCTCGATCTTCTAAGCTGATTCAGGTCAAGGCACCTCATCGGACGATGGGGTGCAATGCTGCCTAATTACCCTGCGAGGTCGACCCATGAAACTCGAAAAGCTCCTGGTCGTGATCGACGCCAGCCAACCCAGTCACCCGGCACTCGAACGTGCGGTCTGGCTGGCCCGTGGCACTCAGGCTCGGCTGCATGTGCTGCTGGTGGAGTATAGCGCCGCGCTGGATGGCAGCCTGCTCGAGAACAGCCTGCAGAACAGAGCTCGCGACGCGCTGCTCGAGCAGCGAGGAAAATGGCTGGAGGAGTTGCTCACCCCGTTGCGTGACGAAGGCCTGCCGCTGCAGCAGGAAGTGCGCTGGGGCAAGCGCCTGCATGAAACGGTGCTCGAAGCGGCTGCCGAGCTGCAGCCGGATCTGGTGCTCAAATCCGCCGCCCACAACAACCTGCTGCGCCGTCTGCTGCTGACCGACAGTTGCTGGCAGTTGATGCGCCACTGCCCGTTTCCGCTATGGCTGGTGCATCACGCCGAATGGCGCGGGCGCAACCTGTGCACCGCCGTCGATCCACTGCACAAGGACGACAAGCCCGCCGCACTCGATCATCACCTGATCGACACCAGCCTGGCGCTCTCCTCCGCGCTAGGCCTGCATGCCGACATCGTGCACTGCCATGCGCCAATGCCACGTACGCTGCTCAACAATACCGAGTTGCTGGCCACCTACCAGCAGTACGTCAGCGACGACGCGCAGCAGCACCACAAGGCGTTCGACGAGCTGGTCCGCCAGCACGGCATCGCCCCGGAATCGGCCCACCTGCTCGAAGGCGCGCCGGAAAACATGCTGCCGCGCTTCGTGCGCAAGCACGAAATCGACCTGCTGGTGATGGGTGCCATCGCCCGAGGCCGCCTGGACACCATTCTCATCGGCCACACCGCCGAGCGCCTGCTCGAATCGGTGGACTGCGACCTGCTGGTGGTCAAGCTGTCTGCCGAAAAGTAGTGCAGAGGAACAATGACTACAGCGCTGCGGCGTAGTAGCCTCGCGGTCTGCTTCAATTAAGGAGTCCGCGCATGACCGCTCGCCGCACCAAAATCGTCGCCACCCTCGGCCCAGCCAGCAATTCACCGGAAATGCTGGAACAGCTGATTCTCGCAGGGCTGGATGTCGCTCGTCTGAACTTCTCCCACGGCTCGCCCGAAGATCACAAGGCGCGTGCCAAGCTGGTGCGGGACATCGCCGCCAAGCACGGTCGCCACGTCGCCCTGCTGGGCGACCTGCAAGGGCCGAAGATCCGTATCGCCAAGTTCGCCAACAAGCGTATCGAGCTGAAGGTCGGTGATCGCTTCACCTTTTCCACCAGCCATCCTCTGACCGATGGCAACCAGGAAGTCGTGGGTATCGACTACCCGGATCTGGTCAAGGATTGTGGCGTCGGTGACGAACTGCTGCTCGACGATGGCCGTGTGGTCATGCGTGTCGAAACCACCACCGCTGACACCCTCAACTGCGTCGTGCTGATCGGTGGTCCGCTGTCCGACCACAAAGGCATCAACCGCCGCGGCGGTGGCCTGACCGCGCCAGCCCTGACCGAAAAGGACAAGGCCGACATCAAGCTCGCTGCCGAAATGGACCTGGACTACCTGGCCGTTTCCTTTCCGCGTGACGCGGCGGACATGGAATATGCCCGTCAACTGCGTGACGAGTCCGGCGGCAAGGCCTGGCTGGTCGCCAAGATCGAACGCGCCGAAGCTGTAGCGGACGACGAAACCCTGGACGGCCTGATCAAGGCCAGCGACGTGGTGATGGTTGCCCGTGGCGACCTGGGCGTGGAAATCGGCGACGCCGAGCTGGTGGGCATTCAGAAGAAGATCATCCTGCACGCACGCCGCCACAACAAGGCAGTGATCGTTGCGACCCAGATGATGGAGTCGATGATCCAGAACCCGATGCCGACCCGTGCGGAAGTGTCCGACGTGGCCAACGCCGTGCTCGACTACACCGATGCGGTCATGCTCTCGGCAGAAAGCGCCGCCGGCGCCTACCCGCTGGAAGCCGTGCAGGCCATGGCGCGCATCTGCCTCGGCGCCGAGCGTCACCCGACCGGCAAGAGCTCCAGCCACCGTATCGGCAAAACCTTCGAGCGCTGCGACGAAAGCATCGCCCTGGCAGCCATGTACACGGCCAACCACTTCCCAGGCGTGAAGGCGATCATCGCCCTCACCGAAAGTGGCTACACGCCGTTGATCATGTCGCGCATCCGCTCCTCGGTGCCGATCTACTCCTTCTCCCCGCACCGCGACACCCAGGCGCGTTCGGCGATGTTCCGTGGCGTGTACACCATCCCCTTCGATCCGGCGGCCCTGCCACCAGGCGAAGTCAGCCAGGCTGCAGTGGATGAACTGCTCAAGCGTGGCCTCGTCCAGCAAGGCGACTGGGTCATCCTGACCAAGGGCGACAGCTACCACACCATCGGTGGCACCAACGGCATGAAGATCCTGCATGTCGGTGACGCTCTGGTCTGACCACCAGCGGCATCCACCAGAAGGCCCGCGTTCGACGCGGGCCTTCTGGTTTCTGAGATAGGCGTCGGACTGCGTAGCCGCTCAGGCGTGAGGCAGAAACAGGTCGGAGAACAGCTGGCTGCGCGGCAGCCCGGCAAGGTAGAGGCGTCGAGCGATGGCATCAACGCTGTCGGGGCCACCGCAGGTCAGCACGATGGTCTGCCGTGAGCCAGGACGCAGCGCCGCCAGAGCATCGGGCAGCGCTGCCGCCTCGATCAGGTCGAGCTGTATAGCGGGATGACGCGCGGCCAGTTCGAGCAACGAGCCGGCCAGGTAATGCTCGCGAGTCGAGCGCGCCACATGCATGACCCGGATCGGCCCCTGATGAGCTTGGCGCAAGGCCTCGCGCAGAATGGCGTACAGCGGCGCAAGGCCGGTTCCGACACCCAGCAGCCAGAGCGGCCGGGCCTGCCAATCCGGATCGTAGTGCAGCGCCCCGCCACTCAAGGTGCCCAGGCGCAAAGGCTCCCCGACCCTGAATTGCCGGGCCGCATCGCTGAACGCTCCCGGCTGACGACAATCCACGTGAAATTCGAGAAAGCTGTCTTCCTGCGGCAGGCTGGCCAGCGAATACGGCCTGGCGATACCGTCGGCCGTCCACAGCAGCAGATGCTGCCCTGCACGGTAGCGCATGGCCTGCTGCGGTAACAGGCGCAAGCGCAACACATGCTCGCTCAGCCAGTCGCACGCCTGGATCCGTGCAGGGATGCCATCGCGTCCGGGGTCGAATAACTGGATCTGCAGATCATCGATCACTCGGCACTGACACGCCAGGCGCCACCCCTGCTCCCGACGCGCCGGATCGAGAGCCTCGGGCTTGGCATCCAGCGGCTCGCCGGCCAGGCAGCGCACCAGGCATGCCTGGCAACTGCCGGCGCGGCAACTGTAGGGCACGGCAATGCCGGCGCCGAGCAGCGAATCGAGCAGGTTACTTGCAGGATCGACGCTCACGCGCCGCTCGCCGACCAGCAGGTCAGGCATCCGCCTGTTCCCAGGTCGAGGCGCAGCGGTTGCGCCCGGTACGTTTGGCCTGGTACAGCGCCTGATCAGCACGGTGCAGGGCTTCATCGAGGTCGTCGTGCATGGATACCAGGGTCATCCCCACGGACAGGCTGAGGTTGTGCACTTTAACACCTATCGGCTCGGCCTCGCTGAACGCCACCCGCAGCCGCTCGCAGCAGGACAGGAAGGCATCCGCATCGGTATTGGGCACCAGCAGGACGAACTCCTCGCCACCGTAACGGGCGATGATGTCGCCGTCGCGCAGGCAGGCCGTGGCAATCCCGGCAAATGCCTGCAACACGCGGTCGCCCGCCGCGTGGCCATGCCGGTCATTGATGTTCTTGAAGTGATCGAGATCGATCAGCGCCAGCCCATGGCGTCGCTTGGCTCCCAGCCCTTCCAGCTCCCGGGCGGCCAGACGCAGGAAATGACGGCGGTTGCACAACCCGGTGAGTTCGTCGGTGGCCACCAGATCTTCGAGCTGGCGCATCATCCCGCGCAGGGTTTCCTGATGCGCCTGCAACGCGAAACGACGCTGCCGCATGCGCTGACGCATGCTCTGCATATAAGAGGCGAACAGGCTCAGCCAAAACAGCACGAGACCCAGCGCGCAGACCTGCAGCGTAGCCAGACCGGGATCGCGCATGCGCATCTGGTAGGCGTCGTACAGGTTGATGAGCACGAACCCCAGGAACGCCAGACCGGCACAGCGAAAGAACACCCTCGGCGGCAGCTGGAACAGGCCGAACAGCAACGACATGGGATAGATAAGCAGCAGGCTGCCGCGCCCTTCGTCGAGCATGGCGACCATCGCGGTCATCAGGCCCAGACCTACCAGTACCTGCGCCTCGGTGAGGCTGGGGTCGCGAAAAGTCAGATTGCGGCCCGACATGAACAGGGCGAAGAACAGCGCCTGACTGACGACGGCAATACCCAGCAGCCCTGCGACCGAGCTGCCAGAAGCGCTGAAAAGGTCGTGATAATAGGCAATCCCTGCCAGCGCAGCGATCATCAGATAGGTAGCCACAGCCATGCCGAAACGCTTGATCAGCAGATTCTGTAACGTACGTTGGGTCAATCGACGGTTGCTTGGGATCATGGGCTCCGTCCCATACTGGCAACTAGCCGCCACTCTACCCGCGCGCCGTGAAAAAGCCTAGCGACGCTTCGCGTTATCGCCGCTGGGCCCTGACGGGTGTCCCAGGCGTCGGCCCCGCGGTATACTGCCGCGCCTTTTAGAACGCGCCGGCCATGTTCCGGCGCCCAAGTTCCTGCCCTATAAGGGAGCGCCCCGCATGACCGTGATCAAGCAAGACGATCTGATCCAGAGCGTCGCCGACGCCCTGCAATTCATTTCCTATTACCATCCCGTCGACTTCATTCAGGCCATGCACGAGGCCTACCTGAAGGAAGAGTCGCCTGCCGCCCGCGATTCCATGGCGCAGATTCTGATCAACTCGCGCATGTGCGCCACCGGCCACCGTCCGATCTGCCAGGACACCGGCATCGTCACCGTATTCATCAAGGTGGGCATGGATGTGCGCTGGGATGGCGCCACCATGGGCGTCGACGACATGATCAACGAAGGCGTGCGCCGCGCCTACAACCTGCCGGAAAACGTCCTGCGCGCCTCGATCCTGGCCGACCCGGCCGGTGCCCGCAAGAACACCAAGGACAACACCCCGGCGGTGATCCACTACTCCATCGTGCCCGGCGACAAGGTCGAGGTCGATGTCGCAGCCAAGGGCGGCGGCTCGGAGAACAAGTCGAAGATGGCCATGCTCAACCCGTCCGACTCGATCGTCGACTGGGTACTCAAGACCGTCCCGACCATGGGCGCTGGCTGGTGCCCGCCCGGCATGCTCGGCATCGGCATCGGCGGTACTGCCGAAAAGGCTGCGGTGATGGCCAAGGAAGTGCTCATGGAGCACATCGACATCCACGAACTGCAAGCCCGTGGCCCGCAGAATAAGATCGAAGAACTGCGTCTTGAGCTGTTCGAGAAGGTCAACCAGCTGGGCATCGGCGCCCAGGGCCTGGGCGGCCTGACCACCGTGCTCGACGTCAAGATCATGGATTACCCGACCCACGCGGCCTCGCTGCCGGTATGCATGATCCCCAACTGCGCCGCGACCCGTCACGCCCACTTCGTGCTCGATGGCAGCGGCCCGGCCGAGCTGGAAGCACCGGACCTCTCCGCCTACCCGGAAATCGTCTGGGAAGCCGGTCCGTCGGCGCGGCGCGTCGACCTCGACACCCTGACCCCGGAAGACGTGCAGAGCTGGAAGCCGGGCGAGACCATCCTGCTCAACGGCAAGATGCTCACCGGTCGCGACGCCGCGCACAAGCGCATGGTCGAGATGCTCAACAAGGGTGAAGAACTGCCGGTCGATCTGAAAGGCCGCTTCATCTACTACGTGGGCCCGGTCGACCCGATCGGCGACGAAGTGGTTGGCCCTGCCGGCCCGACCACCGCCACGCGGATGGACAAGTTCACCCGTCAGATCCTCGAACAGACCGGCCTGCTGGGCATGATCGGCAAATCCGAGCGTGGCCCGACCGCGATCGAAGCGATCAAGGACAACAAGGCCGTGTACCTGATGGCCGTCGGCGGCGCCGCCTACCTGGTGGCTCAGGCGATCAAGAAGTCCAAGGTGCTGGCGTTCGCCGAACTGGGCATGGAAGCGATCTACGAGTTCGACGTGAAAGACATGCCGGTCACCGTCGCCGTCGACAGCAACGGTGAGTCGGTACACATCACCGGCCCGGCGATCTGGAACAAGAAGATCGCCGAAAGCCTGGCGGTGGAAGTGCAGTAAGCATCGCCCCGCGGTAACCAGAAGCCCGGCCAAGTGCCGGGCTTCTGCGTTTCTGGGGAAGCCCTCGATCGAATCGCCCGCGAGCGGGCTCCTACGCGTTCGCGTGGATGCCAGGGCCATGTAGGTGCCCGCTTGCGGGCGATGCGATGGTGGCCATTCTGCACAATCGCGGTATGGCTGCCATTCGCCGGCAAGCCGGCTCCTACGCCATCGCGTGGATACTAGACACCGCGTAGGTGCCCGCTTGCGGGCGATGCGATGGTGGTCATCCTGCACAATCGCGGTATGGCTACCAATCGCCGGCAAGCCGGCTCCTACGCGTTCGCGTGGATGCCAGAGCCATCTAGGAGCCCGCTTGCGGGCGATGCGATGGTGGCCATTCAGCAAGATCGCGGTATGGCTGCCATTCGCCGGCAAGCCGGCTCCTACGCGTTCGCGTGGATGCCAGAGCCATGTAGGAGCCCGCTTGCGGGCGATGCGATGGTGGTCATCCTGCACAATTGCGGTATGGCTACCAATCGCCGGCAAGCCGGCTCCTACACCATCGCGTGGATACCAGACACCGCGTAGGAGCCCGCTTGCGGGCGATGCGATGGTGGCCATTCAGCAAGATCGCGGTATGGCTACCAATCGCCGGCAAGCCAGCTCCTACGCTTTCGTGTGGATACCAGACACCGCGTAGGAGCCCGCTTGCGGGCGATGCGATGGTGGCCATTCAGCAAGATCGCGGTATGGCTGCCAATCGCCGGCAAGCCAGCTCCTACGCGTTCGCGTGGACACCAGACACCGCGTAGGAGCCCCGCCCTCGGGGCGAAGCGATTGTGGACGCGCTCAGAACTCCAGGGTGCTGGAGAGTTGCAGTTGACGCGGCTCGCCAATGGACACGTTGAGACTGTTCACCGACGAGCTGTAGTAGGTCTTGTCGAACAGGTTCTTGGCGTTGAGCTGCAGGCGCAGCTTGTTCTCGCCTAGGCGCGTCTCATAGCTGGCGAAGGCATCGGCAACGGTATACGACGGCAACGTGAAGGTGTTGTCGGAGTCCCCCTGGCGATCACCAACATAGCGAGCCCCCGTGCCCACTCTGAGGCGATCGCCGCCGAGCAGCGCACCAAGGTCATAGACCGCAGACAGCGAAGCGCTTTGCCTGGCGACGTTCTGCAGTTGATTGCCTTTGATCGACGGATCTTTGGTCACCTCTGCATCGGTAAAGGCGAACGTGCCGATCAGGCTGATACGATCAGTGAGTTGGCCAGTGAGATCCAGCTCGACGCCCCGTGAGCGGACTTCCCCCGCCGCTCGGCGATAGCCCTCGAGATCGAGAACCGAAACGTTCTCCTTGACGATATCGAACAGCGCCAGGGTACCGGTGATGCGCCCGGGCATATCCAGTTTGGCCCCCAGCTCCCAGCTTTTGCCCTCCTCCGGCGCCATCTCGTTGACAGAGCCGATGCCGCTTTGCGGTGCAATCGTCGAGTTGGGCTTGAAGGATTCACTGTAGCCACCATAGAGCGACAGCTCGTCGTTGAGCTTGTAGACCAGGCCGACACGCGGCATCCACAACTGGCCGTTGATGTCGGTGTTCTTGTTGAACGGCCGCCCACGCCCGGCAAGCTGGTCATATAGCTGATAACGGGCACCAGCGACGAAGATCCATTGCTCGTTGAGGTGGATGGAGTCCTGAATGAAGGCCGACTGAGTGACCACTCGATCGGTTTGGTCGCTGTCGCTGGCAACCACCGTCGTGGGCACCGGGTCGAGCCCGTAGATAGGCTGGTTGTAATTGAGCCGGCGCGTGGTTGTCTGTCGAATCAGATCCTCGCGGTAGAACTTGCGGTACTCGTGATCCACGCCCATCAACAGGTCGTGCCGCATACCGCCCAGCACGACCCTGCCGTCCAGGTCGAACGTCGCGAAGTGCGAGGTGCTGACCGCGCCACGTGTGCCATCCAGACGGCGCCCTACCGTACCGTTGCTGGTATTCACACTGGTCACCCGCGCCTGGTAATCGTCATAGGTATCGCGGTTGTAGCTATAGGCGAAATGGGCCTTCCAGTCATCGTTGAGCTGATGGGAGAGGTCGAAGATGCTCAGGTTGGAACGACCTTCGGTGACGTTGTAAGGCTCATCCAGACGACGTTCGCTGGGAATGTCGAGCGGCTTGCCATTGACGAACACCGTGCCCCGGTCGAAAGGCACCGAATACTCGCGGTACTCGTGGCTGAGGGTGACGGTGGTGTCTTCGCCGTACCAGGCCAGCGAGGGCGCGAAGGTCTTGTCGCGATTGGTGCCGAAGCTACGCCAGTAGTCGGCGTCGTCGTAATCGGCGATCAGCCGATAGGCCAGGCCGGTTTCGCCCAGTGGGCCGGTGAGGTCGAGCGTGCCGCCACTGCCGTTCTTCCCATGGCCAAAGGTCGAAGCCCGGCCGGTGATGGCACGGTAGCTTTCCAGCTGAGGTTTCTTGCTGACCACATTGATCACGCCGCCCGGATCGAGAATGCCGTAGAGCATCGACGACGGCCCCTTGAGCACCTCGACGCGCTCGGCGGTGGCGGTGAAATTGCGGCCCTGGATGGTACGCATGCCGTCACGCAGGATGGAACCATCACGGTTGTCACCGAAACCGCGCTTCATCACCGCATCGAGCGTGCTGCCCAAGGTATTGGACTGGGTGATGCCACTGACGTTGGCCAGGGCATCATCGAGATTCTGTGGCTGCTGATCCTGCAGCACCTGCGCCGGCACCACCGCGACGGCCTGGGGAATATCCAGCAGTGACGTGTCGCTGCGTGTCAGCGAGGTGGTTTCGGGTGGCTGATAGCTGTAGGCCGTGGTGCGTTGCGACTGAATGTTCACGGCGCCCAGATTCACTGCGCCATCGGCAGGCACTGCCTGCAGCGTGACGGTGCCGGCGCCCGCTCGCGCGAAGGTGAAACCGGAGCCGGCCAGCAAGCGGGCCAGCGCCTGCTCGACGCTCATGCGCCCCTGCAGTGCCGAGGCCTGCACGGCGTATGGCGCTTCGTCGGTATACACCACGTTGAGGCCGGTGGTTCGGCTGAACGCATCGAGCGCCTGCGGCAGCGGCTGCGCCGGTATGGCGAACACATAGGTCGCCGCCTGATCGGCAACGGCCTGGGCCAGCGCCGGCGGTGCCAGTGGCAGCATCCCCGTGCTCAGCAGGAGGGCCGCCAGGCCGACATGTTTCAAGGTGGCATCCTGCCGACGCATGGTGCGGTGATTCATGGCTTTCATCATCCCAGGTGCTGGTTCTCATTGCGAAAAAGTCGCATTCAAAGCAGTACACGGATGCCGATGGGGTTTACCTCACCCTCCAGCGAAAATATTTTCAGCGCAGGATGATCAGGCGTCCCAGCACAGTGTGCTGCTGGAAGCCGACGACGCCCTGCAGGGCATCGAGAATCGCCTGGGGATCCTGGCTGGCGAAGCTGCCACTGACCCGCCGCTCGCGCAGGTCATCGTTGAGCAGCACGATGCGCCCCGGGTGATAGCGGCGCAGTTCGTCGAGCACTTCGCCCAGCGGCGTACGGTAGAAGCTCAGACGGCCGTCACACCAGGAAGTCAGCGCTTCGGCATCGACACTGCGCAACTTGCCGCTGACGCCATCGGCAAAACTCAGTTGCTGATCGGCGGTGAGCACCCGCGGTGCCTCCAGTGGCCCACCACGAACGGCCACCCGGCCCTGTAGCACCGAGACCCGGGCGCCATCATCGAACCGGCGCACTTCGAAACGCGTGCCGAGCACCCGTGCCTCGCCACCGGCGGCGGCCACAGTGAAGGGAATATCGCCCGGCACCACACTGAAATACGCCGCACCACGCCGCAGCTCGACATGCCGCTCGCCCTCGCCGTACTCGACGGCGATGGCGCTGTCGGCATCCAGCACCACGGTGGAGCCATCGCTCAATGTCACGCTGCGCACCTGCCCGGGTGCCGAGACCATGTCCGCGCCCAGGTCATCGACCCAGCGCAACGGCTGCCACCCGCCTCCCCAGACCACCAGCAGCAGGCAGGCGGCCAGCGCCAGTGCCGAAGCCCAGTAAGGGCGGCGGCTCGACGGCGGGCGCAGGTACTGCTGCAAGGCGGCGGCCTCTTCCTCGGCCAGGCGCTGGGCAGCCGGGCGGCTCAGGTGCCAGAGCGACTGCATGCGCACGAAGGTATCGACATGCTCGGGCGCGGCGGCCAGCCATTGCTCGAAGGCCATCTGTACCTTGTCGCCCGGCTGGCCCTGCAGACGGCCGAGCCACAGCCAGGCGTCCTGTTCGATGCGCGACAGTGACTCCTCCTGTATGAATGACTCGTGGCTCATGGCGCGACGCTTCCGTGTGAGTGGCTGGCCGGCGTGTCGATGACGCTGGCCTTGCAGGCTTCCAGGGCGCGCATCATATGTTTTTCTACGGCGCTCTGGGAAAGCGCCATGCTGCGGGCGATCTGCCCATAGGTCTGACCGTGAATTCGATTGAGCAGGAAAATGTGCCGGGTTCGCTCCGGCAGCCCCCGCAGCGCGGCCTCCACACGGCGCAGATCGCTGCCCGCTTCCAGGGCGGCATCCGGTGAGACGCTGGTGTCATTACGCTGCTCGGACAGCAGTCCGGCTTCGTTACGGCTGCGCGCGCCCTCGCTGCGCAAATGGTCGATGGCCAGGTTGTGGGCGCTGCGAATCAGGTAGCTGCCCATGTCTTCGAGCGGCGCACTGGGCCGTCGCCAGAAACGCAGGAACAGCTCCTGCACCAGATCCGCCGCAGTTGCCCGGCAACCGACGCGCCGCCGCAACACCGCTTCCATCTGTTCACGACGGGCGAGAAAGGTGCGCAGGAAAGCATCGCGCTGTACCGGCTCCGTCGCGGACGGATCGGGCTGGCGAGGCTCGAGTGAAGACGGCTGGTCGACCATGAAGTGGGGTTGCTCGTGACGATGCGCCAGAGGCGTGGCGGCAATCCAGCGAATGATAATGCTTATCAACAAATACCGATAGCGTTGCGACGACCGACAAGCGGAACGATCGCGACCGGTCCGCGGCCTAAGGCACATGCGCATAAAGGAGCCGCCATGACTTTTTCCATCGTTGCCCGCTGCCCCAGAACCGGCCAGTTCGGCGTTGCCGCCGCTACCGCCATGCCCGCCGTCGGCAAGCTGCTCAGCCACGCCGCCGCAGGTGCTGGGGCGGTGGCGACCCAGGCGCAGGTCAATCCCTACCTGGGCCTCGACGGGCTGGCATTGTTACGCCAGGGCCATTCAGCCCCCGCAGCACTCAAACGGCTGATGGATACCGACCCGTGCATGGAACTGCGTCAGCTGGCGTTGATCGACCGCGAGGGGGACAGTGTCTGCTGGACGGGTGATCAGTGCATTCCTTGGGCGGGTTCGCTATCCGGTGAACAGTTTTCCGTGCAGGGCAATCGCCTTGTCGGGCCGCAGGTGCTGGACGCCGTGGCCGACGCCTTTCGCCATGGCGAGGATCGGCCGCTGGTCGAACGGCTGATCCATGCCCTGTCCGCCGGTGATGCCCGTGGCGGTGACCGCCATGGCGAATCCTCGGCGGTGATCTATATCGTCGACCGCGAGGAGTACCCGCTGTGGGATATCCGCGTCGATCATCACCTCGATCCGGTCGCCGAGCTGTGGCGCCTGCACGGCGTATTCGCGCGCGAAGTGCTGCCGGAGATACTCGCCATGCCGACCCGCGAGAACCCTGCCGGCAAGGCGGCTGAAGATGCGGTCTGAAAGATCGCCACAACGCTGACCGGCCCCGCCCGCCTCCCCTATCGGTGGCGCACAGGCTAAGGTGTAAACCATCCCCTTCCCATGGAGCACATCATGAGCAAGCGCGCCCTGATTCTGATCGACATCCAGAACGACTACTTCGCCGACGGCAAATGGCCGCTGCACGGCATCGACGCGGCAGCGCGGAACGCCGCACGTGTGCTGGCAGCCGCTCGTGCTGCCGGCGATACGGTGGTGCACGTGCGTCATGAATTTCAGGGAGACGGGGCGCCCTTCTTCGCCGCAGGCTCCAGCGGTGCGCAGATCCATGCCAGCGTGCAGCCGCAGGCGGGTGAGAGCGTGGTGCTCAAGCACAAGGTCAACGCGTTTCGCGACACCGATCTGAAGGCGCAGCTCGACAAGGCAGGCGTCGAACAGATCACCCTGGTCGGCGCCATGAGCCATATGTGCATCGATGCCGCCGCCCGCGCCAGTGCGGACTTCGGCTACGCCACCACGGTGATCCATGATGCCTGCGCGACACGCGACCAGGAATTCGAAGGCAATCAGGTTCCAGCCACGCAGGTCCAGGCAGCCTATATGGCCGCGCTGGCCTTCGCCTATGCGACCGTCACCTCGACCGAACAATACCTGGCGGGTTAGGCGGTAAACCACAGGCTACCGACAGAAAAACAGTAGGAGCTGGCTTGCCAGCGAATCGATCTGCGCTCCGACACCATCGGCGAATCTTCCACCGCTTTCGCCGGCAAGGGACTAGGCGTCCCCCCGGCTCCTACAACTGCTGCACCAGAGGCTGCGGGCGGAGCCTCAGGCCAGCTCCTTGCGCAGCTGACGGGCGGCGGCGACCATGTTGACCAGCGCGGCTTCGGTCTCTGGCCAGCCGCGGGTCTTCAGGCCGCAATCCGGGTTGACCCACAGGCGCTCGGCTGGGATACGGCGCACGGCCTTGCGCATCAGCTTGACCATTTCGCCGGTGTCCGGCACCCGCGGCGAGTGGATGTCGTAGACGCCCGGGCCGATCTCGTTGGGGTACTCGAAAGCCTCGAAGGCCTGCAGCAGTTCCATGTCCGAGCGTGAGGTCTCGATGGTGATCACGTCCGCATCCATGGCGGCGATGGACTCGATCACGTCGTTGAATTCGCTGTAGCACATGTGGGTGTGGATCTGCGTTTCGTCACGTACGCCACTGGCGCACAGCCGGAAGGACTCGGTAGCCCAGTCCAGATAGTGTTGCCAGTCGGCCTTGCGCAGCGGCAGCCCCTCGCGGAATGCCGCTTCGTCGATCTGCACGATACGAATGCCGGCACGCTCGAGGTCGACGACTTCGTCGCGAATCGCCAGGGCCAGCTGCCGGGCCTGCACTTCGCGGCTGACGTCTTCACGGGGGAACGACCACATCAGCATGGTCACCGGACCGGTGAGCATGCCCTTCATCACCTTGCCGGTGAGGCTCTGCGCATAGCGAATCCACTCCACGGTCATGGCCTGGGGTCGGCTCAGGTCGCCAACGATCACCGCCGGCTTCACGCAGCGCGAACCGTAGCTCTGTACCCAGCCGAAACGGGTGAACAGGTAGCCGTCCAACTGCTCGGCGAAATACTCGACCATGTCGTTGCGCTCGGCCTCGCCATGCACCAGCACGTCGAGCTCCAGGCGCTCCTGAATCTCAACCGCATGGCGAATCTCGCTGTGCATGGCGTCGGTGTAATCACCCAGCGACAGCTTGCCCTGCTTGAAAGCCTGGCGCGCCAGGCGAATCGCCGAGGTCTGCGGGAACGAGCCGATGGTGGTGGTCGGGAACGGCGGCAGATCGAGGCCGGCCCGCTGCTTGACGATACGCTGGGCGAACGGCGACTCGCGCTGGCTATCGCGGGTGGTCACGGCAGCCAGGCGCGCTTGCACCTGAGGCTTGTGGATACGTGGTGAAGCCGCTCGGCTGGCCTGCACGGCGCGGCTCTCGGCCAGCGCGGTGCGCACCTCGGGAGCGTCCGGCTGATTGACGGCACGCGCCAGCAGCGCCACCTCGGCGCACTTCTGGGTGGCGAAGGCCAGCCAGCCCTTCAGCTCGGCATCCAGTTGATCTTCACGCTGCAGGTCAACCGGACTGTGCAGCAACGAGCAGGACGGCGCGATCCACAGGCGTTCGCCGAGCCGGCTGTGGGCATGGCCGATCACCGCCAGAGCGTTTTCCAAATCGCAGCGCCACACGTTGCGGCCGTTGACCACGCCAAGGGACAACACCTTGTAGGCTGGCAGACGGTCGAGGATGGTCGGGTACTGCTGTGGCGCGCGCACCAGGTCGATGTGCAGGCCGTCCACCGGCAGATTGGCCGCCAGGCCGAGGTTCTCTTCAAGACCACCGAAGTAAGTGGCGACCAGCTTCTTCAGCGGTTCGCGCTGCAGAATGTTGTAGGCGCGTTCGAACGCGTTCTTCCAGTCCTGAGGCAGGTCGAGCACCAGAATCGGCTCGTCGATCTGCACCCATTCCACGCCCTGCTCGGCCAGGCGCCGGAATATCTGCCCGTAGAGCGGCAGCAGGCGCTCGAGCAACTCCAGCTTGTCGAAACCCTGAGCCTCGCCCTTGAGCTTGCCCAACCATAGGTAGGTCAGCGGGCCGATCACCACCGGCTTGACCTCATGGCCCAGGGCACGGGCCTCATCCACTTCCTCGAACAGCTGCTCCCAGCTGAGGGCGAACTGCTGGTCAGCAGTGAACTCGGGCACCAGGTAGTGGTAGTTGGTATCGAACCACTTGGTCATCTCTTGCGCATGGGCGCCGCCGCAGCAGTTGTCGCCGCTCACGCCGCGGGCCATGGCGAACAGGGTGTCCAGGGTCGGCTTGCCGCTGGCAGGGCGGAAACGCTCGGGGATCACCCCGAAGGTCAGGGAATGGGCCAGCACCTGGTCGTACCAGGCGAAGTCGCCGACCGGCAGCAGCTCGATACCGGCCTCCTTCTGCACCTGCCAGTGCCGGGCACGCAACTCACGGCCCACTGCACGCAGGCCGGCTTCGTCCAGCTCGCCTTTCCAGAAGGCCTCTTGAGCTTTCTTCAGTTCGCGGTCACGTCCGATTCGGGGGAATCCGAGGCTGTGTGCCAGGGCCATGGCGATATCTCCAATGCATAAATGATGGTGTGCATTGTCGAGGCCGCGACCGAGTGAAACAAACTCAATCGATTAACTTTAAAAACAAGTTTTACTCACGTTGATCTCGTACGGCTCATCTTGGCCGCCCCTTGAGGACACACCCTGACTCGGGCAAGCTGCCCTCTGCCACCTGGACGAACCCGGCATGCCAGATATCCCCGACGACCCCGCCCAGACCGAACGCACCCGCGAAACCGTGCTGCGCTACCACTACAGCTGGAAGTACCGCGATCTGGATGCGGTGATGGCGCTCTATCACCCGGAGGTCGAGTACAACGACTTCTTCCTCAACCGCAGCATGGGCCTGGCCGAGCTGCGCGACTACGTGCTCAGCACCATGCCGCGCCACCCGGACGAAGCCCTGGAACACACCGACCGCATCCGCATCGACGGCCATACCGCGTTCATCCAGTACCGCACCACGCTGCATGGCGGCGAGGGCCTGGTGTCGTTTCGAACCGCTGAAGCGATCACCGTGCGCGACGGGCTGATCTGGCGGGTCAACGAATACGCCTCGCTGGTGCATGAAGGTCAGGACACGCGCCCTCCGATCCAGACCAGCGCGGCGATCAGCAAGCTGGGGCTGTCGACCCGCCAGCTGGGCTTCATGGCGCAGGACCTGCAGGACTACTTCCAGCGCCGCCAACCCTTTCTCGACCCGGCCCTGAGCCTGCAACAGGTGGCCACTGCCACCGGCTACAGCCGCAACCAGATTTCCTACCTGCTCAACCAGGTGCTCGGCCAGAGCTTCTACCGCTACGTCAACCGGGCGCGCCTGCAGCACCTGCTGCAACGCCTGCAGGCAGGCAATGACCTGCGGCGTATGGACGAGCTGGCCTTCGAAGCCGGCTTCAATTCCCTGACCGCCTTCTACAGCACCTTTCGCCGCCACACCGGCCTGTCACCCAAGGCCTACCTGAAAGACCTCTACGCGCGGGTACGCGCGCAAGACAACGCCTGATCGGGCTTCTAGTCTTGCTGCATACATTCTTCGTGGAAGCGGTGCATGAACGACTGGCGCAACATCAGCCTGTGGATGGATCAACTGGATGAGCCGCTGACACCGCGCCCATCGCTGCAAGGCGATGTCCAGGCCGATGTCGCCATCATCGGCGCGGGCTACACCGGGCTGTGGACGGCCTACTACCTCAAGCGCCAGGCTCCCGAGCTGCGCATCGTCATCCTCGAGGCGAAGATCGCCGGCTTCGGTGCATCCGGTCGCAACGGCGGCTGGCTGATGGGCAACCTGCTTGGCGAGGATCGCCTGCTGTCGGGCCTGTCGCCGCAGGCCCGCCGTGAATCCTACGACCTGCTGCATGGCATTCCCGATGAAGTCGGCCAGGTGCTGCAGCGCGAAGGCATCGACTGTGATTACCGCAAGGGCGGCGTGCTGTACTGCGCGGCCCGTTACCCGGAGCAGGAACTGCGTCTGCGCGAGTACCTGCGCGGCTATCGCGAAGAAGGCCTGGGCGACGACGACTACCGCTGGCTGCCCGCTGAAGAACTCGCTCAGCAACTGCGCATCCCCGGCGCCTATGGCGCACTCTACACGCCACACTGCGCGACCATTCAGCCGGCCCGGCTGGTGCGCGGCCTGGCCCGCTGCGTGGAAGCGCTGGGCGTGAGCATTTACGAAGGCACGCCGGCCCTGAGCTGGCAGGCCGGCAGCGTGCGCTGCGCAGCGGGCGAAGTGCGCGCAGACTGGGTGGTGCCTGCCGTGGAAGGCTACGCCGCCAACCTGCCGCCGCTCGGCCGCCATCAGATCCCGGTACAGAGCCTGATCGTCGCCAGCGAACCACTGCCCGCCTCGATCTGGGCGGAGATCGGCCTGGAACGCGGCCAGGCCTTCTGCGAAACCAGCCGCCAGGTCACCTATGGCCAACGCAGCATGGATGACCGGCTGATCTTCGGCGCGCGCGGCGGCTATCGCTTCGGCAGCCGCTTGCGCAGCGACTTCAACCTCAGTGACGAGGAGCGTGGCCTGCGCCGCTACCTGTTCAGCGAACTGTTTCCGCAACTGCGCAACGTACGCATCACCCACGCCTGGGGCGGCAACCTGGGCATGGCGAGGCGCTTCCATCCGCACATGCTTTGCGACCGTGGCAACGGCATCGCCCTTTCCGGCGGTTACGGTGGCGAAGGCGTAGGCGCCAGCAACCTCGGCGGGCGCACCCTGGCCGATCTGATCCTCGGCAACGACAGCCTGCTCACCCGTCAGCCCTGGGTACGCCACGACACCCGTGTGCAGGACTTGCCGCGCTGGGAGCCGGAGCCCTGCCGCTGGCTCGGCTACAACGCCATCATCCGCAGCTTCGTGCGCGAGGACAAACTGCTGGCCGACCCATCCAGCCGCCCGTGGCAGCGCTACATGGCGCAGCGCGTGGCCAGCCTGATGGAAGGCTTCATGAAGTGAACACCCTCATCTGCCACTCAGGTTGCAAGCCATGACCATCACCCACTTTCGTAATACCGACAGCGTCGCACTCGACCAACACAACCCGGTCGCGGTACCACTCAGCGAGCCCGCCGCCGTCACTTCGGTGACCTGCGTGGAGCGCGACGACGGCGTGGAAACCGGCATCTGGGAATGCACGCCCGGCCGCTGGCGTCGGCAGATCGAGCAACAGGAGTTCTGCCACTTCATCGCCGGGCGCTGCACCTTCATCCCCGACGTGGGCGAGCCCATCGAGATCAAGGCCGGCGACGCGCTGATGTTGCCGGCCAACACCACTGGCGTGTGGGACATACAAGAAACGCTGCGTAAAACCTATGTACTGATTTTCTGAGGATCTATTCAAAGTTTCGCGAGCTAGAGCAATGCAAGGCAAAAACAGGCGAAGAAGCGCAGTTTACGCGCTGTAAATGAGCATTCTGAGCCTGTTTTTAACGCAGCAGTGCCGACGCGCAGCAGACTTTGAACAGGTCCTGACTGCTGCCTCCAAAACATCGACAACAACAGTTGAGGTCTCCCATGCTGAAATCGCTCATCCCGCTCATGCTCGTCGCCTCGGTCAGCCAGGCAGCGCAGGACGTACGCATCTACAACTGGACGGACTACATCGCCCCCGACACCCTGAAAGACTTCCAGCAGGCCAGTGGCGTAACGCCCCACTACGATGTCTACGACAGCAACGAAACCCTCGACGCCAAGCTGATGGCCGGCCGCTCCGGCTATGACGTGGTCTTCCCCTCCAACCACTTCATGGCCCGGCAGATTCAGGGCGGCGCGCTCAAGCAGCTGGACAAGAGACAGTTGCCCAATTGGCAGAACCTCAACCCGACGCTGCTCAAGGCGCTGGAAGGCAACGACCCGGGCAACCAGCACGGCTTCCCCTACCTGTGGGGCAGCACCGGCATCGGCTACAACGTCGAGAAGGTCAAGGCCGTACTCGGCGACGACGTGCCGCTCGATTCCTGGGACCTGATCTTCAAGCCCGAGCTGATGGCCAAGCTGAGCAAGTGCGGTGTGGCGATTCTCGACAACGGCCCGGAAATGCTGCCCATCGCCCTGCACTACCTGGGCCTGCCGCACCACAGCCAGAAGGCCGAGGACTACAAGAAGGCCGAAGCGCTGCTGATGGAAATGCGAGAGAACGTCGCCTACTTCCACTCTTCCAAATACGTCGGTGAGCTGGCCAATGGCGACGTCTGCATGGCGGTGGGTTTCTCCGGCGACATCATGCAGGCCAGCGCCCGCGCCAAGGAGGCCGGCAATGGCGTCGACATCGCCTACGTGATTCCCAAGGAAGGTGCGCCGATGTGGTTCGACATGGTCGCCATCCCCAAGGACGCGCCCAACGAAAAGGCCGCCTACGCCTTCATGAACTATCTGCTGGAGCCCAAGGTGATCGCCGGCATCAGTGACTACGTGCACTACGCCAACGGCAACAGCAAGGCCGACGCGCTGGTCGACCCGGCGCTCAAGGCCGACAGCACCGTCTACCCGCCCGATGACGTCATGGAAAAGCTCTACGCCCTGGAAGCCATGCCGCTGAACATCGACCGCATCCGCACGCGAATCTGGACCAAGGTAAAGAGCGGCACCTGACGCAGTGATCAAAGGCCGGCGTTCGCAATGAACGCCGGCCCAACCGTCAGATCCACAGATCGTTCATCGCCGTACGTTCTCCGCCCTGCTCTCCGGTATTCAGCACACCCCGCGGCTCGATAAGCATCAGCTTCACCTCATGCTCGGCGTAAGGCTTGTGCTCCACACCCTTGGGCACCACGTACAGCTCGCCGCTGCCAAGCGTTACCTGGCCATCACGGAAATCGAGTCGCAACTGCCCATCGAGGACGAAAAAGGCTTCGTCCGTTTCGGCATGGGCATGCCAGATGAAATCGCCCTGCAGGCGCACGACCTTGAACTGGTAGTCGTTCATTTCCGCGACCACTCTGGGTGACCACTGATCCTGGATCAGGGCCAATTTCTGCTCCAGGTTGACGGGGCGTTTCGACGACGGATTCTGGCTGGACATGGGCGGCTCCTCGGTTGGTTTTCACCACTCTAGCGAGGCGCCGGAGCGCTATCTTGTACGATCCTGCAACCTCACCATGCTCAGCCAGCGAGCCGGGGACAGGCCAAAGCTTCTGACGAAATGACGCGTCATGTGGCTCTGGTCGAAAAAGCCGGCGATCAGCGCCGCGTCGGCCAGGCCGATACCCGCCAATGCCAGCTCACGGCAACGATCCAGCCGCCGCATCGTCACGTAACGGTAGGGGCTGGTGCCGAACAGCGCGCGAAAATCCCGGGAAAGACTCCAGCGCTCGCGCCCGCTGACATGCTCCAGCTCGTCCAGGGTGATGCTCGCGCCATTACGGCTATGGATGTACTCCCTCGCCCGCTGCGCAGCGCGATAGTCGACGGTGCGCCGCCCTCGACTCGTGCCGGCGACCGCATCCAGTGCGCGAGCGAGGTCATGGATGGCATCGTCTTCCTCCAGCGATTCGAGAGGATGATCCATCGCCTGCATGAACGACTCGGTGGCCCGGCGCAGGCGCGGGTCATCGCTAAGCCCGCCAGCGATGAAGGGCAGCGGCTTGCCGCCCAGCACCTGCTGGATCAGCAGCGGCTCGATATAGAGCATGCGGTAGCGAAAACCGTCCGCGGTGCCCGCCATGCCGTCGTGCAGCTCGTCCGGATGCAAGACCAACGTGCCGCCAGGAAGGCTATGGCGCATGGCCCGCCGATAACGAAAACTCTGCACGCCAGACAGCGTGCGGCCAATGGCGTAGGCGTCGTGGCGATGCGGGTCGTACCCATGGCCGCTGAAATAGGCCTAGATGCGCTCCACCCGCCCCGGCACGTGGCTGCGCAGCACCCAGTCTCGACCGTTCGTATCCGTGCCCATGGCTCTACTCCCCTGCCGCTGCGCTGTCTGACGCCGCCACAGTAAATCGACGTGCGCCGTAAGTCTCCCTTCGCGTGCGTCCGGCGGGAAAGCCACGAGGGCGGTTCAGGGCCCTCTCCACAGCTCCAGCCCTGTGCCGCCAGCAGGGGTTACCGGGCGCTCTGCGCTACGACCTGCTCGTCCTCGTCTCGGCGGTGCAGCCACTGGTAGAGCGCAGGCAGCACCAGCAGGGTCAGTGCGGTGGAGGAAAGAATTCCGCCGATCACCACGGTCGCCAATGGCCGTTGAACTTCAGCCCCCGTACCGGTGGCCAATGCCATGGGCACGAACCCCAGCGAGGCGACCAGGGCGGTCATCAGCACGGGTCGCAGGCGTGTCAGGGCACCCTCGGTGATCGCCGCGGATAACGGCCGCCCCTCTTCGCGCAGGCTACGGATGAAGGCGATCATCACCAGGCCGTTGAGAACGGCCACGCCGGACAATGCGATGAACCCCACGCCGGCAGAGATCGACAGGGGAATATCCCGTAACCACAGCGCCAGCACGCCGCCCGTCAGCGCGAAGGGAATGCCGGTGAATACCACCAGGCCATCCCTGAGGTTGTTGAACATCATGAACAGCAAGGTCAAGACCAGTAGCAACGCCACCGGCACCACGATTTGCAGCCGCTTGGCCGCTGATTGCAGCTGCTCGAACTGACCGCCCCAGGTCGTCCAGTAGCCCGTGGGTATCTGCACCCCTTGCTCGATACGTTGCCCGGCTTCCTCCACGAACGAGCCCAGATCGCGACCACGGACGTTGGCACTGACCACGACCAGGCGCTTGCCGTTTTCACGACTGACCTGATTGGGCCCAAGCACCAGATCGAGGCTGGCGACATCCGCCAGGGTAATGAACTCGATCTGATCCGCGGCACTGCCAGGGCGCGGCGCAATGGGGATGGGCAGACGTGACAGGCCCTCCACATCGGTACGCAGTTGATCCGCAAGACGCACCACGATAGCGAAGCGCCGGTCGCCCTCGAACACGGTACCGGCCTGCTGCCCACCTACCGCGAAGGCGATGGTGTCCTGCACGTCGCCGATGTTCAGGCCGTAGCGCGCGACCTTTTCGCGGTCGACGTTGATGGTCAGCATCGGCAAGCCGGACGTCTGCTCGACCTTGACCTCGGAAGCACCGCTGATCGATTCCAGCACCTCGGAGATTTCGCCAGCCGTCTTGTTGAGCACGTCCATGTCGTCACCGAACACCTTGACCGCCACGTCGCTCCTCACGCCGGAAATGAGCTCGTTGAAGCGCAGTTGAATCGGTTGCGACAGCTCGTAGTTGCTCCCGGCCACCGTGGCACTGACACGCTGCAGATCGGCGATGAGGGCTTCGCGTGACTTGTCCGGATCCGGCCACTGTTCTTTAGGCTTGAGCATCACGTAAGCGTCGGAAATATTCGGCGGCATCGGGTCGGCGGCGATTTCCGCGGTGCCGGTTCGGGCGAACACGCGCTCGATCTCCGGCATGTTTTCCATCAGCGCGGTTTCCAGGCGGCGCTGCATTTCCACGGATTGCGTCAGGCTGGTTCCGGGTACCCGCAGCGCCTGCAGTGCGAAGTCGCCCTCGCTCAGGCTGGGCACGAACTCGCTGCCCATGCGCGTGGCGACCAGAGCGGACAGCGCGACCACCACCAGAGCGGCTGCGAACACCGGGGTACGATGGCTCATCACCCACGCCAGAACCGGCTGGTAGGCGCGGCGGGCCGAGCGCATGACCATGCCTTCCTCTTCCTTCACCTTGCCGGTGATGAACAGGGCAATGGCGGCGGGCACGAAGGTCACGGAAAGGATCATCGCCCCCAGCAGCGCAATCACCACCGTGAACGCCATGGGGTGGAACATCTTGCCCTCGACCCCGGTGAGGGCAAAGATCGGCAGGTAAACGACCATGATGATCAACTGACCGAAGATCAGCGGACGCCTGGCCTCTCTGGACGCCGCGAACACCTCGCGGAATCGCTCGGCGCGGGTCAGCATGCGGCCGTGGTGCTGCTGGGCATGGGCCAGCCGGCGGATCGAGTTTTCCACGATCACCACCGCACCATCGACGATGATGCCGAAGTCCAGCGCCCCCAGGCTCATGAGGTTGGCGCTGACGTTGTTGGCGAACATCCCGGTGAAGGTGAACAGCATCGACAGCGGAATCACCATCGCGGTGATGATCGCCGCACGGATATTGCCCAGGAAGAGGAACAGCACCGCGATGACCAGAATCGCCCCTTCGATGAGGTTCTTCTTGACGGTGGCGATGGCCTTGTCGACCAGGTTGGTTCGGTCATACACGGCGACGGCCACCACCCCTTTCGGCAGCGAGCGGTTGATCTCCACCAGCTTGGCCGATACGGCCTGAGACACGCTGCGACTGTTCTCGCCGATCAGCATGAACACGGTGCCGAGGACCACTTCACGGCCGTTCTCGGTTGCCGCGCCGGTGCGCAGCTCACGGCCGATCTGCACCTGCGCCACATCACTGACGCGAATCGGCGTGCCACCGGCGTTCGAAACGATGATGTTGGCGATGTCTTTCTCGTCCGATACCTGCCCCGGTGCGCGAACCACCAGCTGTTCGCCGTTACGCTCGATGAAACCCGCGCCCACGTTGGCATTGTTGCGTTCGAGCGCAGTGATCAGGTCGCTCAGGGTCAGCCGGTAGGCAGCCAGTCGCCTGGGATCCGGGGCGACCTGAAACTCCTTGGCAAAACCGCCGATGGTGTTGATCTCCGCAACGCCGGGCACGTTGCGCAACTGCGGCTTGATGATCCAGTCCTGGATGACGCGCAGATCGGTGGCGGTGTAGGCGCTACCGTCCTCCTTGGTGGCGCCGGGCCGGGCTTCGACGGTCCACAGAAAGATCTCCCCCAGCCCTGTGGAAATCGGCCCCATGGCCGTTTCCGCGTTGACGGGAAGTTGCGCGCGGGCCATCTGCAGGCGTTCGTTGACCAGTTGCCTGGCGAAGTACAGATCCGTACCGTCTTCGAAAATCACCGTGACCTGGGAAAACCCGGAGCGCGACAGAGAACGTGTCTGTATCAGTTGCGGCAGACCTGCCATCGCGGTTTCGATGGGAAAGGTCACACGCTGTTCGGTTTCCTGTGGCGAAAAGCCTGCTGCAGCGGTGTTGATCTGCACCTGGACGTTGGTGATATCGGGGACGGCATCGATCGGCAGCTTCTGATAGCTGGCGATCCCGATACCTGCCATTGCGAGTACGAAAAGCAGCACGACGAAGCGCTGCTCGATAGCGAACTGGATGATACGCTCGAACATGAGATTTCTCGCTGGTAGCCGTCAGTGGGCGTGGTCTGCGGAGCCTTTGCCAAGCTCGGACTTGAGGATGAAGCTGCCTTGCGCGGCAACCTCGACGCCGGCACTCAAACCCTGCGTGACTTCTACGAAACCATCGCTGGCCACGCCCAGCCTTACCGGCTGAGCGACGAATCCGTTGTCGACCCTGACGAACACCTGAGGCTGCTCATCGATACGCTGCACGGCAGCTGCAGGAATGGTGACGGCAACCTCACGGGATGCGGTCGCCACCTCGATGGCGACGGGCAAGCCAGGCCGCCAGGCGCCATCGGGGTTGGTCAGAACCGCACGGGCGGTCGCGGTGCGCGTCTGCTCGCCCAGCAGGCTGCCGATATAGGAAATACTGCCCTGAACTTGGGTCTGCAGCTCAGGTGACAGCACCTGAACCTGCTTGCCGACCTGAATGGCCGCCAGGTCCTTTGGCGCGACGTTGAACGTGGCCCACACATGATTCAGATCGGTGAGCGTGAAGGCGTTGCTCGATGCATCGACCACCTCGCCCAGCACGAAATGCTTCTCCACGACGGTGCCGTCGAACGGTGCACGCAGCTCGTAGCGATTACCCTGGGATAACGCTCCCTGCCCACCCAGCGCGTTCATCTTCTGCCTGGCATTGCCGAGCGCGATATCCGCCTCCTGCGAAAGCTGACGTGCCTGCAGATAGTCCTGCTCGGCGGAGATGCCGTCCTTCCATAGCTGCTTCTCGCGGTCGAGGGTGGTTCTGGCCAACTCGCTGCGGCGCTGTGCTGCGGCGAGCTCGCTGCGCTGATCGGAAATCTGCTGGCTGGCGATTACCGCCAGTGTCTGGCCCTTGCGGACCATGTCGCCCAGATTGACGGGTACGCTTTCAACCACGCCGGCAATGCGGGGTACCACATGGGCGGTACGATCCTCGTCGAAGCGAATCTCCCCGGGCAGCCGAGCGGTGGAGTCGATGACCCGCGGTTGCGATTTCTCGCTCTGGATACCGGCAACGCGAATCTGCTGCTCAGTCAGCTCGAGCAGCCCCTCGGTTTTCGAAGAGGCGAATTCGAGGGATTGCCCCGCACTTCGCACGATGATTTGCGCGTCGAAGAAATGCGGTTCAGCGATGCCGACGCGGCTGACGAACGCTGCCTCCTGCGGCGCGAATACGAGGGTGACGCGCTCGCCCGAGGCACGCTTCGCTTCAAGGGTGACGGAGGTATCGGTTGACGGCGCAATGGGCTTGCCATCTTTCGACAGGTAAATGGAAATCGGCTTCGAACCGTCCTCGCTCTCGGGAGCCACCAACTCCAGGCTGAAGGCACCCCGGGTGTGAATTTCACCACCGTTGGGCCCGACGGCCTCATCACCATGCCCGCTCTCGCTGTCCGCATGCCCCTCTTCGGCGTGACTGGCGGCCTCCTCGCTCGCGTGGTCGGCCGCGGGTTCATTCAGGTACCAGGCGCCGCCAGCGGCCACGCCAATCCCGAGGGCGAGGCTGATCGCCAAGGCCAATTTCTTACTCATGAATACTCCCGAATGGATAAGCCAGGCACCTAGCAAAGCGGTAGGCGGCCCATGGCGACTCTGAAAATGGAAACCTGGGTGATGAGTGCCGAGGCTCACTCGACAGCGGTGACGTCACCAAGGATGCGTTCGAGCTGCACCCACGACTCGGTGGCCGCAGACAACGCCTGGATGTATTGCGCACGGGACTGGATCAAGGTGCGCTGCGCGTCGAGCACATCGAGGAAGCCGAACTTGCCCATCTCGAAACCACGGGCAGTGCTTTCGACGGCGCTCTGGGCCGAGGGCAGAATCATCGATTCGAAGGAACGGATTTCCTCTTTGGCCATCAGCCACTGGTCAGCTGAAGTCGCGACTTCGTTGCGCAGCCGCAGCTCGGTGGCATTGCGCTGATCACGGCTCTGATCCGCACGACGCGCCGCCGCCAGGATATTTCCCTGATTGCGATTGAAGAGCGGCAGGGGTATGGACAGCCCAACCAGGTTCACACGCTCGCGGTCCGCGGCGCTGTACTGGCTGCCAAGGCTGACATCCAGATCAGGGATGCGCTGCGTTCTTTCCAGCGCGAAAGAAGCCTCCTGTTGTTCGATGGCAAGCTTCGCAGAACGCAACTCGGCACTGCTGGCAAGTGCCGACAGCAAACGGGCAACCGGTGGCAGCTCCGGGATACGGGTCGCATCACCTTGCAACCGAAGCGTGTCGGCAACCTGCTCCTCGCCCAGAACGAGGCGCAGACGAGCCTTGGCGATGCCCTGATCACGGGTGGCTCGGCTGGACTCCAACTGCAGCTCGGCAAGTTGCACCCGGGCGCGCGTCAGCTCTATCGGTGAAACCTTGCCAGCCTTGACCCTGCCCTGCGCAATGCCGAGCGCGCGTTGCGCGACTTCACGGGACTCATTGGCCAGTTCGACACGCATACCGGCCTGCAGCGCGCCGTAAAAAGCCTGGATGACGTCCGCCCTCAGTGCATTGCGGCTTTGCTCCACCGTGAGGGCCGCGACATCCATGCCACGCTCGGCGAGCTCGACACGTGCGCCGCGCTTGCCACCCAGCTCGATGGGCTGAGTCAGTTGCACGGTGGTGGTCCGCGTATCGCTGCGGGTGTCTTCAACCTCCCACGACAACTGTGGGTTGGGCAGCAAGCCTGCCTGCCTGCGCTCGGCCTCGCTGATATCCAGCTCCCACCCGGCAGCCGCCAGCGTGGGGTTGTTCTGCTGGGAAAGCCGCAGCGCTTCAGGCAGCGTCAGAGCCGCTGCACGGGCATTGGCCTGCCCCACCCATAGAAAAGCCGTCGCAGCGAGCACCAGCGTCATGCCTCGTGGGCATCCAAACAAACCTGGATTGGCAAACAATTGTTAAGCCCTCAATCAATACGGTATCGGTGCCGCAATCGGGCAGCCAAACGACCGATGATTATTCGAAGTAGTGATTGGGGCTAAATCTAATTAGGCGCACTTATCGCCAAGGTGACCGCAGCATTACAAATATGTAATCCACTCTTTCGGCAAAAACTTTTGCATTAAGATCGCCTCGCCAACTAATCCTGCCGGCAAGCGCACAGGTCGCTCGGTCCCTCGCGAACCCAACGTACTCACGAACGGGTCGGTGCCGTCAGAGGGCTGCGTCAGGTTGCCACAGCCCCCGTAAATAGCGGCCAAGAGCCTTTACCCTGAAGTGACTACAGGGTTTAGACTTTCTTGATTCGTCACAGGATTTCGTCCCCCAAGAATAACGTCCAGAACAATCACCGAATCAATCTCTTCAGGTAACTCACTATGCGAATCCTAATTATCGAGGATGAGCCAAAAACTGCCGAATATCTCCATCAGGGCCTCAGCGAAAGCGGTTATGTGGTAGATAGAGCTGCAACAGGTATCGATGGATTACATCTGGTCAAACAACATATCTATGATCTGGTAATACTCGATGTGAACCTGCCGGAAATGGACGGCTGGGGAGTGCTCGAGAACATCAGGCGCAGCACCAGCACACGGGTCATCATGCTCACGGCCCGCGGCAGGCTGGCCGACAAGATCAAAGGGCTGGACCTTGGCGCGGACGACTATCTGGTGAAGCCGTTCGAGTTTCCCGAGCTGCTGGCCAGGGTCAGGTCACTGCTGCGGCGCACGGAGCACGCGCCGGTACCAGACGTCTTGAAGGTGGCCGATCTCGAGCTGGACCCGGGCCGGCACCGGGCGTTCCGTGGTGCTCAGCGAATCGACCTGACGACCAAGGAGTTCGCATTACTTCACCTGCTGATGCGCCGCTCGGGTGAAGTGCTCTCACGTACGCAAATCATCTCACTGGTGTGGGACATGAACTTCGACTGCGACACCAACGTGGTCGAAGTCTCCATTCGACGCCTGCGCGCCAAGATCGACGACCCGTTCGAGCACAAGCTGATCCACACCCTCAGAGGCGTTGGCTACGTACTCGAGGAACGCCCTTGAAGCCCGCCAGCCTGTCCATGCGCCTCGGCCTCTCGGTGGTGTTCATGGGGGCCGCGCTGGTGGTACTGCTGACCATACTGGCCTACTTCGCACTGACCCACGAGCTGTCTTCACTGGCGACCGAGAGCCTGCGCGGCAAGCTCAGCCAGATGGAGCACAGGCTCGCCGAAGACAAGCTGACCACACGCGACCTGAAGGACCAGCCACACGAACTGCTCGACCTGGTGCTCGGCCACGACAACCTGCGCCTGACCATCTATGAATCGGGCGCCCAGGTACGCGAGCTGCTCAGCATCAACGATCTGCCCGCCGCCTCGCCTGCCAGTGACATCGCACTGGGCACGATCAGCTACGAAAAAAGCACCGATAGCCGCGACCACAACATCCTCATCGCCACGACGGCGATGCGCCTTGTCGATGGCGAAAAGATCATCGTCCGCCTCGCCATGGACCGAACCAGCGACGAAGACCTGCTCAGCGCCTACTTCAAGTCGACCCTGGCGGCACTGCCGTTCGTGCTTCTGTTCATCGGGGCCGGTGCGTGGTGGGTGGTGCAGCGTGGGCTCAAACCGCTGAAGCGCTTTGGCAAGATAGCCTCACTGGTATCCACGCAGGACCTGACCCACCGCATACCGGTGGAACGTCTTCCCAAAGAGCTGGGCGAATTGGCCGAAGGCATCAATTTCATGCTTCATCGCCTCGATGGTGGCGTTCAACAGCTCTCGCAGTTCTCCGACGACCTCGCGCACGAACTGCGCTCGCCCATCTCGAACCTGATGGGCAAGGCCCAGGTGTCGCTGTCCAGGCAACGAACTCAGGAAGAGTACAAGGCGGTTCTCGAAAGCAGTATCGAAGAGCTCGAAAGAGTCACTCGCATCGTTTCCGACATGCTGTTCATCGCCCACGTCAGCCACCCGGCTGCGCTGGTGAAATTCGAAGCGATCAGCCTGGGCGATGAAGTGAGCCGGGTTGTCGATCTGTTCCAGATGGCAGCAGAAGAAAAGCACATAACCCTGGCCATCGAAGGCGCCGGCGAGGTGCGCGGTGACCGCCTGATGATCCAGCGCGCCATTTCCAACCTGCTGTCCAACGCGATCAGGCACACACCGACAGGCAATAGCATCGACCTGAGCATCGAAGAGCGGGAAGGCTCGACGATACTGTCCATCCGCAACCCCGGCAGCGGTATCGCGCAGCAGCACCTGCCGCATATCTTCGAACGTTTCTATCGCGTCGATGCCAGCCGCTGCCGTGCAGATGGCGGTACCGGGCTGGGGCTGTCCATCGTGCGCTCGATCATGAGCCTGCACCACGGCAGTGTCAGTGTGGATTCCACCGTTGGAGGAACGACGCTCTTCCGGCTGACCTTTGCGCACTAGAACGTCCTGTTCATCGCCTACGTTTCACCGGGAGGATTTCTGTCAACAATGTAATGGTGACGCCACGCTGGCGATAGTATCGACAACCGATAATGACTGCACATTTAAAGAGGAGTGCAGTTATGAACGTCAGCAAGTATCTGGTTGCCTTTGTACTACTGGGCGGTGCATCTTTCGCTCAGGCCAAAGTGTCCGTCGAGAAACTCAACGAGAAGTACCAGAACGAAAGTACCGTGACCATGCAGGAATATGCGGCGAGCACGGGCAAGCCCGCCCCGCTGATTCGTGACTATGCCTATGGCATGAAAATCGACGTGGCCAAGCTGGTGCACACGACCAAGGACATCAGCACCTGCGGCAACTTCAAGAAGATCATGAGTTACGAAGACTCCCAAGGAACGCTGCATTCCGTGCGTTATACGATGCAAGGACAATGCGTCAACCAGCGATGACTCAGCCGTGCCGCATAGCGAAGCCGCCTCCCCAGGCGGCTTTTTATTGCCTGCGATTCGCTGGGCCCTGAACAGGAAAGTGGCGCTCCAGCGTTACCGACCACGCATAAAAAAGGCGCCCACCAGGGGCGCCAGGATTCACCTCTTCCAAAGGAGCACGAATGCTTCAAAGGTGAATGGGGTAAGCGTTCGAAACGTTCCGAACGCGGTAAGAGACATGCAATGACTATATCCACCGAAGATAACGAGAGCGTGGTAGGCACATTACAATCCTGTCACCAACCATCATGTCCCGTTAGTTGCAGAGTTCGCCGTCAGAGAACGCTAAGTGGGTATTCGACGATCAAGCGAACTTCATCAAGATCCGACTCGAACTGGGTCGCCCGTGTATTGGCCTGACGAATACGCACGCTCATATCCTTGAGTGATCCGGTCTGCACGATGTATTTGGCTTCGAAGTCCCTCTCCCATCGTTTCTGGTCGGTCAACGGATTGCCATCTGCATCCCGGCGCATGTAGACGCTGTTGGCATTGGTGTAGTCGGCGTCCGTACCCTTGCCGTAACGCGCCATGAACGACAGACCTGGCACGCCGTAGGGCGCCATGCTGAGGTCGTAACGGAGCATCCAGGACTTTTCCTTGGGCGAGTTGAAGTCGCTGTACTGGATCGAGTTGTCGAGGTAGATGGAGTCGGACTGGCGCAGGTAATCGAAGTCGTCGTCACCGTTGTTGCGCTGGTGCGTCAGCGCCAGTGTGTGAGCACCGAACTGCACGCCAAGCTTGCCGCTCCAGATGCTGTTGTTGAATTGACCCAGTTGCCGGGAGCCTTCGTCCACCGCCTTGTAGTAATTGAAGCCACCGATCAGTGCCACGTCATCGCTGATCGGATAGCGCAGCGACGTGCCCACGTAGTACTGATCCCAGGCGTCTTTGAGCCGACTGCTGTAAGCGCTGAAGCTGACGTTTTCATTGAGGCTGTAATCACCACCGAAGTAGCCGACCCACGGCGAATCCACGCCGCCAGCGTAAAAGGTCACGAAGTTGTCACGCATGTTGCTCGACACCGGCTGGCTCATCGAGTGCAGACGACCACCCTGCAGGGTCAGTCCATCCAGGCTGTTATTGACGAAGGTGACGCCGCGGAAAGACTCGGGTAACAGTCGCGAATCACCGTAATGAACGACGGGTGTGGCGGGAAATACATCGCCGACGTTCACCGTGGTGTCGAATGCCCGCGCCTTCAGTGCGCCACCGACCTTGCTGTAGTCGTCGCGGGCCTCTCCTGCACGATCCACCGGCAGAACATCGAACGAGCTGCGCCCACCATTGCGGCCGCCGCCGGTGTCGAGCTTGATGCCGAGCATGGCGAAGGCATCGACGCCAAAACCCACGGTGCCCTCGGTGAACCCGGACTCGAACTTGCCAATGATGCCGTGTGCCCAAGCCTCGGAATAACCGGCACCACCCGGCGCGGTATCGCCGTTGCGGTGATCACGGTTGAAATAGAAATTACGGTTGAGGATGCTCAAACTACTGCCTTCGATGAACCCCTCCTTCCGCTCATCCGCAATTGCACAATTGCTTCCAACGATCGCTGACATGACGGCAAGCGACAGTGCGGCTTTTTTCTTCATGGTTGCTCCAGACGTTAAGGCAGTTTTCTTATAGATAGGTGGCACTTTTGTAGTTCGTGAAACGTTGGCCAAACGCTATCTTCCGCCCGGGAGCTAACGGCAAGGTGATGGGGAAATTACAATTCTGAAAGGAATGGACAGCCGCACGAGCCATGCGTTGACGGCCACTTTTCGGGGTGTCTGCAAGTGCAGCGCGAGGGATGAAGACAGAGCGGAAAGCGACTCGACGCAGGCCTTGCCCAGCAAGGCATGCTCTGCGGCGGGCAATCCACCGTTCAACACGAAGTGTCTGGGTCGCGAACCGCGTGCATGGGAACACCCCGGGACGGCTTGCCCGCCCCGGGGTTCACGACTTACTGATTACGCGTCACGCGCCAGATGGTATTGGCCAGGTCGTCGGCGATGATCAGTGCGCCTTTCGGGTCGACGGTGACACCCACCGGCCGGCCGCGGGTCTTGCCCTCGTCGGTGCGGAAGCCCGTGGCGAAGTCGATTGGCTCCCCCGCCGGACGCCCGTCATTGAACGGCACGAAGATCACCTTGTAGCCCACCGGGTTGTCGCGGTTCCAGCTGCCGTGCTCACCGACGAAAACGCCGTTGGCGAACTGCTCGCCCATCTCCGCAATGGAGAAGTCGACACCCAGCGCGGCAACGTGGGAACCCAGGCTGTAGTCCGGCTTGATCGCCGCGGCGACTTTCTCCGGCTTGTCCGGTTTCACCCGCGTGTCGGCGTTCTGGCCCCAGTAGCTATAAGGCCAGCCGTAGAACTCGCCTTCACGCACCGAGGTCAGGTAATCCGGCACCAGGTCGGGGCCCAGTTCATCGCGCTCGTTGACCACCGCCCAGAGCTGGCCGGTTTCAGGTTGAATGGTCAGTGCCGTGGGGTTGCGCAAGCCGGTGGCATAAGGCTTGTGAGCGCCCGTCTCGGCGTCGACCTGCCAGACCAGCGCGCGGTCGGCTTCGACTTCCATGCCGCGCTCGCCGATATTGCTGTTGGAGCCGATGCCCACGTACAGATAGCGCCCGTCCGGGCTGATGGTCAGTGCCTTGGTCCAGTGGTGATTGATCTCGGATGGCAGGTCGGTGACCTTGGTCGGTGGGCCGCCCGCCTTGGTCTGGCCATCTTCATAATCGAAACTGACCAGCGCGTCCTGATTGGCGACGTACAACTTGCCCTCGAAGAAGGCCAGGCCGTAAGGCGCATTGAGGTTTTCGGCGAATACCGTCTGCACCTCGTAGGTGCCGTCGCCATCGGCGTCACGCAACAGGGTCAGGCGATTGCCACCTTTGACCTTAGTGTTGCCCTGAGCCTTGATGTAACCGGCGATCACGTCCTTGGGCTTGAGCTTCGCGGCGTTGCCGCCGCGGCCTTCGGCGACGAGGATATCGCCATTGGGCAGGACCAGAGTCTGCCGCGGAATGCGCAGGTCGGTGGCGATCGCCGTGACGCTGAAGCCCTCGGGTACGGTCGGTTTCTGATCGCCCCACTCCGCCGGTTCGGCGATCTTCATGCTCGGCAACAGACCACGTTGTGGTTCAGGCAGTTTGGGATCCGGGCCACGATCCATGGCGCTATCGGCTTCGCCGCCGCATGCACTCAGCAACAGCGCCATGCTCAGGACAGTCAGTGAACATGCAGTTCTCATTCGGCACCTCCCGAACGCAGGCCGCTAAGACCGATCCACGCCGTAATGCTGATCAACAGGGTCACTATCACCGACAGCACCAGACTCGCCGGCATGATGGCCCACGCGTCCTTGGCGTGCTCGAAGGCATTGACCAGCCCGAGCACCCAGGTGATCAGCAACAGCAGGAAGTACATGACCGGGCGCCCGGCCTTGCGGTCGGCGCGGATCAGATTGGCCAGCGCGAACAGCAACGCCAAACCGGAGAACAACAACCCACCGGCGATAAGCCAGGCGGCGAAGTTGCTCCACTGGATCTGGAAGGTCTTGTAGTAGGCGATGTCGCTCAGCAAGGCGCCGAGAAACAGGGGTACGGCTCCGGCAAGCAGTATCGCGTGTAGCGGGCTTGGCGTGCGTCGATAGACGGGGTGGGTGGTAACGGTCACGGCGGCTCCTTATCGTTCAGCGAAACTGGATCGAGGCTCGGTACGAATGCACCGGCCCGTCAGGCTCGCGCTGACTGCGCATAGGAAAGGATCGCGCTGCCGGAAAGTTAGTTCACCTCCATTTCCCGACCGAAATATTTTGAAAGATCGGTGGCGATATTCAACGCAGAATCCGCCACCAATGAGTGCCTGGATTGGCAGCACCCTGGCCTTGGTAGCGCGAACCGATAGCCAGATCGCCTTCTCGCAGTTGCTGCGCTCGACCGCGGGCTACGCGCCGCATCGGCAGTTCGAGAAAATCGCCCGCAAGCGGGCTCCTATGAACGCCTCAGGTGGCTGGCTGCCGTCGATCAATCTGCGGGCAGTTCCGCCGCCCGGCGCAAGCGAACAGCATCCTTGGCTGGCGGCAGGCCGAACATGCGGGCGTAATGGCGGCTGAACTGCGACGGGCTTTCATAGCCCACGCGGAATCCGGCGCCAGCCGCGTCGACCGCTTCGGCGACCATCAAGCGGCGTGCCTCCTGCAACCGCAGCTGGCTACGGAACTCCAGCGGGCTCATCGCGGTGACAGCCTTGAAGTGGGCATGGAAAGTCGAGCGACTCATGCCAGCGATATCGGCAATTTCTTCGATTCGGCAGGGCTAGCTGTAATGGCTGCGTAACCAGACGATGGCCTTGGCGATCTGGTTCAGGCGACTGTCGGCCTGGGCCATTTGTCGAATCACGCCGTTGCCACTACCGGTCAGCAGCCGGTACAGCATCTCGCGCGTCACCAGCGGGGTCAGCGCGTCTATGTCACCCGGTTTATCCAGCAGACTGGCCAGCCGAGCCGCCGCATCCAGCAGTTCGGGGCTGGTATCGTTGAGTGCGATGCCCGCGGCGGGAACGCCTTCGATGCTGTCCGCAGACGGGTAGCGCAGCGCCAGATCGCTCAAGGCGGCCATGTCCAGATCGAGCACCAGACACAGATAGGGAACCTGCTCACTGGCCTCGATCACCGCGCCGAACACCGGCAGGTGCACGGACGCGACCAGGTAGTTGGCAGCGTCGTACACATAAGCCGTGGTGCCCAGCATTACGCGTTTGCGCCCCTGCACGATAAGGCACAGGGTCGGCTCATAGACCACGGGCATCGGTACCGTCGGTGTGCCCGAACGAACCAGGCTGACACCCGGAATCGGCGTGCGCTGCATGCCGTCGCACGGCATATGGCGACTGATGATGTCGATCAGCGTTTCAAGAGGGCTCATGCCTCCTCCTTGCATAATCCGCGTGTACGCACGCTGGGGGCTGTGGACGTTCCAGCACGAGCCGGGTTGCGGCGTGAAACGTCAACAGCCCCTATCAACTCGGACGATCGTACAAGGAAGCAGGACGATGCGGCTACGGGCAGACGTCGTCATGGCGACAGACTCGTTGCGACCGGGATGGAACCAATCGGCTCATCCCAACGACGACGATGAGACAGAGGAGCTCTCACCATGCACTCAACGACCCTGCCCCCCATCCGCCCTGCCATGCTGGCCTCCGGTCTACTGATCAGCCTCGTTTTATGCTCGAGCGCTGTCTCTGCGAGCGTGGAAAACGACGTCGAAACACGCAACAAGCAGATCGTCTGCGAGGCGTTCGACCGCTGGGCAGCGGGCGGTACGACCTTTTTCAGCGACGTACTGACGCCCGACGTGACGTGGACGATCAAGGGTTCCGGCCCCAGTGCTGGCGTCTTCCAGGGGCGCGAGCATTTCGTCGAACGCGCCGTTCGCCCCTTCGTATCGCGACTGTCCACGCCAGTCAGGCCCACCAGCAAACAGGTCTGGGCAGATGGCGATCACGTGATCATCAACTGGGATGGCGCCGGCGTTGCCAGCGACGGCAAGGCCTATGAGAACAGCTATGCATGGATCTTCCACATGCAGAACGGCAAGGCCGTAGAAGTCACCGCATTCCTCGATCTGGTGCCCTACGATGACGTGCTGCAGCGTATTCCGGCCGCTGCGGCCAGGTGATCGGGCACACTCCCTGTTCGCTGCGGTGGCCTGAGAGGAATCGCCCGCAAGCGGGCTCCTACGGGTCGTACAGCGGCGGCCAGCAAGCGCTCGAACATTGAACGCTCGCAATAATGCCCCCCAGCCTGGGGCCTATGAATATCGCCCGCAAGCGGGCTCCTACGGAGTGGGTCGTAGCGTGGCGATCGCCATTGTAGGAGCCGGCTTGCCGGCGATCGGTCTGACGGTGATCGCCGATATCGCGGCCTGATTGGTCTGATCGCTCAGCGCTTCTGCTCGTCGTCGCCCTCCAGCAACTGCGTACTCACATCCTCGAAGATGGCTTGCCACTCGCTATCGGGCATCTGCAAAAAACCGAAGCAGCGCAGCATGAAGGCGCCTTCGGCCGCCAGGAAGGCCAGACGTGCTCTGCGACCTTGAGGGGTTGAGGTGTCGATCAGGTCGAGGCGCTGGCGGTACCAGGCGTCGCTGCCCTGGCGCTGATTGCTGCCGAGCAAGGCGCTCATCAGGCCCGCGGCGCGGTCGGCTTCGGCCTCGTCGGTACGCCGGGTGAGATCGAGATGAGCGCGCAGCGCCTGGCTGGCGGTGGGTCGCTCACCGGTCAGCTCGATCACTTGCGTGTCGTACTCATCGCTCCAACGCTGGTAGATCGCGTCGATAAGCTGGGCCTTGGTGCCGAAGGCGCCCTGCACGGCCCCCTTGGAGATGCCCGCCGCCTGGGCCACTGCACCGATGGTGAGGCGCGCGATACCACCACTGCGCACCAGCGTTTCGGCACTGTCGAGGATGCGGTTGCGGTCGATCACCACTGGCCTGCTCATGCGGGTTATCTCCTGTTAAAATACGATCGTATTTTAATGTTCATTATCCGCGGCGACAATGTTCCGACCCAGGCGGACGTGCCCTTACACAGGTGAATCATGCAATCCCCGAAACGCTGGCTGATTCTGGCGATCATTTCCAGCGCCCTGCTGCTGATCGTCATCGACATGACGGTGTTGTATACCGCGCTGCCAACCCTGACCCACGACCTGCAGGCCACCGCGTCGGAAAAGCTGTGGATCATCAACGCCTACTCACTGGTGGCGGCCGGGCTGTTGCTCGGGGCTGGCACCCTGGGTGACCGCCTGGGCCACAAGCGCCTGTTCGTCGCGGGGCTGTGCGTGTTCGGCCTGGCCTCCCTGGCCGCGGCCTTCTCGCCTTCGGCCGGTTTCCTGATCGGCGCCCGGGCGGCGCTGGCGGTGGGTGCGGCGATGATGATGCCAGCCACGCTGTCCATCGTGCGCCTGACCTTCACCGACGAACGCGAACGGGCCATGGCCATCGGCATCTGGGCGTCCGTCGCTTCCGGCGGTGCGGCCTTCGGCCCGGTGGTCGGCGGGATACTGCTGGAGTATTTCTGGTGGGGCTCGGTGTTCCTGATCAACGTGCCCATCGTGCTGGTGGCGCTGGTGCTGGCGGTGATTCTGATCCCCTCACGGCCCGGCAATGCCGAACGGCGCTGGGACCTGATCGGTTCGCTGCAGGTGATGGCTGGCCTGATCGGTATCGCCTACGCGATCAAGGAACTGGGTAAACGTGAACCCTCCCTGCAGGCAGCACTGATCGCATTCCTGATCGGCGCACTGTTCATGGCCATCTTCATCTGGCGCCAGCGGCGCATCGCTCAGCCCATGCTCGACTTCGTCATCTTCCGCAATCCGGGCTTCAGCGCCGCAGTGGTGGCGGCGCTGACGGTGGCCGCTGCACTGATCGGCATGGAGCTGGTGTTCAGCCAGCGCCTGCAACTGGTGCTGGGGCTTTCGCCACTGCAGGCAGCCCTGTTCATCTTGCCCCTGCCTCTGGCTTCGTTCTTCGCCGGGCCACTGGTCGGGCACTACCTGCCGCGCTTTGGTGGGCCACGGGTGATGCTCTGGGCACTGCTGGCTTCGGCACTGGGCATGTTCGCCTATCTGCTGCTGCACAACGCACCAAGCGCCGCACAGATCGCCAGCCTGGCAGTGCTGGGTTTCGGAGTCGGCGCAGCGATGACGGCGGCCTCGAGCACCATCATGCACAGCGCGCCAGCCGACCAGGCAGGCATGGCCGCCTCGCTGGAGGAGGTCTCGTTCGAACTGGGGGGCGCCATCGGGGTTACCTTGCTGGGCAGCATCCTGTCGGTGATCTACACCATCGTGCTGGTGGTGCCTGCCGAGCTATCCGTGCCAGCCCAGGCCCGCGACAGCCTGGATGAAGCGCTGCTGATCGCCGAGCGTCTGCCACCGGAAGCGGCAGCCGCCCTGACCAGCCTGGCGCGCTCGGCGTTCGATACCGCCTTCGTCGCGGTGCTGGCCGTGGCCACGGTGCTGTTGCTGCTGGCAGCAGTGTTCGTGAAAGTGGATAAATCGGTGCACAAGCCGTTCGTCTAGCACGGCGTGCTGCAAGCCCTCTGGAAAGTCGAAGGCCCGGATGATCCGGGCCTTCGACTGACATGAGGCGATCGATGGGGACGTACAGCGTGCCCCTTACCGGCGCGTCCGTCAGTCAGGGGGCCCGCAGACTCATGCCACGATCAGTTGGTGGTTGGCCAGCAGGGTCGCCAGATCCGTGCTGACCCCATTGAGGGTCAACAGTACCGCCGACTCATAGGCGGAGCCATCACCGTCGCGGTCGATGCTTACCGTGGTGTTGCCACCACTGGAGGTCACCGACAGGAACTGGCCGATGGTCTCGTCGCTGGCGATGGTGGCGACACCGTTGATGTAACGAGCCCCACCACCGGCGGTGTAGCCCACCAACAGGTCGGCAAGGTCGATACGGTCGGCATCCGGTGTGGCCTGCCAGGTACCGATGGTGAAGCCGTTGACCGTGTCGGAGCCATTGCCGCCTGCGGCATCCGCCATCGAGCCTTCCAGCACTCGGTAGAGCAAGGTGTCACGGCCGCCGTTCACCAGGTTGAAGGTATCGTCGCCACCGCGGCCTTCGAAAAGGTTGTCGCCTGCGTCGTCGGTGAAGGTGTCATTGCCCCCTGCCCCGGCGATGCCTTCGATGTCACTCAGGGTCACGGTGTTCCAACCGGTGTTCTGCGCCGTGGTCTGACTCAGGTCGATGGTCAACGCGGTGCTGCCCGCCAGCTTGAAGTCGACGATATCCATACCGCCCGTGTTGCTCCACGACTTGTAGTTCGACTCATTGCTGGTACCGCCGCCACCCTCGTAACGCTTGGTTCCCAACGTGGCGAAGAAGGTATCGTTGTAGCCCGTACCCACCACACCGGCGCCAATGGTATCGGAGGCCTGGGCCTCTCCCTGGGCCGTCAGGACGTAGGCCGAGTCGGCAGCACCGGCCTTCAGCCCGCCCCATGTCGAGTTGACGTTGTCGACGCTGTAACCCGCCACATCGCTGCTGGCGCCCACATGGCTGGCGGTACCGCCGATGTTGCGCAGCAGGATGATGCTGTAGGTTTCGTTGGCATCGAGACCGTAGAAGTCGACGATGCTGGTGCTGTCGTTGGTCTGGCTACCGGATTGCGGATTGATGATCTGCGTCGAAACCACCTCACCTGCCGAGTTGACCAGCTTCACCGTATTGCCGAAGTAGGTCGTGATGCCCTGGGGGTCGAGGATCCGCACGTGCATGCTGGTGCCGTCGGCGATCGTATTGGTGTTGCGTACGTAAGTGGTGGTGCCGTTGCTGGTGAAGATCAACAGGTCCTTGGCGCCGTCGTAATCGACGTCGACGCTGATCATCCCGGTGACCGGATTGCCCGTGACGACGCCTGCCTGACTGATGGCGCCGCTGAACGTGGTGGCACTGGCCGAGTCGCTGGCGAAGGTCGAAGTGGACTGCAGGTAGTAGGTGTCGAAGCTCACCGTACCGCCCGACGTCTGATTGACGTAGAGGTTGACGGTGCCGGTGACGGAGGCTGCGCCCACGCCGATCTGTGGTGCCTCGATGATGTCCATGCGGCCGTCGCCGTCCCAGTCCACTGCCAGCGAAGCACCACCCGGCACGGTGTCGTTGAAGGTGTAGGTGCCCGAAGCCGTCCCCACACCCGAGGTGTTGGTCGAGGCCAGGTTGCCCGCTCCGTCGTTGAAGAAGATGGTGCTGTTGTTCTGAGCAGCGGTGTTGGCGCCATACACCTTGCCCATGAACAGGTCCATGTAACCGTCGCCATCGTAGTCGGCCCAGGTCATGGATGGCTCGTTGGCCACGTAGGGAGCCGCGGCGTAGTGCAGGGCGTTGTTGATGATCTGGCTGGTGGTGAACCCGCCAGCACCGTCGTTCTTCACCACCACCAGGCGAGCGGTATTGCCACTGGTGGCCGCACCGGTGGCATTGGCAGCACCGATCTTGTTGGTACCCAACGAACCATGGAATACCACGTCGACGGTGCCGTCGTTATCGAGGTCGACACCGGACACTTCCTGATTCGGCTGCCCATTGCCGGTATTGAGGCCGCCGTTGGCCTGGGTGTAGGTGTAGACGGCGTCCTTGATGAACACACCTGCATTGTTCTGCACGAACTGGGAGTTGTAGCCGCCGGGCGCGGCTGCATCATTGGGAGTCTGATCACCGAACACCACGTCGACGTAACCGTCTCCACGGAAGTCGATGGCAATCAAGCCGCCGTACCAGCTGTAGACGTTGGCCAAGCCGTCGCCAGATGAGTTCGTGTCCGCCATCTGCACGGCGGTGTAGGTACCGTCGCCATTGTTGATGAACATCTGCTGACCATTGCTGTAACGGCTGTCGATACCAATGATGTCCATGTGACCATCACGGTTGATATCGATGTAGGTCGCGTTCTGCACCATGTTCATGTTGTCGTTGCCATAACCGGCCCCACCGGTGTTGCTGGTCAAGGTCGTGCCGCTGTACTGGGCGATGGTGGCGTTGTCAGTGGCGGTGCTGCGGTACACCACCTGGTTGCTGAAGAACTCCCAGGTACCGCTGGTGCTCATGGTGACCGTGGTGCCCTTGTTGTTGCCGTCGCCACCGGCGGCACCGAAGTTCGCCTCGGGTACCGGCGCAACGATCAACTCGCTGGTCTGCAACCCGCTGGCGCCAAGGCTGCCGTCGCCGTTGACGATCTGAGCGACGATGGCGTGGGTGCCGACCGGCAACTCATCGCTGTCCGGAACCTGGACGTACCAGGTCGAATTGAGGCTATCGACCACCACCGAGCCATCGACGGATGTGTAGGTCTTGCCGTTGATGGTGACGTCCAGCTGAGCGCCGTCCACCAGCGTATAGGGAATGCGGCCAGTGATGATCGGCGTGGTATCCAGCGTGGTGAGTGCATTGACCTCGATGATGCTGGTCAGGCTGAACGCGGCCGACGGGGTACCCTCGTTACCCGCCATATCGGCAATCACGGCGGTATAGGTATGCACGGTACCGCCGATGATGCTCTCTGCGGGAATCGCGAACGACCAGGTATTCCCCGTTACCGTGGCGGTGCCCAGCAAGGTGGTGCCTTCGTAGATATTGACGCTGTCGGTGGCCTCGATGGTGGCAGACAGCGTGCCGTTCAGGACCGGCGTGGCATCGTCCGTGGTCGAGCCGGTGGGCAGGTCGCCGGTGAGGGGGCCGAAGTCATCGGTAAAGCTGTCGATGGTCACCGTCTGCGTGGGCGCCACGGTATCGATGATCAGCTCGAAGACGTTCGACGCCAGCCCTTCGTTGCCCGCTGCATCGACCAGCCGCGCCAGATAGCTTTGGCTACCGTCGCTCGCATCGGTCACCTGAAAGGTCCACAGACCATCGCTGACCACCGCCACGCCGAGTACGGTGCCCCCCTGATAGATGCGAATGAAATCCCCAGGCTGCAGGCCGGTGACGGTTCCCTTGAGCAACGGCGAATTGTCATTGGTGGTGGTTCCACTGGGGAAGTCACCCACCAGCGTCTCGACGTCATCGGTGAATGCCGTTATCACCACGTCGTAGCCGTCATCGATGCTCGGCGCCCGGGTGTCGACGGTCAGCATGAAGTCGTTGGATACCACGCCCTCGTTGCCTGCTGCATCGGCCAGCACCGCTCTGTAGGTGTGGCTGCCTTCGCTCGCCTGCACCACCTCGAACGTCCATGTACCACCGGTGACGGTGGCTGCGCCAAGCAGTTGCGTGCCTTGGTAGATACGAACCAGGTCACTCTCTGCAAGGCCCGTCACGGTGCCGCTCAATACCGGTGAGATGTCATTGGTGCTGGTACCGCTGCCGAAACTACCGACTTGCGCCTCCACGTCATCGGTGTAGGAGACGATCGCTACCGCGTAACCATCCTCGGCACTGGGTGCCGTGGTGTCGACGGTCAGGCTGAACGCGTTGGACACCAGCCCTTCGTTACCCGCTGCATCGGCGAGCACTGCCGTGTAGGTATGCAAACCTTCACTGACGGAGGCGAGCTCATAGCTCCAGTTGTTGCCCGTTACGCTGGCAACGCCCAGCAATGTGTCGCCCTCGTAGATGCGTACCACATCGCCACTGGCCAACCCCGCGACCGAGCCCTGCAGAACCGGAGAGGTGTCGTTGGTGCTGGTGCCACTGCCGAAGGTACCGGTCTGTGCCTCCACGTCGTCGACGTAATCGATGATGGCCACGGCATAGCCGTCTTCCAGACTCGGCGCACGGGTATCGACGGTCAGCGTGAACGGATCCGAGCGAAGGCCCTCGTTGCCGGCTGCATCGACCACCACGGCCGTATAGGTGTGAGTGCCTTCGGGGACATCCTGCAGTTGATAGGCCCATTCGCCATCGGTGACGATGGCGCTGCCCAGCAGGTTGGCACCCTCGTACAAACGGACGATCTCACCCGCCAACAGCCCGGCCACGGTGCCCTTGAGCTGCGGCGAGGTATCGTTGGTGCTGCTGCCGCTGGGGAAGTCGCCGACCTGTGCTTCCACGTCATCGGCAAAGGAGTCGATGGCCACGGCATAGCCGTCTTCGGCGCTCGGTGCCGTGATGTCGACGATCAGGGTGAAGGGGCTGGAAGTCACGCCTTCATTTCCCGCCGCGTCGACCAGTACTGCGGTATAGGTATGGCTGCCTTCGCTGGCATCGCTGACCTGATAGGTCCAGTTGCCCGCCGACACCGTGGCAGTGCCGAGCAGTATGCCCGCCTCGTAGATACGCACCTGATCCCCGCCAACCAGACCGGCGACGGTGCCGGTGAGCAGCGGTGAGGTGTCATTGGTGCTGCTACCGCTGCCGAACTCACCGACCATGGGCTGCTGATCATCGATGAAGGTGGTGATTGCCACCGCATAGCCATCCTCGGCGCTTGGCGCTCGGGTATCGACGCTCAGGGTGAAGGGGTTGGAGGTCAGCCCTTCCAGGCCGGCGGCACTGGTGACGACAGCGGTGTAGCTGTAAGTACCGTCGAGCAGACCGGACAGGTCATAGACCCAGGTGTCAGCCGTGACAGTGGCGCTGCCCAACAGGACAGTGCCCTGATAGATGCGCACACTGTCACCGGCCTGCATCCCCACGACACTGCCGAAAAGCTGGGGTGACGTGTCATTGGTGCTGGTACCGCTGGGGAAGCTGCCCGTTTGCGCTTCCACATCGTCGTTGTAACCGCTGATCGCCACGGCGTAGCCATCGTCCTCGCTCGGGGCGGATGTATCCACTGTCAGGGTGAAGACATCGGAGAGCGCCCCTTCGTTACCCGCTGCGTCCACTACCCTGGCGGTGTAGTTGTAGGTACCGTCCGCCAGGTCCGACAGGCTGTAGCTCCAGGTGCCGCCCGACACCACGGCATTACCCAGCACGGTACTCCCCTGGTAGATGCGCACCTGCTCACCACTGCCCAACGCGGAAACGGTGCCCTGCAAAAGCGGGTTGGTGTCGTTGGTGAACGTATCGCTGCCGAACTCGCCCGTTTGCGGCTGCTGATCATCCACATACGAGGTGATCGCCACCGCGTAGCCCTGCTCGGCACTTGGCGCGGTGATATCCACGGTAAGCTCGAAGGGGTTCGACACCACGCCCCGATTACCAGCGGCATCGACGATCACCGCGGTGTAGGTGTGGAGCCCCTCGGCGACCGTGGCCAATTCGAACGACCAGCTACCACCACTGACAATCGCGGTACCCAACAGGTTGGTACCTTCGTAGATACGCACCGCTTCGCCTGCGGCCAGGGCCGATACCGTGCCGTTCAATACCGGTGACTGATCGTTGGTACTGGTGCCACTGCCGAAGTTGCCGGTTTGCGCTTCCACATCGTCGGTGTAGGAAACGATGGCCACGGCGTAGCCACTGGCGGCATCTGGCGCTGTGGTGTCGACGATCAGGGAAAACACCTCAGAGCTCAGGCCCTGGTTACCGGCGGCATCCACCAAGACCGCCGTGTAGTCATGCGGACCTTCACTGGCCTGCACCACCTCGAATGTCCAGGCGCCCCCGGTTACCGCCGCGGTACCCAGCAGGGTAGTGCCTTCGTAGATACGAACCATGTCGCCGCTGGTCAGCCCCGACACGGTACCGTTGAGCACCGGCGAGCGATCGTTGGTGCTGGTGCCGCTGCCGAAAGTCCCGGTTTGCTCCTCCACATCATCGGTGTAGGAAACGATCGCCACGGCATAACCATCGTCTGCGCTTGGTGCTCTGGTATCGACGGTCAGATCGAAGGCACTCGATACCAGCCCTTCATTGCCCGCCGCGTCGGTAAGCACAGCCGTGTAGCTGTGGCCTCCCTCACTGGCATCGACGACTTCATAGCTCCAGGTGTTGCCCGATACGGTGGCGACACCAAGCAGGACGCCAGCATCGTAAATACGGACGAAATCCCCCGTGACCAATCCGAAAACCGAGCCCTGCAGTACTGGCGACGTGTCGTTGGTGGTAGTTCCACTGCCGAAGGTGCCGGTCTGCTCCTCCACGTCGTCGACATAGTCGATGATTGCGACGGCATAACCATCTTCGGCGCTAGGCGCCCTGGTATCGACAATCAGGGTGAACGTAGCGGATTGCAGTCCGAGGTTACCCGCGGCATCGGTCAGGACAGCCACATACTCGTGGGCCCCTTCGGTAACATCCGTCAGCTGGAATATCCAGTTATCACCCGTAACGACGGCGGCTCCAAGCAGAATACTGCCTTCGTAGATGGCCACGAAGTCGCCCGCAACCAGCCCCGCCACGCTGCCCTGCAGCAAGGGTGAGGTGTCATTGGTGCTGCTGCCACTTGGGAAGTTGCCGACCTGAGCGTCGACGTCATCGACGAAGGAGTCGATGGCTACCGCATAGCCGTCTTCGGCGCTCGGCATGCGCGTATCCAGAATGAACTGGCTGGAGACCACGCCACTGGTACCCACTGCCGTGGTCTGGGTGATACTCACGGTGTAGCTGCCATCGGTCCCTATCGACTCGGACGGCGTGTAGCTCCACTCACCCGAAGCGCCGACCGTCACATCGACAGGCGTGGCGCCGTTGATGACCAGGTGAATGATAGCGCCAGCCACGCCAGTACCGCTGAAGGTCGGGGTGGCGTCGTTGGTGCTGGCTCCATCGGCTACCACGCCAATCACGGGCAGCAGGTCATCGGAGATCACCAGGGTCGGCAGCTCGACATTGCCGGTGAACACGCTGAAGGTCGTACTGACAGGCATGCTGATGTTGCCTGCCATATCGGTCTGCGTGGCGACCACCGTGTAGTCGCCGTCGGCCACCGCCAGGGGCGCCGTATAGCTCCAGGTGCCATCGCTATCGACCAGTACGCTTACTGCGGCGGCGCCGTTGATCACCAGGCTGATGGTGGCACCCGCCGCCCCCGTGCCCTGATAAGTTGGAGTCTGGTCATCGGTCACCCCGCCGTTGTCGGCAACGTCGCCGGTTACGCTGCCGACATCATCGATGACCTGCAGGGTTGGCGCATTGGGAAGTTCGATGCTCACCACGTAGTTGTGCTGGGCCAGGATGGTGCCGACGTTGCCTGCTGCATCGCTCGCGGCCAGGCTCGCATAGACCGAATTGGCGGACGCCAACACATCGCCCGCGACATCCACCTGCCATACACCGGTCGCACCGGTGCCTGCAACCACGCTCGCGGTGTAACTCTGGCTGCCAATGGTCACGGTGACCACGTCACCCAGGGTGAAATCGCCGCTGACCGTGCCGGAAATGGCGTGCAACACGGCAGCGGAGCTTTCCGCCAGGTTGACCTGATCGTCTCCCGCGACGGTATTGATCGCCAGGCTGGTGCTGGACGCATCCGGCACGGCCGTGTCGATGCTGTAGGCACGCTGCGCCTGGGCACTGCCGGGGTTGCCCGCGCTGTCAGTCGACACGATCGAGGCCGAGGCCGTGTAGGCACCGTCGGTCCCCAACGCCGAACCCGGGACCTGAACGCTCCAGATACCAGCCGCATCGACGCCAGTGGTGTAGGCCGTACCATTGATGGTCAGAGTCACCACGTCGCCTGCGCTGAACGTCCCGGTGGCCACGCCACTGAAGGTGACGCCAGCCAGGGCTTCCGCGTTGTTGATGATGTTGTCGCCCGCAATGGCATCGATCGACAGGGCGGTGGTCACACCATCGGTCTGTACGGCGTAATGGTGCGACGCGGTGACCGTACCCTGATTACCGGCGTTGTCATGAGCGACCAGGGAAGCATCGATGACGCGATCGGCATCGGCAGCCAGGTCGCTGCCGGCTACGTTGGCGACTGCCCAGATTCCGCCAGCCCCCACGCTGCCGCTGTATTGAACGCCGTTGATGGTCAGGGTGATGACGTCACCCACCTGATAATCACCGGTCACGCTGCCACTCAGCGTCAGCGTGGTCTCGGCCTCGGTCGCGTTGACGATATTGTCGTCGGTGACCGCATCGAAGCTGATGGTGGTGGAGGTATTGCTCGGCACCTCGGTGTCGACCACATAGCCACGGGTGGCCGTGACGGTCACTTCGTTGCCGGCGGCGTTGCTGGCCAGCAGGCTGGCGTCAATGCTCGAAGCGGCAGCCAGCACATCGCCGGCAACGCTCGCACTCCACAGGCCACCCGCGGCCACTGTCGTCGTGGTGATGAAGCTGCCGATGGTCAGGGTTACCACGTCGCCGACGCTGAACTCCCCCGTCACGGTGCCGCTGATGACTTCCGTGTTGCTCGCCGAAGCCTCGCTGGCATTGACGATATCGTCACCCGCCACGATGTCGATCGACAGAGCGGTTCCCGAAGGCGCATTGAGGTTGACCAGATAAGGGCGACTCGCCGTCACGGTGCCCGAGTTACCGGCAGCATCGTGGGCCAGAACACTCACTTGCACGCTCTGACCGCCATTACCACCCAGCGCACCTGCCGCTACCTCGACACTCCAGGTACCGTCTGCTGCAGCCAATCCGGTGTAGGTACCACCCGTAGCGATCAAGGTGACTACATCGCCAACGCTGTAATCGCCGCTGACAGACCCGGTAATCGTTACCGCCCCGCTCGACTCAACGGCGTTGACGATGTCGTCACCGGTGATGGCATCGATGGTTACTTGCGTGGTGGCGGACGACGGTGCAGCGGTATCGATACTGTAAGCACGCAGCGCCTGGGCATTGCCCAGATTGCCTGCGCCGTCGCTCGAAACGATGGAAGCTGTGGCGGTATAGGCGCCGTCGGCCCCCAGCGCCGAGCCTGCGACTTCGACACTCCAGGTGCCGCTGACATCGACACCCGTGGTGTAGGTGGTGCCGTTGACGATCAGGGTCACCACGTCACCCGCGGTGAACGTCCCGCTGGCGGCACCACTGAAGATGACACCCGCCTGGGCTTCAGCATCGTTGATGACGTTGTCGCCAGCGATGGCATCGATCGACAGCTCGGTGATCACCTGCTCGGTTTGTACGGCGTAGCCGTGCGCTGCGGTGATGATCCCTGCGTTGCCAGCATCGTCATGAGCCACCAGGGAAGCGTCGATGACGCGATCGGCATCGGCGGCCAGATCGCTGCCGGCCACGTTGCCCACCGTCCAGACACCGCCGGCCGCTACGCTGCCGCTGTACTGCACGTCGTTGATGGTCAGGGTGATGATGTCACCCACCTGATAATTACCGGTTACGTTGCCAGTCAGCGTCAGCGTGGTCTCGGCCTCGGTCGCATTGACGATATTGTCGTCGGTAACGGAGTCGAAACTGATGGTGGTCGAGCTACTGTCAGGAACCTCGACGTCGACCGCATAGGCACGGCTGGCCGTCACGGTGCCGGAATTACCAACGCTGTCGTGGGCCAGGATGCTCACCTGCGCGACATGGTTACCATTGCCACCCAGGCCGCCTGCCGGTACCTCGACGCTCCAGGTACCGTCTGCTGCAGCCAATCCGGTGTAGGTACCACCCGTAGCGATCAAGGTGACTACATCGCCAACGCTGTAATCACCCGTGATGGTGCCGGTAACCGTCACCACCCCGCCCGACTCGGCGGCATTGACGATGTCGTCACCGGTGAGCGCGTCGATGGTCACCTGAGTGGTCGAGGCCGATGGGCCGACGGTATCCACCGTCAGCTCGAAGCTGTTGGAAATCTCGCCCAGATTGCCCGACGCATCCACCACCCGAACGGTGTAGAGATAGGTCGCATCCGCCAGACTGGCATCGGTGAACGTCCAAGTGGTTCCGGTAACCGTTGCCTGACCAGCCAGGGTACCGTCGCGGTAGACGTTGACGCGTTCACCCGCGACCAGCTCCGCGCTCAGCGAACCATTGAGCGTCGGTGTGGTGTCATCGGTACTGCTGCCTGAAGGCAGCTCAGCATTCTGAACAGAGCCGACATCATCGGCGAAATTGACGATGATGGCCGTGGTGGTCGGAGCGATGACGTCCACATAGGGCGCGGTCGTTGCCGAGCTGACATTGCCAGCAGCATCCGTCGCTGTCGCAACCACATCACCGGTTGGCTGATCAGCCGGTGACTGAACCGTATAAGCGCCGTTGGCATCCGCCTGAACCTGGCTGGACGTGCCATCCGGGTAAGTCACGGTAACGGTGCTGCCCGCCTCGGCGAGCCCGGTCACGGTGAGACTGCCGTCCGCGTTGACGCCCAGATTCACGCTGGGCGCTGCTGGCGGCGTGGTGTCTGCCTCCTCTGCCTGCGACCGGCTACTGCCATCACCGCGATTGTTGGCTACTGCGATGCCGGCAAGCGCGACGCCGCCCAGCACCCAGGCCACCGTCGAGAGGTCGAAGCTTTCGTTGCCGAGCAGTGGCTCTATGGAATCGATAGGCGTGTATTGCCCGAGCAACTGCATGTCGTCCGCGAACTCGGCGTGCCAGAGCTGCTGACCATCGTCGATGACCAGATCATTCTGCGGGGCTCCCTGCACAGGGAAGAAACCCTGCACCTTGAGCACGACGCCCGATGTCAGGGTGACGACCAGCGTGCCACCCTGACGCTCGATACTCTGCATGTCGGAACGTTTGGTCGCCAATTGGACGACCGAGGGGGCTTGTAGCGCCACCTCATGACTGGCCGTTGAAACTTTCTCGTGGGTCGACTTGTTGACCACAGTGATCAGGTTTTGCATTGCAGCCTCGGCATTTTTTCGGGCAGACGCATGGCCCAGTGCGCGAGACGGTAACAACGCCCCCCTGATCGAAAGCGAAGTCGTGACAATTGTTCACAAGTGTTCACTGAGCGGATGGCAAAGGCCTGCTGAGCGGCACCCCAGTGCAGATCCCGAGGCTTGGAAAAATCCCCATGCAGGCTCTCCACCTGCTCGAGCCACCGCGTTACGTGAGGGTAAGGGCAGAGGTCCTCACCACCTCCGGCACCAGCACCACGCAAGCGGGAGATCGCACAATCGGCAATCGGGGACCTCCAGATCGACTGCCGGCCGCCCAGACAACGATGATCAGCCCAGCAACCCCTTGAAGAAACGCGAGGCGTTTTCGTCGAGGGTGGCGATGTCGTAGCCGCCTTCCTGCACCACCACGCAAGGCAAGCCGAGGGCACGGATGCGACGACCCAGTTCCTCGAAGCCGGCATGGCTTACCGAGACCTTCGACTGCGGGTCGTTCTCGTAGATGTCGAAGCCAAGCGACAGCACCAGCACCTGCGGGGCGAAGTCGCGAAGGGCCCGCTCGGCCTGGCCGAGGTAGGCGAAGAAATCCGCCTCGGACGCGCCATGGGGCATCGGCAGGTTGAGGTTGTAGCCTTCGCCTCGGCCGCTGCCTGTTTCGTCATCGAAGCCTGCCACCACCGGGTAGAAGTTGGTCGGGTCGCCGTGGATGGAGATGTATTGCACGTCGTCACGCTCGTAGAAGATCTCCTGGATACCCTGGCCGTGGTGCATGTCGGTATCGAGGATGGTCACCCTGTCGAAACGAGCCCTGAGCACTTCGGCGGCGATGGCGGCGTTGTTGAGGAAGCAGAAGCCCCCGGCTCCTTCGGCACGGGCATGGTGGCCCGGCGGCCGGCACAGGGCGTAGGCCTGGGGTTCGCCATCGCGCACCGCCGCAGCGGCAGCGACTGCCGCCTGCGCCGACCAGTAGGCGGCCTGCCAGGTATGCTCACCGATAGGGCAACTGCCGTCGGCCAGGTAGCGTGCGGTCTTGCCAAGGATGCCGCGCAGCGGATTGTTCTCGCGGATGAAGATGTTCGACATCACCTCGTCGCCCCAGTCTTCGTCCACTTCGTGCCACTGCGTGTAGGCGTCTCGCAGGTACTCCAGATAAGCGGTGCTGTGCACGGCACTCAGCGGCGCGAGGCCGTGATCCTCGGGTTCGATCAGCGCGAAGCCCAGCTGGCGCGCCATGGCCAGCAGTGGGTCGATACGCGCCGGCACTTCCTGGGGCTCGCGCATCTGCCCGCGGGACAGGTAGGAGCGTGGATGATGCAGACGTTGGTGCGGATGGAAGAAGGTCTTCATGGCGATTCTCGTCAAAAGCGTTGGTCTCGCGGTGCCGGCGGCCAGCGCCGAGGCTGACGGCCAGCAGCGCCTGTCATTTCAGTAGCCCAGTTCAGCGTCGACCTGATTGTTCAAAGGCAGGCCCGCATTCAGGCGTTCGAGGTTGTCGGCGATCTGGCTGGCGATGCAGGCATCGGAGGCGGCCGAGGCCATGTGCGGCGTCACCCACACACCGGGCGCGTGCCACAGTGGCGACGCCTTGCGCAGCGGCTCCTCGGCGAACACGTCGAGCAGCGCGCCACGCAATTGACCGCTGGCCAGCGCTTCGAGCAGATGGCTCTCGTCGACGTGCTCGCCGCGGCCGCAATTGACCAGCGCAGCTCCCTCGGCCATGCGCGCGAACACCTCGTGGTTGAGCAGGCCGCGGGTCGCGGGGGTCAGCGGGAGCAGATTGACCAGCAGGTCGAGGCCGTCGAGAAACTCGGGCAGCGACGCATCACCGGCGAAGGTGGCGACAGCTGGGAGCTCGCGCGCGGTGCGAGCCCAGCCGCGAACGGTGTAGCCAGCCTGCGCCAGCCGCGAGGCCACCGGCGTACCGATGGAGCCCAGGCCCATGACGCCAACCTTGAAGTCACGCGCGGTACGTTGCACCGGCCGCAGCCACTGCTGGCTCTGGCGACCATTGAGCACCTGGTCGAAGCCGCGGTGAAAATGCAGCACACCCCAATGCACGTACTCGGCCATGCCCTGGCTATGATCCGGATCCACCACGCGGCAGACGGGAATCGAACGTGGCCGCGAAGGGTCATGCTCCAGATGATCCACGCCGGAACCGATCGAATGGATCAGCCGCAGCGCCGGCAGCCTGCCCAGGCTTCCGGCTGCGGGATACCAGCACACCGCGACCTCGGCCTGCTCGGCGCCCTCCTCGCCTGGGCGCAACACCTGCAGATGCGGGGCATTTCGGGTGAACAGACCGGCCAGCCAGTCTTCCAGTTTCGGCTCTCTGCAGAGCAATACGATGCGCGCCATGAGCCTAGCTGCACCAATCGTTGCGCTGGTCATCGATCAGGCTCAGGGCGGCCTGCCAGGCCAGGTCGATGATGCCTTCGATGCCATCGCGGGAGAACTGCGCCGCGGTATGCCGACAGACCTCCTCGCTGGGGATGTTCAGCGCCACGCCTGCCGCCATCGCCTGAATCTGCGCCTGGCAGGCGCGCTCGAGAAAATAGATCTCGTGGAAGGCATGCGCCACGCTCTGACCGCCGGCCAGCAAGCCGTGGTTACGCAGGATCATCGCGTTGTGCGTGCCCAAGTCGGCGACCAGGCGAGCACGCTCATCCAGCGATAGCGCGATGCCTTCGTAGGTGTGATACGCCAGGTTGCCGTAGAACTTCAGGGCATGCTGAGTGAGCGGTAACAGGCCGTCACGCTGAGCGGCCACGGCCATTCCGGCGGCGGTGTGAGTGTGCACGATGCACTGCATGTCCGGCCGTGCAGCGTGGATCGCCGAATGGATGACGAAGCCGGCCGCGTTGACCCGGCCCTGGCCGTCCAGACGATCCACGACATTGCCGTGCAGGTCGATCAATACCAGGTCGCTGGCGCGCATCTTCTCGAAGGCAACGCCGTAGCGGTTGATCAAAAAGTGATGCTCGGGGCCTGGCACGCGCAGGGTGATGTGCGTGTCGATCAGGTCGGTCATGCGGTAGTAGGCGACCAGCCGGTACAGCGCGGCCAGGTCGCAACGGGCCTGCCATTCGACCTCGGTGAGGGTATCGGGTTTGCTCATGGGGTAACGGCCTCAGGGTTGGACAGGCTGACGGTTTGCCGCTCGCTGGCGCGCAGGTGGGCCAGGCCGATGACGCCAACCAGCGACATCAGCGCCAGGACGCTGAAGAACAGCGCCAGCGGCCACCACTGCCCGGCGTACTGGCCGGCCAGGTAGGTGCCGATCAGCGGCGTCAAACCACCGGTCAGGCCACTGCCTAGCTGATAGGCGATGGAAATGCCCGAGTAGCGCACCTGCGCTGAAAAGGCCTCGGCCATGTAGCCGGCGATCGCCGAATACAGCGCCGCCAGCAGCAATACGGCCAGGGCGATGCCTGCCGTCATGTAGATCAGGTTGCCGGTCTGCACCAGCAGGAACATCGGGTACGGCACCAGCATGCACAGCCCCGCCACCCACTTGAGGAAGCGCCCTTCACCGAAGCGCTCGGCGAGCAGCGCCGAGCACGGCTGAGAGAGAAACTGCAGGATGGTCACCAGGAACAGACAGTCGAGAATGGTCGACTTGGATATGCCCTGGTACTGCGTCACGTAGGTGATCATGAAGGTGTTGGTGAAGAAGAACCCACCGGAACCGATGGTCACCGCCAAGGCGGCGAACAGAATCTGCCGCCAGCTATGGCGGATGACATCCTTGACCGGGCTCTTGGAGGTCTGCTTCTGCTCCTTGACCTTGGCGAACTCCGGCGACTCGGGAACACCGAAGCGGATGAACAGACCCACCATCATCAGCACGCCACTCAGCAGGAACGGCACGCGCCAGCCCCAGCTCATCAGCGCCTCCTGATCCATCTCGCTGATCGCGCGAAAGGCGATCAGCGCCAGCAGCAGGCCAGCCGGGCTACCCAGTTGCGCGAAGGAAGCGAAAAACACCTTGCGGCCCTTGGGCGCGTGTTCGCTGGCCATCAGCACCGCGCCGCCCCACTCGCCGCCCACCGAAATACCCTGCAGGAAGCGCAGCGCGACCAGACCGATCGGGCCCCAGATACCGGCCTGGGCGTAGGTTGGCAGCAAGCCGATGCAGGTGGTCGCCACGCCCATCAGCACCATGGTGAACAGCAGCATCTTCTTGCGCCCGAGACGATCCCCGAGATGACCGAATACCACCCCGGCGAACGGCCGCGCGATGAAACCGACAGCGAAGGTGGCGAAGGCCGCCATGGTGCTCAACACCGCGTTATCGCTGGGGAAGAACAGCTGCCCCAGCACCAGCGCGGCGGCGAAGGCATAGATATAGAAATCGTAGAACTCGATCGTGGTGCCAATGAAGGCGGCCGCCGCGGCACGGCGCGGCGTGGAGGTGGGTGTAGTCATCGCAAGCTCCCGGATTCGTTTTTATAGGCAGGAGAAAAAGCACATCCCGGGTACGGGATCGGTCGCACTCTGGCGGTGCATTGCCAGATCATGCCCCCACCCCTATGCTAAGCAAAGCTTCTAATATCAATACTCAAGTATAAGCACAGCGGATAATCGAACACCCATGAACCCCGGCCACCGCAACCCCGAGGCCCGCCGTTTCCTCAACGACAGGCTGGACTGGAACCTGCTGCGCACCTTCCTGGTGATTGGCCAGGAAGGCAGCATCAGCCGCGCCGCAGCCCGCCTGCACCTGAGCCAGCCGGCCGTCAGCCAGGCCCTCAAACGCCTCGAAGAGCAGTTGGAAAGCGCCCTGGTGATTCGCAGCGGCCCACGCATCGCGTTGTCCAAGGCCGGCGAAGAAGTCATGCAGATCGCCGCCGAACTCTACGGCACCGTCTCGCGCCTCGGCCCGGCGCTGGATGCCCCGGAGGAAACCGTTGCCGGCAAGATCCGCATGCTGATGATCAGCCGCATCCAGTCGAGCTTCTACGACGACTTCCTGGCCAATTTCCATGTCGACTACCCCAGGGTCGAGTTCGAATTCGACGTGCTGCGCAGCTCTGACGTGGTGAGCGCGCTGCTGCAGAAAACCGCCTCCTTCGGCCTGAGCCTGTGCCGAACGCCGCAGCCGCGCCTGGAACAACGCGTGATGCTCAAGCAGCGCTATGCGTTCTTCTGCGGCAAGCGCCACCCACTGTTCGGGCGCAAGAACCTGAAACTCGGCGACCTGCAAAGCGAGAACTTCGTCAGCTTCACCAGCGACCAGATCGGCGGCAACCTCTCGCCACTGACCATCTTCAGGGACCAGCAGGGCTTCACCGGCCGCATCGTGGCCTCCTCGCCCAGCCTCGACGAAATACGCCGCCTGGTCGCCGCCGGCTATGGCATCGGCTGCCTGCCGGAACATATCGTCGCCAGGGACGTGCAAGCCGGCGAAGTCTGGCGCCTGCCGCCTGCCGAAGGGGTGATCGACGTGGACGTCTACCTGCTCTGGAACCGCGACCAGAAACGCACCCACGCCGAAGCGATCTTTCTCGAGCGCTTCGAGCAGGCATTGCGGGCGACGGAGTTGCAGGATCGGTTTTGAAAAGTCAGCTCGGAACAGCCGCTGCGCTGCAGCCGTTCAGGATCGTGGCGCTTCATGGAGAGGGAGCGAGTAGACCGACGATTTTCAGCGTCGTCCTGCACACGAGCCTCATGCGTGATGGGGCTGGTCCAGCCTGCCCCCCTGCTCCCGTGCCTGCCTGATGTCTCTCGAGGGTGGCGCCCCGAAACGCCGTGCATACTCGCGGCTGAATTGCGCGACGCTTTCGTAGCCGACCCTCAGCGCAGCGGTGTTCACATCGACCCTGTCGGTCAACATCAGGCTGCGCGCGGCTTGCAGCCGTAGAGATTTTTGATACTGAACCGGGCTGGTGCCTGTCAGCTTGCGAAAGTTGTGATGCAGCGTAGAGCTGGCCATTCCCGATCGCTCGGCGAGATCGGCCACGTGCAGCGGTTTGTCGTAGTGATGTTTAAGCCATTCAATGGCTCTGACGATGCCCTTGTCTCGATAACCGTCGCGAGTGACGCTGCGCAACCACTGCCCCGCGCCACTGAGCAGCAGCCGAACGCAGATCTCGCGCTTGACGAGATCCGACATCAAGCCGGCCTCGAGCGGCCGCTCGGTCAGTGTGCAGAGTCGCGAGAAGGCGTCGAGCATCTCACCCGACGCTGCGCCCGATGCAAACCCCCGCGCCTCGGAAGCCGCCTCCTGCCGTGGTGCCTCCAGGGTCTGGATTACCTCATTGAGCATGGAAAGATCGAGCTTCAACACAACGGACAGATAAGGTGTTCGCTCGCTGGCTGCAGTTACCCGAGCCAACGTCGGTATGTCCACCGAGGTAACGAAAAACACCCCCTGACTGAACTCACAGGCCTCCTCACCGAACGTGATCTCCTTCGCGCCCTGCAGGATGATGGCCACGCAGGGCTCGTAAATGCAGTAAGTGGGCGTACCCAGTTCGGCCATTCGATAAAAGGTCAGGCCTGGAATCGATGTCGTGCAAACCTCGTTCAAGCCAATCTGCCGGGTGACCTTATCGATAAGCCCCCGCAGTGCCTGGACGCGTTCGTTGGGCTGAGCGAAATCGCTCGAGGTAGGGGAATGCACGTGCCCGAAACCGAACTGCGAGAAGGAACCGCTCGTCATCACATGCGCCCCTGTTAACGGATTGTTCGAGTCTGCTGAGAGCGCGTGGCCAGCACAAGCATATCGGCAGGATTGTGCAAAAGATGAGGCGCATTAGGGTCACCCGAGCACCCCTCGTTGCTCTAATTTCTAGCACCAATACCGGCTTCGATAAATCCGTGGACACTCAGTCGCGAAAGGAAATTTGGATGGACAGACGAGATTTTCTTACCTATTCGGCGGCTGGCGCCGTTGCGGCTGCTCTGCTGCCGGCCTCGAGCGTCGCGAGCTCGGCGGTTCCAGCAACCGTGCCCACCTCCCTGACCGAGCGCGGAAGCGTGATGCGCACGCAGGGGCAGCTCGTGCGTGCTGACCTGCCCGTCAATTCGCCTTCGCACACGATGAGATACATGACGTCTCAGCGCTTTGGTATGGGCGGGACGCAGATCGGCAATATCTTCGCGCCGATCAGCGACGAGCAGGCGGACGCAGTTCTGCAGGCGGCCTGGGGCGCTGGCGTCAGGCTCTACGATACCTCGCCCTTCTACGGGTTTGGCTTGAGCGAATACCGCCTGGGCCGCTTTCTGCGTGGCAAGTCGCCAGACGACTACGTGGTGTCCACCAAGGTCGGTCGCGTGCTCACGGCGGCGGGTGGTCAGCGGGCGGATCATGCCATCTGGAAGTCGCCCGCGCCGTTCAACTACCGCTACGACTACACCGCAGCAGGTACACGACGCTCCGTGGAGGACAGCTTGCAGCGCTTGGGGTTGCCCCGTATCGACATCGTCTTCATTCATGACGTGTCACCCGATAACACCGAGCTGGAGGGCGGCTGGGAAGCGGCGTATCGAATCGCCCGCACGGGCGCGATGGTCGAGCTTGAAAAGATGCGTGACGAGGGCCTCATCAAGGCATGGGGCTTCGGCGTCAATACACCCAACGCCGTGGTACAGGCAATGACCAGCGATGACCCGACACCGGACATCGTATTGCTTGCCTGCCAGTATTCACTCCTGGACCACGGCGATGCACTGCGAAACACCTTTCCGGCATTGCAAAGCAAAGGCACCAGCGTCATGGTGGGAACACCGCTGAATGATGGGTTTCTGGGCGGTCGCAGCCGCTACAACTTCAGCCAGGATCTGCCTGCCGGGGCGGTGGAAAAACGCGCGCGGATCATGGCGGTTGCCAGCCGACATGGCATTGATATCCATACCGCCGCCCTACAGTTCGCAGCGGCGCACCCGCAAGTGTCCGCGATCATTCCCGGTGCACGCTCGCCGGGGCAGATAGTTTCCAATGTCCAGGCGATGAAGGTCGGTATTCCCGCAGCCTTCTGGGACGAGCTGAAGAGCCAGAGCTTGATCGATGCTCAAGCACCGGTAACGTCCTGATTGGCGTTATTGGTGAGCTGCTGGCGTCACGCATTCGAAGACGCTCATCAGAGAGGCATCGCGAGCGAATCGACGCGTTGTCATCTGCTGGGCACCGTGCGAAGGAGATGCGAGCGGAACCACACCTGAAAGTGCCCGCCATCGCCAACCAGGTGAATTGGAGGGCATTTCGAGGATCGACGCAAAGCGGTAATCCGCGGGAGGCACGGTCGCGGCACGACCTACTTACTGGCTATCGGAGATCTTCTGAGCGAAGTTCACATCGAAGTAATCTCGCCACGCAATGATCTGATCGCCTGCAAGCTCAACTATGCCCATCACCTTCGCTGCGCCGATCTCGCTGCCATCAGCGCGCTCGAACCGCCGGCCGGCAAAAACCAGACATCACAGGGCATCGCCTCTCGGACCACCGCTGCAAGCAGCGATGTGCCGGGAGCGGCCAGCCTTGCGCTATGCAATCGACTGAGTCGACTCGAGGTGGGCGCCGGCTCGAGGACCGGCGCCCACATGCAGCCATGGCGCGACGTGCACCAGTGTGCCGATGGTCAGAAGAAGTACCTGACCGACGCACCCAACGTTGTAGAAGGCTGCGGGACGATCACCAATCCACTGGTGGTGCCATAGGCGACTTCGGTGCCGTAACGGTGGGGCTGGAAAGTCCCGTACACGCTGAACTGGTAGTCGCTGTAGTCATAGGACGCGCGCAGGTCATACCGGGTATAGACGGGCATTTCCTTCTTCTCGCTCCCCACGTAGTAAGGGATGCCGGTGAGGTGGTACGCATCGGCATTGAGCGTCAACTGCCCCGCCATGAAAGCATCTCGATACTGAACCCCCGCCTTGTAGGTGTGTTCAGGCACCACGAGCCGGTCACCGGTGCCACTGGGTGGGTTGTCTATCACCGCATCGATGATCCGGCCATAACTCGCGTAGGTGCTGACTGTGGAGGTGGCCTGGTAGTTGAAGCTGGTTTCCACGCCTTTGCGCGTGGTGTCGCTGACCTGCTCGAAGACTCCCGGCGAGGTTTGCAAGGTCTCGCTGTCGTTCTGAATGTAATAGAACTCGGTGGTGCTGGAGAAACGCTCGGTCGGACGCACGGTGAAGCCGATGTCATAGGACGTCACCTTGCTGGGTCGCACGCTGCCATTGATTCGGCCACCCGTGTCGCTGGGCGGCAGAGCGCCGCTGCTGCCGGAGCTGATGTACTCCGCAGCTGGCGAGCGGAAGCCCTGCGAAGCATTGGTGAACACTTCGAACTGCTCGGTCGGCGTCCACACCAGCCCCAGCTTCGGTGTGGTCACCGAACTGTGATAACCGGTATCGGCGTTGCGGAACTTGAGGTTTTCGATGTCGTAATCGAAGCGGTCATAGCGAATACCGCCTAACACCTTCAGGGAATCGAGCGGCTTGTACTGTCCTTGGGCAAACACGCCGTAAGTGATCAGATCCTGATCGAAGTCGAAGTAGAAATTGGGGGTGGGCTCGAAGTTGCGGTACTGCTGACGGTAGGCATCACCCTTGTCTCGGCGCACGTCGGCGCCGACCATCAGCGATGCCGAGTCTTCGTAGACGAAGTTGTAGGCCAGGCGACCACCGTAGATGTCACGATCATCCTTGCCGTAATTGTGGGTGTTGGTGCCATTGGAAATGCCGCGCACACGCTTGAAATCCTCGAAGTACGCCGTGTAGTAAAGCCCCTCTTCTCCCTCAGCAGGTGCGCGATTGAAGACGTAGGTGTTTCGGTTGGCGTTGCCGAACCCATACAGGTTATCGGTATCACGGCGGCTGATCGTTCCGGCCTTGAGCGCGGGTAAATTGAGGTAGCCATCGTTCTTGAAATCCGACTCGTAGTGGCTGAAGCGCGCCGAATACTTCGCATCGCCAAAGACCTTGGAAAGCTTCCAGAAGTAGTTGTCGCGGTTGGTCTCAGCGGCCTTGCGATAACCATTGGTCTTGTAGATATCCGCCACGAACAACGATTGGAAACCTTCACGCTCGCCGCCCAGCACCAGGTTGGTTCGGCGACCATCGAAGCTGGCGATGTCCACACCAATGCTCGACGCCACGTCCCCCCCATCGAGCGTTTCGATATTCACCGCACCTGCACGGTTCTGGTCGCCATACAGCGCCGATACCGGGCCCTTGATAACATCGACGCGCTTGATCATCTGAGGTGTCAGCCATTCGAGGAAAACCGGGCCGTGACCGGCACCACCCTGGCTGGACGGAATGTTCTGCGGTACGCCGTCGACGTACACCGCCACGTCGGCGCCATGGGTACCGTTGGTGGTGAAGCCGCGCATACGGAAGCCATTGCCGGTGTCGCCCTGGTCGATGTTGTTGGCTACCACCCCCGGCACACGGCGGTAGATGTTGGAGATATCGCGGTCGACATTGAGCGTGCGAATGTCCTCATCCGTGATCGTGGTGACCGCAGCCGGAAGGCTTTGCGATGCGTTGCTTACCCTGCCACGCGCCAGTGGTCTGGCACGATCCAGATTACCGCCCTCCCCTACGACTTCGATTGCACCTAGCTCGGTGACCCCATCGGCTTCACCTTCCGCTGCAACCGATGCGCACGACACCACGCAGACCAGTGCTGCACCACTAAAAACCCAAACGTTGCTGCGATTCGCAGATGCGTACATGAAGCAGAATTCCCTGATTGTGTATGGCCATGACATAAGTTAAAAACGTTATACCATAACATTTAATATTCCTTTCACAGGGTCTGCGCCCCAGGCGTCGGCATCCTGTCGAATGGCCACGTTTTCACGCTAAAAACCTCTGGTTCGCTCTGTCCACGGCCCCGCGACCAGTGGAGCCGCTCGGCCAGGCCCTCCAGCGCAACGCATAACGCCACCCGACCCATTTCCCATCCTGCAGGTCTCAACCTCATACAGAAACCTTCACGGAGCGGCTGATGAGTGCATTCGATTGGCAGCGCATGCTGCTGGGTGATTTCCCCTATCTGTTTCTGGGGGAAGTGGCCTTCCGCGCGCTGTTCGCTTTCGTGGTGGTTTTTCTGTTCTTGAAGGTCAGTGGCCGGCGCGGCATTCGGCAGCTTTCGCTGTTCGAGCTGGTGGTGATCCTGACGCTGGGCTCGGCCGCGGGCGACGTGTCGTTCTACGACGACGTGCCCCTGCTGCCGGTGGCGATGGTCTTCGTCACCTTGCTGCTGCTCTACCGCGTCACCGTGTTGGTGATGAGCCATAGCGAGCGGTTCTCGGACTGGATGGAAGGCAAACCGGTAACGATCATCCAGGGCGGGCTGTACGAGCTCAACAGCCTGGATCACCTGAACATATCCCCCGAAGAGTTCTTCATGGAGCTTCGCCAGCAAGGCGTCGAGCACCTCGGCCAGGTTCGCCTTGGCATTCTGGAGACCGACGGCGATGTCAGCCTGTATTTCTACCCACCCGAGGCCATCAAGCCAGGATTGTCGGTGCTGCCACCCGAGCACCGCCCCGAGTACGAGCAGGTGCCGCATGATGACGTCTATGCCTGTGTCCGCTGCGGCCATGCGCAACGCATCGAAAACCAGCAGCAGGCAACCTGCCCGCGCTGCGAGCACCGTATCTGGTCTCTCGCGCTGCGCCATCAACGCTTGCGCTGATCAACACCCTCGAGGGCCCTGCTCGTGCAAAGGAAAGCGAGCGCACTGGTGAGGCCGCAAGGTTGCCATCGCCAAACCTGCGAGCTAGAGTGCGCCGGTCACGGTCAATGCCGTGACCGGGTGTGACAACCTGAAAAACCAAGACGCGGCGCGTCGCACTTGCATAGTCGGTATTCGTTACCGTGCTACTGCATTTCTATGGCGGGCCGTACGGGGCAGGCTTCGGCCTGGCCGGTTCCCTTGGTTTCCGGTTTGTCACCCCTGTACGGTCCGTCACCATAACCGCGTGACAACGGCGGTGGCGGCTCCTTAAGCAAACCAGGGAGCATAAGGAAAATGCGCCATCCAGCTTTTACGCCAGGGCACCGCCCTACCTGCACACTGACACCCTTCGCCTCCAGCCAGGAGGTGCGCCATGGCTGAACCACGCAGCCCGGTCATCCGTTTTCCCAGACGGCAAAGCCCCATTCCCAAAACCTGCCCACCACCCCCTCGCGATACTCAGGGTGACGCCGAACTGCGTGCCAGTTTGCTAGCCGACATATTCGACGAACTGATCCGCAAGAAAGGCGAACACCCCGAAGGCCTGCTAGTGCACGCCGCAGCGCTATTCGCAAAGGACCTGCTCGAAGAAATGGTGGTGCTCTATCGCCAGGCGCTGTGCGAGGCGCAGGGAGGCAGTGGGCATGTTTAGAGGCAATGTCACGCCCCTCCCCATCCACGGTAATCGCCACGGCATTCGGACCATGCCCCACTTCCGTCGGCGAATACGTTTGTACGGTTCGGCTAGGTCATCGTGCTAAAGCCCCGAAACCTTCACCAACAGGCATCACAGTCATCACCGGCGGTTATGTCAGTGGCCCTATCGTCAGCAGGGAGGTTTAGGCGGACGTAGTATCAACTAGCTGCATACCTTGTTCTGTATAGCGTTCACCCTGAACAGGGTGCCTTTCGAGAATGCTGCCGATTTCCAGCATCTCTGCTTCGCTGAGATGTACCTGGGTCGCCCCTACGTTCTCCTGCAAACGATGTAGTTTGGTCGTTCCAGGAATGGGCACAATCGACGGTTGCTGAGCGAGAAGCCATGCCAGTGCCACTTGAGCGGGTGTTGCCTTCTTTCGCTGCGCAATGACGCTGATTGCTTCAGCGATCTGTTGATTGGCAAGACGTGCATCACCCTGAAAACGTGGCAGCGTATTGCGGATGTCGCCACTTCCAAATTGAGTCTCCGCGGTGATCTTCGCGCTGAGAAATCCTTTGCCCAAAGGGCTGAAAGGTACGAATCCTATTCCCAGCTCAATTAGCGTCGGAAGGATCACTGCCTCTGGGTCTCTGGTGAACATGGAGTACTCGCTTTGGAGTGCTGCCACAGGTTGCACCGCGTGCGCACGGCGGATCGTCGCGCTCCCGGCTTCGGATAGCCCGAAATGGCCGACCTTGCCCTCTTCGATCAGGTCTCTGACTGCGCCAGCCACCTCTTCGATTGGAACCTGCGGATCAACCCTGTGTTGGTAGAACAGATCAATACGATCTGTCCGAAGACGCTTCAGCGATTGCTCGGCGACTAGACGGATGCGTTCAGGGCGGCTGTCCAGCTCACCGGTAGCAGCATTGCCATCCTTCCAGCCGAACTTGGTTGCCAACACGACCTTGTCACGAAATGGAGCAACGGCTTCTCCGAGCCACTCCTCGTTTTCCGCGCCATAGGCTTCTGCAGTATCGAAGAACGTGACGCCAAGATCATGCGCCGAACGAATGAGCTTGATGGAGTCATTCTTCGCGGTCGCAGGGCCGTATCCAAAGGTCAGGCCCATGCAACCCAAGCCGATTTCCGAGACGTCGAGTTTGTCGATACCTAGAGCTCGCTTTTTCATAATCTGTCTCTATTACTAGTTACAACAGTCGCTTCAGGCGATCAGTACACCCCGGTCTGATCCCAGAACTCACAGTGGTGCGTGTCTGCGAAGCGGCCGGATACCACCTTGGCAGTAGGCAGTGCAAAGGTCATGACGTTGTCCTGCCTGGGATCGAAGCGTGGCCAGTCGCTCTGCTTGCCAGCAAGCGCAGCGACGTTTGAGAAGTGAGCGACCATCTGGTCGGAGAGCTTCTCCTGCAAGGGATTGAGCTTGACCTGCACGTCACCGCCACCGCGAAAACCGGGGAATAGGTAAGGCAGCTCGTAGGTATGGGCTGCAAGCATCGGGAACGAGGTAGGCCCGACATATGACGGCGCGGTTCGATCACCAAACTCATAGGCGTATACGGGGATCTTGTCTGCCAGAACTCGACTCATCTCAAGGCCGGTGCAAGCGAACATGCTGTCAGTGGCAGCTGCGGCGAACGCCTCACTTGGGCTGTCATAATTTTCGAAGGGATACTCGAGCATGACCTTTGGTGCCAGCGCCTTCCCATACATGCGCTCGACCTCTACGGGGTAGTCCGCCTCCTTCATAACCTTGCCGGTCATCAGCTCTGGCAGTGCGACGAAAAATCGCCCCTCATCGCGGGTGCTCCCGTTGACCAACGTGGCACGGTTGATTTTCCCTGTACGGTAGGCATCGGATGGATGCATCGGCAGCGACTTCCCATCAACGATGAATTCGTTGAGCGCGAATGGAGCCTGAATGTCGAGGATTCGCTTGCTCGGTAACGCGCGCAGGCAATTGGCTCCACCGGTGTCGCAACCGGCCTCTTTCGCAAAGGCTGCGCCGACTTCTCGCGCAACCGCCAACGGCCGCGGGGCACCGAACGCCGGATGCCGGGTCATTACACCGCCGCCGCTCATCGCAATCGCGTGTTGAAACAGCCCGGCCGACTGCGGGGAGGCCATATGCACCATTACGCTATTGCCGCCAGATGACTCACCAGCAATCGTTACGTTGGAAGGATCTCCGCCAAAGGCTGCAATATTGCTTTGCACCCACTGCAGGGCAGCTTGCTGATCCATCAGGCCGTAATTGCCGAAGTCATGCCCTTCACTATCGAGTGCAGGGTGTGCGAGGAAGCCGAATACACCCAAGCGGTAGTTGAGCGTTACCACCACCGCGTTACCCTGCTTGGCAAGTTTGCTCGGGTCGTAATCGCCGCCTTGGCCGACTTGAAGAGCACCTCCATGTATCCAAACGAAAACAGGCAGTTTCTGGCCGCCGTTGCTGGCATTCGCATCTCGATAGACGTTGAGATAAAGGCAATCCTCACTTCCACCCGCTTTGGCGAAAACACCTAAGTCCGCACTCTGCACGCAGCTGCTTGCCAATGCGTTAGCCTTGATGGGAGCCGTCCAGTGTTTGGCAGGCTGCGGCGGCTGCCAGCGCAGATCCGCCACCGGTGGCTCGGCATATGGAATCCCTTGCCAGGACTCGATGCCCCCGGCTGCTGTGCCAATGATGGGGCCAGATGTTAAGTCGATAGCAAGACGCTCATCGGCTTGACTTGGAAGAGTGGCGCAAAGCCCTCCGACAAGCGCGAAGGTGGCCAAAAGGCAACGCCGCGAAATCAGGTTATGCATGTGAATCCTTGAGTATTTAAGGTATCGCCAGGTCGGGATCCAAGTACGATGGCGCTGGATTCACCGCCACAGCTGATAGAGGCCCAACCGTGGTTCGTACCAAGGTTGGGCCTTAACCGCTCGTTCTAATGAAGATTCGCGGCGAGATAGCAACCGCGGATCAACCCGCGGAATTATCTAGCGTTGCTGCTATGGCATCGCGAGTACGCTGCCCGTTGTCGGCGCCTACGCGCTCGGTCAATACCTGCGCCGCCTGACTCAGCTGACCTGTGGTAAGGCCAACATTCCGGCTGATGCGGATGTGGGATTGAAGCTGGGACTCCACGCCAGGAAGTGCAGATAAAAAGCTGACGGTTGCCAGTTCGCGGCTTTGCCAGTCCAGGTTGTCCCGCTCGAAGATGTCACCAAACAGGTGGGTCTTCAGGTAGGTATCAGCGGCAGGCGCAAACTCGAACAATGCCCCTTCTACCCGCTGGCCTACCAACTTGGTCTGGTTTGCAGTACCGGCTTCCAGCAACGCGTCACCGGTGGGGATCTCGCGACTTGGCTCACGCCCCGGGTTGTCCTTAATGCCACGCTCTTTGCGTGACTCCACAACCTCCATCAGCTTGCCCAACGCATTCAGACTGCGGGGAAATCCAGCGTAGGCGTATGACTGCACCAGCACTTCTTTGACGTCGCTAATCGAGAGCCCATCATCAAGGCCCTGGTTTAGCGCTTCTTCCAACTTAGGGATGTTGCCTGCTGCCGCGAAGGCCGCGATGGGAATGATCGCCTGCTGCTGGGCGGAAAGTGTCTCGGAAGTGGATTGCGTGCTGCTTCGGGCGCGATCCGAGTTTGTTGCGGGAGCGGCTTGGCTGACGGCCGTGGACAGGCTTAACAAGCCGCCAACAGCCAGCATGCAGATGCTGCTGCACTTAGTGAGCGTGGTATTGGTCATCGCTGACTTTCTCCATCCATTCGACATTTTTTCCATCCGCCTGCACACCGGTAACCGCCAAATGCGTCATGGCCGTTTTCGGTGATGCTCCATGCCAGTGCTTCACACCTGGCGGGCAATACACGACATCACCCGGGCGAATCTCCTGGATCGGCTTACCCCACTCCTGAGTGAGTCCGACACCCGAGACCACTGACAAACGCTGGCCAACGGGATGGGTATGCCAGGCAGAGCGAGATCCAGGCTCGAACGTCACCAGCGCTCCCGACACATTGATGCCGCCCTCGGCCGGCCAGATCATGTCGATACGAACCGGGCCGGTGAAATACTCCGCAGGCCCAACGATCGATGCTTCGCTGCCGGCTCTGACTATCTGCTGGCTCGAATCGCTTGTAGGTTCTTCACCCGCAGCGTTCGACGCGCCGACATGAAGCGCTGCAGCGCATAAGGCAAATCTTACTAAGGGGGTGGACATGACAACTCTCCTGTAAACATCGCCTAACCTGCTTGGAATGGGGCACCGTGATGCGTTCTGGTGCTTCGGCAAATGGCAGTCTGGCGGCGGCGGCAACCACTCCTAAAGAACCCTGGATACAACCTCTACCGCCAAGCGTAATGCTGCCTAATCACACTAGGGCTTAATGCACTTGCTGATAAGATGGTAAAAACGGAACGCACTAGTGCGCTGAGCTCACCAATGGCAAAGCCCAATCTCAATGATTTGTTAGCGTTCGCGACTACGGCGCGGGAGCGGAGCTTCACAAGGGCAGCGGCGCAGCTGGGTATATCGCGCTCCGCCTTGAGCCACAAAATGCGCGCGCTGGAAGAACTGCTCGGCATGCAATTGCTGACACGCACCACGCGCAGCGTTTCGACCACTGAAGCGGGCGCGCGCTTATTGAGTGCTGTCGCGCCGAGAATCAGTGAGATTGAAGAGGAGCTCGCGAGCCTGACCGCTTTGCGCGAGAAGCCCGCCGGGATGGTGCGCATCACGGCAAATGACCATTCAATCCAAACCGTGCTGTGGCCCAGGCTGCTGCCGTTGCTGGAAGAATACCCGGACATCCAGATCGAGTTCAGCGCGGACTACGGCTTTACCGATATCGCGGCCCAACGTTTCAACGCCGGCGTCAGGCTTGGCGACAGCGTAGATAAGGACATGATTGCTACGCGCATCGCGCCGGACATGCGGATGGCAATAGGCGCGGCGCCTAAATACTTGGAGGGGAAACGTCCACCGGCCTCCCCCCATGAGCTGACCGAGTTCGATTGCATTAACCTGCGGCTGCCTACCTACGGCGGCCTTTATGCCTGGGAGTTTGAAAAAGATGGCAACGAGCTCAGTGTTCGCGTGGAAGGGCAGGTCATCTTCAATAACGCGTTTCTCATGATCAAAGCAGCTATTGATGGCCGGGGGCTGGTCTATGCGCCATTCGATATCCTGGAGCAGCATTTCAAGTCCGGGGAGCTAGAGCCGCTACTCGAAGACTGGTGCGCCACGTTCCCCGGCTACCACATTTACTACGCTAGCAGGCGACAGGTCTCGCCGGCACTCACTCTGGTAATCAACGCGCTGCGTTATCACCAAGCGCCGTGACTCGCGGATTAATCGCTCAAGCGCTGCATATTGCTGCAACGATCACCTCTCAATCACAGCCTCGTGTTAGCACCAATGTCCTTCTGCAGCGGCTAATTTTCGTGGTATCGCAGGGCTGCGACAAGAAGCTGGAAAGCAGCTGTATTCTGCCTCCGGCTTGGGTAGTAGAGATGATACCCAGCAAATGATGGGCACCACTGCTGCAGAATCGGTAGCAGACTCCCCGCCTTGATCTGCGCCTCAACTTGCGATCTCAACAAGCAAGCCAAACCGAGCCCTGACATGGCGGCTTGAATTATCAACTCAGGCCTGTTCAACGACAGCTGGCCGGATACTCTGACCTTCAGCGGCTGACCGTCCCGCGCGAACTCCCACATTGATGCGCCGCCCAAGGTGGGCAGGCGACGATTGATGCATCGGTGGGACGAAAGCTCGAAAGGAGTTTCGGGCTTGGGGCATGTGGAGAAATAAGAAGGCGCACCCACCACCACCAACTGCTCCGGTGGCCCAATGGGAACGGCAACCATGTCCTTGTCCAGGTTGGCGCCAAGGCGAATACCGGCGTCGTAGCGCTCCGCGACTATGTCGACAAAACCATTGTCCACATCGAGCTCGATGTTGAGATCGGGGTAATCAGAAAGCAGCGTGTGTACAGCAGGCCAGACAATGGTCTCTGCAGCATGATCCGCGGAGGTGATCCTCACCGTACCTGCCGGCTGGTCAGCAGCCCCCGTCAACGCACCCAGTTGCCGATGTATATCCTCCAGCGCCGGACCAAGCGTTTCCAGCAGACGAGCGCCAGCTTCAGTGGGTGCAACACTGCGAGTGGTTCGGCTTAGCAGGCGGATGCCGAGTCTACCTTCGAGGCGACGGATTTTATGACTCAACGCGGACTGAGACGTCCCGAGGCGCCCAGCGGCCCGGGTAAAACTGTTCAATTGCGCCACCGCCACGAAGGCAGCCAGGCTGCCAAGTTCGTCCTGCATGATTAATGACTCCCCGTCATACCCCACCACTCAAACCGCGAGTCATCCACGGCCAGAACCGAAGAACGGATGATAGCTCCCAGCAAAAATTTATGACTTACCGTCATAAGTCCAAGTGTGTTCAAGCGGCTAATCACAGCGGCTCATGCGGGTTAGAGTCTTTGCTCACTATGTGCCAATGCCATGGCCTGCGGAGGATCGATCACGATGATGAGACGCTTTCTAAAATCACCCATTACGCTCCTCGCATCAGTCACCGTAATGGCGGGAGCTGCGGGAGCTCAGGACGGAACAAGAAACCCCGCTTCCGACGCGTTCATACTGATTCCCGAGAGCCCCTCCTCCGCTTATGTCGACGCCACGGCAACTCATGTTCCCATCGCCCCCAGTCTTCACGCTACCGACTCGGTATTTATCGACGTCGACAATGACGGGCATTTGGACGTGGTGGTTTCCGTCGAGTACGGGGTTAACAGGCTTTATTTGAACGATGGCACCGGGCGACTGACTTACGTGCCCGATGCCTTTGGGACAGAGCCTCATGACAACGAGCATGTGAGAGCTGCCGACTTCGACGGCGACGGCAATATGGATGTGGTTTTCGTCGCTGAATCCGATGAGGTACACCAACTGTTTCTGGGTGATGGCAAAGGTGGTTTTATCGATGCCAGCGAGCGTCTCCCGGCACATAGCCAAGGTAATGGATTGGCAGTCGGCGACGTAAACGGCGACGGATTGCCTGATATCGTGGTGGGCAGTACAGGCGAAACGGGGCACACGCCAGATGCGCAGATCATTCCGGCTAGCAACCTGCTCTTCCTCAACGATCCGAAGCGCCCAGGGCACTTCATCGACGCCACGAAAACACACCTCCCCGATAGCAATGATCAGACGGAAAGCATTGCACTTGCCGATATGACCGGCGACGGCCATCTGGACATGGTGATCGCGAGCCCGGCCCATCCAAACCGATTGCTGATCAACGATGGACAAGGCCGGTTCACCGACGCATCTGATCGGCTTGATCTGCAAGTGCCGATGGAAACCCGCGAAGTGCAGGTTTTCGATGCGAACGGAGATGGCCTCAATGACATTCTGTTCTTCAACATTACGAGCAATAACTTCGGCTGGGACAAAGATCCGCAGACCCGGCTTCTGATCAACGACGGCAAAGGCCGCTTCATTGACGAAACCGCCGAACGCCTGCCAGCGCACCGCTTCTCGAGCTGGGCAGGCAAGATAGTCGACCTCAACAACGACGGTGCGCCGGATATTCTCGCCGGCGCGATTCAGGTACCTGGGTTCGTACCGCTGCAGTTGAGAGCTTGGCAGAATGATGGCAAGGGCTTCTTCAAGGATGTCACGCTTGAGGCGGTACCTGGCATTACCGTTGGTCGAAGCTGGAGCATGGGTTCTGGCGACCTCGATGGCGACGGCAAGACCGACATTTTCATTGGCGGCTGGGGCACACAAGCCAGGCTGCTGCTTACCGATAAACAAGGCTATCAAGACGGCCTGCCCGCGCAGCAAAGATTGACGCCGGCTCGTAGCAAAGACCGCAACTAGAGCATGTGACTTTATCCTGTTACGTGCGCATCGCCTTGCACGTCCGTGGCAGAACCTGTCCAAGCTCAGAAGTCGCCAGGCGCTCTTGACCGTCGACCTGGAATGCCGTGGCATTGAGCTCGGCGCCAAGACCTTGATGTAGTCCAGTTAACGAACTTCATCAATAATTTCTGGAATTTCACTGTGCGAACCCAAGCCCAGCGCGACGAAATTCCCCGAAAATATCGCTCCTGTTATAGCAGCGCCTGCTTGCACATCCGACCATACGGCAAAGCCAAACTTCTTGAGTTCGAAGACCTCTCGGGAATTATTTTTTGCCCGCTCTCTATCAACAAGAGAGCTTGGATATTTTGCCTCATCATGCAACTAGGCCTCACTGCAAGCATTGAGCTTGGTCGCCTCAAGCTCTTATCTTTGCAGCCGACTAACTACTCAGAGTATGACTGACTCTGCATGCACTGACCTCAGATGAAAATAGTGCCGCGCAAGTACAGTGCACCGTGCCCACTGATTATCACCCTGCCGCTGTCCAGAACCTCACAGTGCAAACGGCCCTTGCGCGCCCCACCCTGTTCAGCACTCAGGCGGCGTTTGCCCAGGCGCCCGGCCCAATAGGGCGCCAGAGAAGTGTGAGCGGAGCCCGTGACCGGGTCTTCATTCACGCCCACCCTCGGCCCGAACCAGCGAGAGACAAAATCGAAGCGATGACTCGGCGCGGTGACCGCGATGCCACGCACGTCGAATTCGGTCAGAGCAACGAAGTCGGGATTCAAAGCGGCAACGATGGCTTCATTCTCGACAACGACCAGGTAATCATCTGTGCGATAAAGCGCATCGATTCGCTCCAGCCCCAGCGCTTGCAAAAGGCCGGGCGGAACAGCTGCGGCTTCGGGCTGTTTGGCCGGGAAGTCCATCGCCAAGCGCCCGCTGTCGCGGCGTACCCGTAATTCACCGCTGCGGGTGGAGAAGCGCACCGTATCACGGCTTTCACCAAGCTGCTCGAACAACACCCAGGCGGCTGCCAGGGTGGCGTGGCCACACAGGTCGACTTCCACCGCAGGCGTAAACCAACGTAGCTCGAACACCTCACCGCTACGAACGAAGTAGGCCGTCTCGGACAGGTTGTTCTCTGCGGCGATTCGTTGCAGTGCTTCATCAGGCAGCCAGGCCTGAAGCGGACAAACTGCCGCAGGATTGCCACCGAACGCCTCGGAAGAAAACGCATCCACCTGGAAAATATCGAGCTGCATTCTGATCGATCCGGTTCTTGTCTCTGAGTCTGTGGGCGTTGCCACTTCGAAGCGCCACTCACCCTGTTGGTTGACCGCACCCGCCGAAACGAGCCTCGACTACTCGCGGCTGCCGTTTCGAACCCTATCCAGCATGGCCTTATACCTGCCCAAGGCCACCATCGACAGGTAGATCGATTCCAGTCACGAAAGAGCTGTCATCGCTGGCCAGAAACAACGCAACGGTTGCGGCCTCTTCCACCCGCCCTACCCTGCCCATGGGCATCGCCTCGAGTAGCGTCGGCAGTGCTTGCTCAATGGCCTCGGCTGGAACGCCAAGCTTACCGAAAATAGGCGTTTCGACCAGGCCGGGGCTGATCGAGTTGACGCGGATCTTGCGGTGCTTGAGATCGGTCGTCCAGCTTCGGGCAAACGAACGGGTCGCCGCTTTCGTGGCGGCGTACACCGAATGAAGCGGGCTGCCCTTCTTATGTGCCACCGAGGCGTTGAGGATCACCGATGCACCCTCGCTGAGTAGCGGCAGCGCCTTTTGTACGGAGAAGAAAAGCCCACGGACATTGGCGTTGAACTGCCTGTCGAAGTCTTCCGGGGTGACCGCTTCGAATGGCGCGAGATTGTTCACGCCCGCATTGGCGAACAGCACGTCGACCCTGCCAAAGCGCTTGCCAACTTCGGCATACAGCGCATCGAGCGCAGCCAGATCGGAAACGTCCGCAACGATGGCCACGGCACGCTCACCGATCTCAACCGCGGCCGCCTCAAGGGCGGCTTTGCTGCGGCCAACGATGACAACCTGTGCCCCCTCCTCCGCGAACAGCTTCGCGGAGGCCAGACCGATGCCGCTTCCGCCACCGGTGATCACCGCGACTTTACCCGTCAGTTTTGCCATGTTGCATGCTCCATGTAATGAGAAAAGCGCGATAAACGCGCAGCACCGACGCGTCGATACCCGCCTTGCTGCGCGCTATTGAAAGCTTGGGAAGCTCGGTCTCAGCGTTCGTTGGTGATGACGACCTTGCCGAACAGATTGCGCTTGCCGAAATGCTCGAACGCGGCCTTGCCGTCGTCGAAGCTGAAGCGGCTGTCTATCACCGGGCGGATACGGTTCTGCGCCACGGCCGCGATCACATCCTGCAGATCCTGGCGGTTGCCCGTCACGATCGTCTGGAACCGCGCGAAGGTGAGGAACATCTCGAGGTAACTGGGCATCTCGCCCTGGGCCAGCACACCGACCATCGATACCTGGCCGCTGAGCGCGACCGCCTTGAGCGACTGAGCGAAAGTGCCGGGGCCACCGACCTCGACGACGCGATCAACACCACGCCCATCGGTAAGCGCTTTCGCCTGCTCGCCCCAGTTGGGGTTTTCGGCGTAATTGATGACATGGTCGGCACCCAATGCCAGTAGCCGCTGCGCCTTCTCAGCCGAAGAGGTCGTCGCGATCACTTTGGCGCCACGCGCCTTGGCGAATTGCAGCGCAAATAGTGATACGCCACCGGAGCCCTGGGTCAGCACGCTGTGCTGCGGCCCGACACCGGCAACGGCGTTCCAACCGGTGACTGCAGCACATGGCAGTGTCGCTGCATCTTCGAAACTGATCGAATCGGGAATAGCGACCAACTCGTTCTGGTCGACAGCGCGATATTCGGCCATCCAGCCATCGAGCTGCGTGCCATATTGCGGTGTGAACTCGCGAAACGACCCTGAATGCCAGCCAGGCATGAAGTTGTTCACCACCCGGTCGCCGACCGCGAAGCGGGTTACACCCGTACCGACTGCCTCGACGATCCCGGCTGCATCAGACAACTGCACACGCCCTTCTTCGAGAGGGAACGGCGACTGACCGCTGATGATCGAGAGGTCGCGGAAGTTGAGCGAGGTTGCCTTGATATTTATCAGCACTTCTCCAGGGCCGGGCTGCGGCGTGGGCTCCTCACATAAAGCCAGGCCATTGATCGAGCCGATTTTCTGCAAACGATAGATCTTCATACGTATCCCCATGTTGGTGGGAAAAGTATCTCGGAGCTTGACCGGATCATCCATTACGTGGAGTCTTTAATTCATAACCTATCGTCCGAGATCGTCATGCATCCATTCGACTCCGTGCTCAGCGCCATGCAGCTCGAAAGCTCGCTCTTCGTCCGGCTACACGCCCAGGCGCCATGGGCGATCTCGTTCGACAGCGGAGCTCAGGCGCGTCTTGTCGTCGTCGCGAAGGGCAACTGCTGGTTTACCCATATCGGTCACCCGCCGGTCGTGGTTCAGCAAGGCGATTGCCTCATCATCAAGCAGGGAGTCATGGGCATATTGGGCGATGCACCGGAGCGCGTCGCCGTGCCCTGCTGGCAGATCGCTGACCACGTGACAGGCCAGAAAGTCTCGTTCGGTGGGGATGGTGAAGCGTGTGAGTTCTTTTCGACCTTGTTCACTTTTGACCACGCTGCCGGCGAGCCGCTATCGGCACTCTTGCCTGACGTAGTACATATCGCGATGCCGGAGTCAGACGCCGGGCGGATGGTGTCCATACTCGAACAGATCGGCACCGAGGAAGCGCAGGCCTCGCTCGGGGGCTCCTACGTTGTCGGTCGGCTGCTCGACGTTCTGTTCATCCAGGCAATCCGCACCTGGGCCAGCTCTGAGGGCAATATGCACGAGGGTTGGCTAGCCGGGCTGACCCATCGCCAACTGGCACAGACCCTGAACCGCATCCACGCCGATCTGGCGCACCGCTGGACGCTGGAGCAACTCGCCCGCGACGCCGGAATGTCACGCTCCAGTTTCGCCGCCCTGTTCAAGTCGGTTGTCGGCGTGCCGCCGCTGAGCTATATCGCAACGTGGCGTATCTATCGGGCCAAGCTCATTCTTGCAGCAGGCCATTCCATCGCGGTCGCTGCCGAAAAGACGGGATACGGCACCGATATCGCGCTCAGCCGTGCCTTCAAGGCAGCGACTGGTGTAGCGCCCGGACAATGGCGCCACGACCATCGAACCTCCGCAAGAAACTCGCGCCCTGACCAATCGGCAACTCCTACCTGAATCGAATCGCCTATTCAACCTAGCGCGGCCTGCTGATCCGGTCTGGGCGCCCTCGCATCCGCAATAGAGCGCTTGTTCGACCGTGCGCAAGCCAACCTGCCAGGTAGTCGTTCCTACTGGTCACTAAAGCCGTCGCTTCCGCCAGGTATTCAAAAGTGCTTGGCGCGTGGCAAAACGCTCCCCCCTGAAGTCACGGCTGGTAATGTGGACAGCAACCGTGCGAGCGCCTAGATGCTCAGGCAGAGGTATTTGATTTCCAGATAATCCTCGATGCCGTACTTGGAGCCTTCACGGCCCAGGCCCGAGGCCTTGATGCCGCCGAACGGCGCCACTTCATTGGAGATCAGGCCGGTGTTGATGCCGACCATACCGTATTCCAGCGCCTCGGCCACACGGAACACGCGGCTCAGGTCACGGGCGTAGAAGTAGGAAGCCAGACCGAACTCGGTGTCGTTGGCCATGGCGATCACTTCGGCTTCGTCCTTGAAGCGGAACAGCGGCGCCAGCGGGCCGAAGGTTTCGTCCTTGGAGACCAGCGCGTTCTTCGGTACGTCGGCCAGAATGGTCGGCTCGAAGAAGGTACCGCCGAGGGCGTGCGTCTTGCCGCCGGAGAGGATCTTGGCGCCTTTGGAAACGGCGTCCTCGATGTGCTCCTTGACCTTGGCCACGGCCTTCTCGTCGATCAGCGGACCGGTGGTGGTGCCCTCTTCCAGACCGTTGCCGATCTTCAGCTTCTCGACCGCTACCTTGAGCTTCTCGGCGAAGGCATCGTAGACGCCGTCCTGCACATAGATGCGGTTGGCGCACACGCAGGTCTGACCGTTATTGCGGTACTTGGAGATGATCGCGCCTTCGATGGCCTTGTCCAGGTCAGCATCGTCGAACACGATGAAGGGCGCATTACCACCCAGCTCCAGCGACACTTTCTTGATGTCCTTGGCGCACTCGGCCATCAGCTGGCGACCGATTTCGGTGGAGCCAGTGAACGACAGCTTGCGCACGATCGGGTTGCCGGTCAGCTCGCTGCCGATATCGCCAGCGCTACCGGTCACCACGCTGAACACGCCGGCCGGGATGCCGGCACGGGTGGCCAGCTCGGCCAGAGCCAGAGCGGAGTACGGCGTCTGCGAAGCCGGCTTGAGCACCATGGTGCAACCAGCAGCCAGCGCAGGGCCAGCCTTGCGGGTGATCATCGCAGCCGGGAAGTTCCAAGGCGTGATGGCCGCGGTAACGCCGATCGGCTGCTTGATGACGATCAGGCGCTTGTCAGCCTGGTGACCCGGGATGGTGTCGCCATAGATGCGCTTGGCTTCTTCGGCGAACCACTCAATGAAGGACGCCGCGTAGGCGATTTCGCCCTTGGCCTCGGCCAGCGGCTTGCCCTGCTCGATGGTCATCAGGCGCGCCAGGTCTTCCTGGTTCTCCAGCATCAGCTCATACCAGCGGCGCAGCTTGGCGGAACGCTCCTTGGCGGTCAGCGCACGCCAGGCCGGCAGCGCCTTGTCGGCCGCCTCGATGGCACGGCGAGTCTCGGCCGCGCCCATCTTCGGCACGGTGCCGATCACGTCACCCGTGGCCGGGTTGGTCACCTTGATGGTCTGGCCGCTGTCGGCATCAGCCCAGGCACCGTTGACGAAAGCCTGCTGGCGGAACAGTTGAGCGTCTTTCAGTTGCATGGTGAGGTCTCAGAATAATTCAGACTTGAAAGCGGCCCCGAAGGGCCATCACAAAGAAACTGGTCAGACCTGTGCGCTACGCGTGCGAAGCTCAGTGTTTAGAATCCTGTCGTTTTCGGAGTAGTCCACAGGGCAGTCAATTACGTGAACGCCCGGGGTGCTGATGCAGTGTTTCAGCAGCGGAAGGAAGCCTTCGGCACTTTCAACTCGGTGCCCATTGGCACCATAGGCTTCGGCGTATTTGACGAAGTCCGGATTACCGTAATCCAGACCGAAATCGGTAAAGCCCATGTTGGCCTGCTTCCAGCGAATCATGCCGTAGCCATCGTCACGCAAGATCACCACCGTGACATGCATGCCGAGTCGTACGGCGGTTTCCAGCTCCTGGCTGTTCATCATGAAACCACCGTCACCGCAGACGGCGACAACCGGCCGGTCGGGATAAACCAGGTGGGCGGCCATGGCCGATGGGAGGCCTGCGCCCATGGTTGCCAGAGCGTTGTCGAGCAGCACTGTGTTGGGCCTGTGCGCTTTGTAGTTACGGGCGAACCAAATCTTGTAGATGCCGTTATCAAGGGCGACGATGCCGTCGGAAGGAAGTGCGCTACGAACATCTGCGACGATACGCTGCGGGTAGACCGGAAAACGGCTGTCGTCAGCGCCTTCGATGATCTGAACCTCATTGGCCTCGCGGATGTTCAGCAGGCGGGTGAAATCCCAGTGTTCAATGTCAGCGGTATCTAGGGCCTCACCGATCTGCCAGATGGTATTGGCGATATCACCGATCACCTCAATCTGCGGGAAGTAGACGGCGTCGACTTCGGCGGATCGGAAGCTGATGTGAATGACCTCGGTACCGCCATGCACCATGAAGAACGGCGGTTTTTCGATTACGTCGTGACCGATATTGATGATTAGGTCGGCTGCCTCCACGGCACGATGCACGAAGTCACCGGACGACAACGCAGCGTTGCCCAAGAAGCGCGGGTGACGCTCATCAACCACACCCTTGCCTAGTTGGGTCGTGATGAAAGGGATACCGATTTTGTCAATCAACTGCTTGAGAACCTTAGCGGTCATCTTGCGATTGGCGCCGGCACCGAGTACCAGGATCGGATTACGCGCGGCCTTCAGCTTGCTGACTGCTGCATCAATAGCTTTGTGCTCGGCGAGCGGACGGCGATGCAGGCTTGGTGGAATCGGCAAGCTTTCGGTTTGTTCGGCAGCGATATCCTCCGGTAGCTCTAAGTGCACAGCGCCAGGCTTTTCTTCCTCAGCGAGGCGGAAAGCTTCACGCATGCGAGCCGGAATGTTGTCAGCGGAAGCGAATTGATGGGTGTACTTAGTGATGGGATCCATCATCCCGCAGACGTCGATGATCTGGAAGCGGCCCTGCTTGGACTTCTTGATCGGCTTCTGGCCGGTGATCATCAGCATCGGCATACCGCCTAGGTAGGCATAGGCACCCGCCGTGACAAGATTGGTGGCGCCAGGGCCAAGGGTCGACAGACTTACACCAGTCTTGCCAGTGAGCCGCCCATAAGTTGCCGCCATGAACCCTGCTGACTGTTCATGCCGGGTGAGCACTAACTTGATTTCGGATTTGCGTAGCGACTCCAGCAGGTCGAGGTTCTCCTCCCCTGGTATTCCGAACACATACTCGACGCCTTCGTTTTCCAGGCATTGAACAACGACATCAGCGGCCTTGGCCATTCTACTCAAATCCTCAATATTTCATGGGCTGGGTACAACCTCTCATGTCTAAAGTAATGTGAGGTCGACTAGCGGGGCGAATGCACCTGCGATTAAAACTAGTAAAGCCGCGATCGGCTACTTTCGGATCTTCTACGAAGGTGCTGCTGCAGCAACTCACGCAAAAAATTGTGACGAGCTTTTTATATGCAGATCATCCAAGAAGGGCCGAGACACACCTCAGTAGGCTCGGCCCTCTCTGCAGCTTAGCCTTGAGCTAAAGTCGCTTCAGCTTTTCGCAGCTCACGAGCATTTCGATGCCCGATAAAGAACACCAGAATGACCCCTACGAAGCACATACAGGCCAGCGGCAACAGTGCGAGTGGGAAGCTGTTGGTGTGGTGCCGAATAACACCGACAAAGTAATTCAGAGTCCCCGTTCCGATGTGGCCCAGAGTGTTAACGGCTGCAATTCCGACTGCCAAAACTGCTGGCGACAGTGTTTCCGAAGTGAGAGCCCAGAAAGGCCCTTTCAACGCGAAGTTACTGATGAGCACCATAGAGAGCAGAATCAGCGTTACGGTGAGCGAATCGGTCAGCAAGGTAGCCGCGAAGCTCAGGCCCGTGATCGCCAGTGGTATGGCAGTGCTATACATACGATCACCGATCTTGTCGGCACGAATTGCCCAATAGATCATGAAAACCGCACCGATCCCAAAAGGAATCATGTTCAGCAAGCCAGTTTCCATCTCTGTGAGACCAAAGCTTTTGAGAATCTGAGGCATCCAAAGAGAAAGGGTATTACTGGTTGCCGAGATGCTCATGTAGATGACGGAAAGCAATAGTACGTACTTATTGGTCATTGCCGCCCAGATCTTACCCATGCCGTGCTTGGCTTTCTTACCATCGCCTTTGACCTCACGCTCCTTGCGTTCTTCTTCCAGCTTATTGGCGAGCCAATCTTTCTGCTCCTGAGTCAGCCAGCGGGCCTCTTTGCTGTTACTTGGAAGAATGAATAACACCAAGATCCCGAGGATCACCGCTGGGGCCGCTTCAAGCATCAACAACCACTGCCAACCTCTGAAATCCAAAATCCCATCCATCTTCAGAAGCAAAGCGGAAAGCGGCGAGCCGATGAAGTTAGACAGCGGTACAGCTACCATGAACACGGCGACGATCCGAGCCATGTAGGCTTTTGGGAACCAAGTGGTGAGGTAAAGGATGACACCAGGAAAGAAGCCCGCTTCTGCCGCCCCCAAAAGGAAACGAGCGATGCCGAAAGAGATGGGGCCAGTGATGAAAGCAGTACAAAAACCAACAATGCCCCAGGTGATCATGATTCGGGCAATCCAGCGACGGGCACCGAATTTTTCCATCGCCACGTTGCTGGGCATTTCGAAGAGCACGTAAGCAACGAAAAATAGAGTTGCACCAAAACCAAACATGGTAGCGGTCAAGCCGATGTCGTCATTCATCGTAAGGGCTGCGAAGCCGATGTTGACTCGGTCGATGTAAGCGATGAAGTAGCAGAGCATCAGGAAGGGAATGAGCCGGATGGTCATCTTCTTGATCGTAGCCTTCTCGATGTCAGCCACGCTTGCGTCAGTGCGCATGGTGTTTCCTCTCTATTTTTAGACTTATTTGAAAACTGCGGCCATGGGCCCAGTCTCGGTCGACTTAGCGCAGTCGATCTGCGGCAGCCTTCGCCAACTGCATTCGTCTTCAGCGCACAGGCTCAGACATGCTGTTATCTCGGCTTACAGCCACCCTGGATGAGTTAGTCGCTCGGCGCAGTGCGTTGCAAAACCAGTGCTATTCCAAATGCTCATGGCGCTCTATCAGGACAACCCGTTGGCACGCCTGGCGTCCCTACCTGCACACGCGCTCCACACGTGCGATCTCACCGTGCCCCAGACAGAAAGAAGCTGATTTACCGTTCCAGGCAAACTCGAAAACAGGCGGTCTCTCGAGATTGTTTATTTTGCAGCAGAAACGCCACTAGGCTACGCCTGTAAAATTGAGCTTGTCAACGCGCAAACGCAACCAAGGCGTATCTCTAACCCCACAAACCTGTCGCACCAACATCTATTCGACGAATCTAAAATATTCATGCTTTTGATTTTTAAGGGTTTTTTATATTAAACGCATACCGCAATCACAGGAGCGATTTTCAAGGCTGGGAAGCGCCACCTGCTCGAATATGCGTTTGATATGCCATAACAGCAATAGCCATTATGATCGCTCAGCCACCTCAGGTGAGTGGACGCCCTGTTTTTGAAGCGGCAGCGCTCCTAGCGCTTGATGACTAGATTGCGAACCCAGGCAGGACGCTATCGGCATTGCACCGTGGATTCGGCTAAGGACAAAAAGAGGCGCTTTCCAAGTTACTCAGCCTGATAGCACCTGCGCTCCTGCTGTAAACGCGCTGCCAATCAGGCAGCAGCTGCAGGCAGACCTGAAGACGCCTACCGAACTACGGCTGTTTGAACCTTCATTTATGGAAATCAGACGCGCGATAGGATTGCCGTCATCCAGGGGGATTCGTGCTCCGAAATGGTTGGATCATTTCATCAACCAGCTGCACAAGACCGGCCTCATCGAGGGAGCGACCAAGCGAGATGAGATCACTGGTGTTTCGGCACCTTCCGACTGAAGCTGTAGTGCGCTGCGATGAGCTAGGCCTTGCGGCACCCGGCCATGGGTGCCGCCTTATCTATAGCAATCAGAAAATACTCTTGGTCACTCGGATCATCGATGGACTGCTGCTACCCAAGTAGTCATTGCTGGCAACCAGAGTGGATGTCAAACAGGGTAAGCCTCATACAGCCTGAGCAAGCACCCACATGAACGTTTCATGCACAAAGCAACGCTTGTCTGCCATGCCAGAGAAAATAGCGGATCCTATAAGCAATAGGATTCGCTTCAGGCATTAATGAATTGCTTTAGAGGGAGCATACGTCTGCTGGAACCCACACATCACCCGTCATGATTCGGCGAGCAGATCGGCTCATTACCGCTTTGGACACAACCCACTTTCCATTCACCTCACGAGCCTCTGCCCCGACAGCCAAACTTCCAGATGGGTGACCAAACCGTATTTGACGCCCGCTTGCATCAGGTACCAGCTGATTGACGATGGTTCCAGGGATCATCGCGGCGACTGCAATAGCTACCGCACCGGTACCCGTCATAGCGTGGTGGAGTTTGCCCATCGAAAAGATTCGAACATTGAGATCAAGGTCATCAGGATTGATCGACTTACCGCCTGCGGCAACATAAGCAATAGGCGAGGAAATGAACGCAAGCTTAGGTGTGTGGGGACGATTGCGAGTCGCTTCTTCTGCGGACTTGGCCAGCCCCATGCGCACGGCCGCGTGAGAACGAATCGCCTCAACACTAGCTAGCAAATCTACGTTTTGATTGATCTCCGCTTGGAGCTCATTGCCTCGCAGACCCAGAGCCTCGGCCTGAATGAAGATTGCCGGATTGCCTGCATTAATCAGTGTCAGCTTGACCTCACCGACCCCAGGAACCTCAAGGGTGTCGACCGGGCTTCCGGTCGGAAACATGCTACCGCCGTCGCCATCATCGCCACCGCTAGGATCAATAAACTCGAGCTTGATCTCGGCAGACGGGAACGCAACACCATCCAGCTCAAAGCGACCTTCTTCGATTACCTGCCCATCACGCATAGGAACATGAGCGATGATCCGAGCACCGATATTCGCCTGCCAGATACGGACAATTGCGATGCCATCCGCAGGGGCATCGACAAGGCCCTGACTAATAGCGAAAGGCCCGACTGCGGAAGTGAGATTTCCACAGTTTCCAGACCAGTCGATGACGGGACGATCAATGGCGACCTGGCCAAAGCGATAGTCGACATCACAGTCGTCTCGCTCAGATCGAGCGATGATTACAACTTTGCTAGTGCTAGAAGTGGCACCGCCAGTTCCGTCTATCTGCTGTCCATACTCATCAGGGCTGCCCACCACCCTAAGTAGGATCCGATCTCGGAGGGCCTGATCTTTGGGCAAAGCGTCATCGCAAAAAAAGACCCCTTTGCTGGTACCGCCGCGCATGTAATGAGCTTTGAATGACTTCTGTGACATGACACCACCCTCAATCTAAATTGCGCTTATTGATACTAAAGCGCAATTGTCTCATATTTTTTAACGGACGCCAATTTGCAGGCTGGATGCAACATGGGCAGGGATGTGTATATTTGAGCGATCTGACTGAATCTTAAAAAGAAAAACGCATGACCACTGACTTGACCAACAGCCAGCGAAAGGCGCTTCGCGAGATAATTAGCTACGTACGCCGCGAGCAGCTCGCCCCTGGCGCCCATCTGCCTGAATGGACGCTCGCCAAGCTCATTGGCACATCTCGATCACCGGTGAAGATCGCGCTGGAGTGCCTCGTAGGTGTTGGCTTCATGCGCTATGACCGCAATCGCGGATATCACCTGGAAGGAGAGATCGACTCATTGCCAAGCGAGGTGCTAGACCTCCTCGGAGAAGGCGATGACCCGATGTATTTGCGACTGGCAGAAGCTCGCTTCGATGGTCTTCTACCGGACTCGGTCACCGAGGCCGATTTGGTGCGATTGCTCAACGCTACGCGCAGTGAGGTGAGTAAGGCGCTTGGCCGGGCACAAAGTGAAGGCTGGGTCGAGAAGGAAGTGGGCTACGGTTGGCGCTTCCTACCAATGATCGACTCGCTCGAAGCCTACGACGACATGTACAGCCTGCGAATTGCCATTGAGCCGGCGGGCATTCTAAGCCCTAAATTTCGCCCTGATCTCGAAGAGCTCCAGATGCTGCGCCAGGAGCAAATGAGCATCTTGAACGGTGGCTACAAGACGATGACTAGCATTGATCGGTTTGAGTCAAATGCACGCCTTCATGAAACGATTGCCAAATGGTCAGGTAACCGATTCTCGCTGCAAACTCTTCGTCGCCTCGATCAAATGCGCAGGTTAGTTGAGTACCGTCAGGCCCGACACGAGCTTCCCCGTCAAGAGCTTGCGCAGGAGCACATCCACATTCTCGATGCGATCAGTCAGGGCGATAATCTCTACGCAGCGAGTTTGATGCGCCAACACATCGAGGATGCAAGGCGCAAGAAGGCCGTTTCCAAAGTCTTCGAACATCCCATTAAGAGCGATCATCCAGCGTCAGGATGACCCGTTTAAGCTCCGATCTACTCGTGCAGCCGCTCATCGGCTGCGCGCTGAAAGCTCCTGACGTAGCCAGTGGATCATCTGCATCTACTGCGCCGAGCACCTTCATTTTGCCGGGAGCGACTGTCATCACTCGGCTAATGGCTCAAGTAACGTCAGCTAAGCGCGTTTCTTGTTCGTGATGGCCGCATCGTGCCGAGTTGCGTTGACAGGCCGCAGTGCGCATGCGTGTTGACAAACACAATTCAATCGAAATAGTCTGATTGCGCTTTATAAAATAAATACGCAATCTGTGATTTGTATGGCGTCGGATTATCAAGTTGTAAACGGCGCACCTCATCTCAGCCACAAGCAAGTGCAGTGGTTAGTACCCATCTAGCGTGCCGTTGAGGCTCTGTCTCAATGCGTTCAGCGCGTTCGTCTCACTCCCAAGGCGTTATCGCGCGCATGCCTGGGTAAGCGGCAGACCACTACGTACCCCCTGATTAGCACATCGAGAATGATAATAATGACCGATTCCAAGTACTTCGACAGTCTTCGTACCTTAGAGGCAGAGGATGGAAGAGCCCTGTCCTACCACTCATTGGATGCGTTGGAGTCTGCAGGCTATCCTGCGATTTCTCGGCTCCCGGTCGTCATTCGAATTCTTCTGGAATCAGTGCTGCGTAATTGCGACGGCAGCAAAGTTCTGACGAGCCATGTTCAAGATCTCGCTAGCTGGCGGCCCAATGCCAAGCGCGAGCGAGAGATCCCTTTTGTGGTAGGACGTGTGCTGCTGCAAGATTTTACCGGCATTCCCCTGCTGACGGATCTGGCCGCCATGCGCAGTCAGGCTAGCAAGCGAGGTGCCGATCCGAAATTGATCGAGCCGCTAGTGCCCGTGCACATGGTGGTTGATCACTCCGTTCAGACTGAATTCTCCAATGAGCCTAACGCCCTGCGTAAGAACATGGAGATTGAGTTCCAGCGCAATCGTGAACGCTACGAGTTGATGAAGTGGGGAATGCAAGCCTTCGATACATTCAAGGTGATCCCGCCGGGAATCGGGATCTGCCATCAGATCAATCTCGAGTACTTGGCACAGGGCGTTATCGAGAAGGACGGTGTGGTTTATCCAGATACCCTGGTCGGGACTGATAGCCACACAACCATGATCAACGGAATCGGGGTCCTCGGTTGGGGGGTAGGCGGCATCGAGGCAGAAGCTGGCATGTTGGGCCAGCCGGTTTATATGCTGATGCCCGACGTCGTGGGGGTAGACTTGACGGGAGAGCTGCGCCCAGGAGTTACGGCTACTGATGCCGTCCTGCAGATAACTCAAACACTCCGGGCTGCTAAGGTCGTTGGCAAATTGGTGGAGTTCTTCGGCGAGGGGGCGAGGTCGCTTAGTGCGACCGACCGCGCAACAATCGCCAATATGGCACCTGAGTACGGTGCTACCACCGGCTTCTTTCCGGTCGATGAGAAGACTCTTGATTACTACGCCCACACTGGTCGCAGTGACGATCAGGTCAAGCTCATACGCCGGTACTTCACTGCTCAGGGACTGTTCGGGTCGCCTGCAAGCGGAAGCATCGATTATTCCCAGGTGATCACGATCGATCTCGACCAGATTGTTCCTTGTGTTTCCGGCCCCAAGCGTCCTCAGGATAGGGTGGATCTTGCCGCCCTCGGCTGCCGTTTTGACGAGGTCATGCTGCAGGATGCCAAGAGCGGTGGATATGCCAAGAATGAAGAGCAACTGGAGCAGCGTTTTCCGGTAAGCACCCGCTCGGTCGATGGCAGTAAGGCCGACTACGAGGTTGGCCACGGCGATGTGCTGGTCGCGGCAATCACGTCCTGTACGAATACCTCCAACCCGGAACTGCTTATCGCGGCAGGATTATTAGCTCGTAATGCGCTGCGGCACGGCTTGCGAGCCAAGCCGTGGGTGAAGACGCTTTTTACCCCGGGCTCACGCGTAGTCTCCGCCTATCTGCAAGATGCTGGACTGATCGCCCCGTTGAACGAGTTGGGTTTTGGAATCGCTGCCTACGGTTGCGGTGCATGCGTCGGCAACATCGGTCCACTGGAGCCGGCGTTGGAGAAGGTGGTCGTTGGCGAAGATCTGGTTTGCAGTGCGGTGCTATCCGGAAACCGGAATTTCGAAGCTCGTATCCACGCCAATCTACGTGCAAATTTCCTAGCCAGCCCACCGCTTGTGGTGGCGTTCGCGTTGGCGGGAAGCACTCGTGTGGATCTCACCAGGGTTCCGTTGGGCCACGGTAAAGATGGCGAGCCAGTAATGCTCGCAGACGTCTGGCCGAGCAACGACGAGATAAAGGCGCTCAGCGTAAAAGCAGGCAACCCCAAGCTGTATCAGGATTGGTACGCCGACCTCACGCGCGATCACGATCTGTGGAACGGCATCACGAGCGCGACTGGAAATGTGTATGACTGGCCTGCTTCTACCTACGCGGCAGAACCGGACTTCTTCGATACGAGTATCGCTGCCAAGCCGATCAAGAATGCTCGCGCGCTGGCGATCCTTGGCGACTCTATCACCACCGACCACATAAGCCCTGCAGGCTCGATCTCCGCAGGTTCAAGCGCAGGACGCTGGCTCATGGAGCATGGTGTTGATCAGAAAGACTTCAACACCTATGGCGCTCGACGCGGCCACTTTGAAGTCATGGTCAGAGGGACTTTTGCCAACGTCCGTCTGAAGAATCAGATGTTGCCGTTGAAAGCTGATGGCTCGGCTGACGAGGGGCCCTATACGCTGCTGCAGCCCACTGGTGAGCGCGTAGGCCTGTTCGAGGCATCTCGCCATTACCTGGAAAAAGAGACGCCTGTTCTAATTTTTGCGGGTGATGAGTACGGCACTGGGTCGAGCCGTGATTGGGCTGCCAAAGGCACGCGCCTACTTGGCGTCCGGGCCGTGATAGCCAAAAGTTTTGAGCGTATTCACCGCAACAATTTGGCAGGGCTGGGTGTGCTGCCGCTGCAGTTTAAGAATGGTCACGACGCGCAAGCACTTGGTCTCGACGGCTCGGAGCATTTTGATCTACTCGGAATCGATGATGGCGTCGAACCTGGGCAGGACGTCGTGCTGAGCATCACACGTAAGGACGGCACCAAAGAAGAGGTCGTACTTCTTGCTCGAATCGATACTGCGATCGAAGCCACCTACTTCCAAAACGGTGGGATTCTGCCCTACGTCCTTGATAGCCTGCTCGCGCCGGCCAGCAAGGTTGCAAATAGCCAGCGCAAAGTCATGTCGTAAGAGCCTTGCGTCACTGACCTCACGATCATTTACAGCCCATCACTTGATGGGCTTTTGTCGAAGAACGGGACGATGACATGAATGAGTTACTGCATATCGTGAAAGGCGAGCTTGCTCCAGAAGGAGTACTGCGAGCAGCGATCAACTTTGGAAATCCGGTCTTGGCGCAACCCGGGCACGACGGTTCGCCACATGGCGTATCCGTTTCTCTTGCCAAAGAGCTGGCGAGCGAACTGCAGGTTGAGCTTGAGCTGATTTCTTTCGACGCCGCGGGAAAGGTCTTTGCGGCGATGCAAGATGGCGTATGGTCAATTGCGTTTCTTGCAATAGAACCCGTTCGAGCGGAGCAAATCGATTTCAGCGAGCCCTACGTAATCATTGAAGGCACTTACCTGGTCAAGGATGACTCGCCCTACACTCATTGTGATCACTTGGATAATGATGGAATCAGGATTGCCGTGGGGCAAGGGGCTGCCTATGACTTGTACCTAAGTCGAACACTGCAGAAGGCGACACTAGAAAGAGCATCAACCTCCTCGGGGGCAGTTGATCTGTTCATTTCTGATGCCCTTGATGCGGCAGCGGGGGTACGGCAGCCCCTTGAGCTGTTCGCAGCCAGCAATACGGGTTACCGGGTTCTGGAAGGCGGATTCACGGCGATTCGTCAGGCGATGGCGGTGCCTAAGCAGCATAAGCAAGCCGCAGCCTATATCCAGACATTTTTGAGCAAGCGGCTTGAAAGCGGTTTTATACGGGGTGCCTTACTCGCAACCGGCCAGACCGATGTAAGCGCGCCGAGGTGAGTGAAAGCTATCCTGTCGACATTGCTACGCCTAGTGACCTCTAGCCAGTATTTATAGCGCCTGCTCTATAAGGCGAACAGTTAGTCGAGCGAGGCCTTCCAATATGCATGCGGCTCGTCAGAGATCTTGGCCAACGTCGAAGCCGCGCATCACTTGCTAGATAACGTTGTAGCCTTGCTCTCGGATCGTGGATACACCCGCGCAAACAGCCCCGACTTTGCCTTGCACCTTCTTGCCCCGTCTAGATGCGCGTGCATTCGCTCCGCTGCCGCTTCAAGATCGCCTCGCTCGACACAATCCAGAATTTCAAGGTGCTCTAAAACTTGGCCATGCCAATGCTTGCGAGAGAGATTCAGGCGGGATTCCACAATCGCACGTAACGCATTGATCCGTCTAAGGGACTGCAAGGCAAACCTGTTGCCGGAAAGCTTCGCAAGCGTTTCATGGAACATTGAATTGGCTTCGAAAATCTCCCACGGAGTCATGCTCAAGTATCCGCCGTCGGCAATGTACTGCTGCTGATCTCTGCAAGCTTTCAGCTCACAAGGATCGGCAGTAAACGTCGAGCTGCGCAGCCCTGCCGTTTCAATGGACAGGCGATAAAAGTAGCTCTCCTCATAGGCCGCCAGTGAGTCGATTATTGGCAGGATGCTCCAGCCCTGCCCTTTTCGTAACACTGCCCAACCTTCCTTTTGCATGCGAAACAATGCGGCTCTGAGGCTGCTGCGGGATTCGTTGAGCTCTCGCATCAAGGCAATCTCGGTAACGTGTTCAGGAAGCTGTTGGTCAAGCTTTAGCGCTACCAGCCTCTGGTAAACCGAATCTTCGTCCTTTGCAGAAAATTCCAGGATGAGTTCCTGCAGTGCTTCTGCAGCGCGTGCCAGGAAAAAACCACGATTGTGTTCATGCCTCAGAATTCCACACTCAGCCAGATGTACCAACGCGGCCTTAACAGGCGTTCGGGAGACATTGAGCAGCCTTGAAAGGTGCAGTTCCACCAAGTGGTGGCCGGCAGGTAGGCGGCGGGAACGCACGTAATCCAGTATTTCGCGAGCTATGCGTTTCTGCAGCTGGGTTAGCGTCATTCAGCTGAACCTGAAGGTTGGGATTTAGTTGGCTTATGCATCGGCGATACCGTGGAAACTCTTCAGTGGGCTAGCCATCAGCACGTTCTGAACTTGCTGGCTGTCTCCTTGCGGCATCTGCGGCAAGGAATCAGGTGATGAAAATCATTTTACGCAATTGCGTTTTATGGTCAACAAGCTCAGTATCGTAGCCTCATAAGTCGAAATCAGTGCGCTTTTAGATGCTAATAAGCAAAACTGAGACGAAAAGCGTCCAATAAAGATAAAAATGAGGCTTGAAATGATGAGTACCAATCCCTCCAGTAAGACCCCGCGAGTTGCACAAGAGCCGCGCCGGCCAACCCTCCCACATTAATCACTGTGCCTACTTTGAGGTGGCGTACCCCTACGCCGCCAAAATGCCGCTGTGGCGTGAATAGAGGAGTAATGCTGTGTTGACGGTTCTCGGTTTCTCCATGGTTACCTGCTTCATGTATCTGATCATGACCAAGCGCATGACTGCGCTGATTGCGCTGATGCTGATTCCAATTGTCTTCGCAGTGATCGGTGGGTTCTATAACGGGCTCGGAGGCATGATGCTGGATGGCATCAAGACACTCGCCCCGACTGGTGTGATGTTGACTTTCTCGATCCTCTATTTCGGGATCATGATCGATGCTGGTCTCTTTGATCCGTTGGTTCGCTTCATCTTGCGTTTGGTTAAAGGAGATCCCTTGCGGGTGAGTGTGGGCACTGCTGTGCTCACACTACTGGTGTCACTGGACGGGGACAGCTCAACCACGTACATGATTGCCATTGCTGCGTTCCTGCCGCTTTATCAGAAGCTGGGGATGAGCGTTCTAGGGCTTACGTGCATCGTCAATATCGCAAGCGGCATCATGAATATTTCGCCGTGGGGTGGGCCGACTGCGCGAGCGGCAGCTGCGCTGCATGTGGATGCGATGGATATCTTTCTACCGATGCTGCCGGCCATGGGACTGGCGTGTTTAACGCTTATATTTACCGCGTTCCTTATAGGTCAGCGCGAGCGCAAGCGGCTTGGCGTCATTGATGTTACGGGCTTTGGTGAAAACCTGGCTCTGGGTAATGGCAATGCTGAGGAGTGTGAAGCTGCACGGCGCCCACGCATGTTTTGGCCAAACCTTATTCTTACCACAGCTCTGCTTGTCTGCCTTGTTGTCGGACTGATGCCGCTTCAGGTTCTATTCATGGTCGCCTTTGGCATCGGCTTGATGCTCAATTACCCGCGAATTGAGGAGCAGAAGGAGCGAATTGGTAGCCACGCTTCAAATGTACTTGCAGTTACATGCGTGATTTTCGCTGCCGGTATTTTCACCGGGATCCTGCAAGGAACCGGAATGGTAGACGCGATGGCCAACAGCTTACTGGTTGTTATTCCTGAAAGCTTCGGCCCTTACTTAGGGGTATTCACAGCTCTTGTCAGCCTGCCATTCACATTCTTCATGTCCAATGACGCGTTCTACTTTGGAATTTTGCCCGTCCTCGCACAGACTGCTGCAAATTACGGCTTCACCACTGTTGAGATCGCAAGGGCATCGGTGGTTGGTCAGCCGGTACATCTTTTGAGTCCACTGGTGCCGTCACTATATCTCCTGGTCGCACTGGCCAAAGTAGATCTGGGTGACCATCAGCGCTTCACTCTCAAATGGGCGATTCTTGCGTGTATGGCGCTACTTGTTGGCGCTCTGCTGACTGGCGCATTCCCGCTTTACTCGACCGTCACCCCATAAGAATCTAGAGCGTGCTGTTCTGGCCAGGGATTGGCCGGAACAGCAATTCTCTACCGCTTATTACTGAGCAGTCTCTTTCAGCGACAGGCCGGTATATATCGGGCCAAGCTCATTCTCGAAGCAGGTCATTCCATCGCGAGCGCAGCCGAAAAACGGGATACGGCATCAATATCGCGCTCAGGCAGCGACGGGTGTATCGCCCGGACAATGGCGTCACGACCCTCGAAATTCTGGCCGCAATGATCAGAAACCAGGTCGGTTTGAGGGGGTGGTTTAAATCTGTCGTGAAGTCGAACGTCAGATGTTGGGTTACGCCCAGGCCCCGGGTCGTCAAAACGATCGGGGCGCGAGGAGATATGCTTCAAGAGCGACCACGGGAAAGCCGAGCATGGCCGCTCTGTATCCGAGCTCTAGCCGATTATTTTAGCCATTCAGCCACTCTTTCCGGGTTCTTGGCGATCCAATCCCTTGCGGCAACCTCTGGCTTGGCGCCCTCGTTAATGGCGAGCATCACTGCGCCAACCTCATCGGAAGTCCAGGTGAATCGTTTCAAGAGCGCCACTACCTCAGGAGCCTTCTCATTCACGGTAGGATTGATGACGGTATCAACGCGTTCAGCATCTCCGAAGACTTTCTTTGGATCATCTAGAAAGTGCAGCTTCCACTTTGCAAACATCCAGTGGGGAACCCATCCCGTCACCACGATTGGCTTTTCTGCGCGAATGGCTCTGGATAGCGCGATAGTCATAGCCGGACCTGAGCTCGGCATCACTCTGTAATCGAGCTCGTATTGCTTCAACGCATCTTCAGTCCGACGCATGATGCCCGCGCCAGCGTCGATGCCGGTTATTTGCCCGTTGAGCTCGGACTTGATGCCGTTGAGATCCTCGATGCTTTTGGCATCCATGTAGTCTGGTACCACCAAGCCTATCCGGGCACCTTCGTAATTGGTGCCAAGAATCTCAACCTTGTCTTTGAATTTCTCGTAGTAGTCGCCATGGGTCGCCGGTAGCCAGGCAGAAAGAAGTACATCCAGATCCCCTCTGGCTACGCCCTGCCACATTATGGCCGGCTCTGCCGGCTGCAGTTTTACCGGATAGCCAAGCTTTTCGTGGATGATCTGGGTCACGACATGGGTCGTGGCCACGCTGTCATCCCAACCGTTGACGAAACCAAATGAAAGTTCAGGTTTTTCGGCTACTGCATTGGCAGCCATACCTAGACTCAATGTGGCCGCGCCGAGGCCAGTGATGATGTCCTTCAAAGAGAGCATGTGGGAAGTTTCCTTATGATTATTGTTGGCGATGATTACTCGCGGTAGTGGTACTGCTTGATAGTCGGGCTAACGATACCGAGATGTCGCTAGCCAGATTTTGAGGGTCAAATGGGCGATCTCGTTCAAGTGAGATGCGGTATCCGCCATCACGATCAACCCGGGTTCGGTTAGCGTCCTAACCAGAAATGCGGTGTAGCCGAGCGTGTGGCGAGAGCACTGATACGAGCGGAAGAATCGTGCCCAGCCGCGGCACCGGCCGACATAGCGACAGGGAACCCCAACACAAGGTGATGCTGAACTGCGTACCAGTTTGCCGGGAGACCTGTTCGACGAGCCGATTCGCGAAAAAGGCGCCACCTGATGGCCTGCAGATACAGGCCCTCGCAAATATAGTGCAGCCTCAGTGTCGCAATGAGGCCATTGGAAGTCGGATCTCGTTGGTCGTGAAAATCTCTAGTGGGCACATGATCGGGCAAGCGAGATCAAGAGCATCTAGCCTAACGCTCGCATTTGCCGGAATACCTTGGCTCATCTCTAGAGATGCGTACCTCAATCGTTACTAAGTAGTGGGTGACGTGGCATCGGCAAAGCAACCAGCAATAGAGTCTCGTATGAACTGAAATAGTTCGACAGCGGCGCCCCGCATGTATCTTTAGCCGGGGGAGAGTTTTACTTTGGAGGAGCCAGCATGCCCTACCGAACAAGAGCAGACGCTTTTTGGGCAGGTGTCCGTGCGCTCATTCCATTGACTCCGGGCGTGGTTCCATTCGGGCTTCTGGCAGGTGTCATGGCCATCGGAGTCGGCATGACACCGGGCATGGCGATGGGCATGACGTTGCTGTTCTATTCCGGCTCCGCACAGATGGTCGCGCTGCAGTTGATGCAAGACGATGTCTTGCCAGTGGCGATCATATTCACTGCGTTGATCATCAATTTGCGCTTTCTGATGTACAGCGCATCGCTCGCGCCCTACCTGCATCACCTGCCTCGTCGCTGGACATGGCCTCTGTCTTACATGCTGTCCGACCAGTCGTACGCCACCTGTATTCTCAAACTGTCATCTGGCGAACTGGGGCGCTTTGCTCACTTCTTCTACGCCGGTACGGCGCTGACCATGTGGTTGTCCTGGCAGCTCTCGGTCATGGCCGGCATCTTTCTGGGCACCAGCATTCCCGATACCTGGTCGCTGAGCTTCGCGATCCCCCTTTCGTTTCTGGCTCTGCTGGTTCCGGCAATCCGCAATTCGGCAAGCCTTGGCGCTGCTGTGATCGCAGGCGTGGTCGCGGTATGGGCAGTCAACATGCCGTATAACCTGGGCCTGCTGACTGCATCGATAGCCGGTATCGGTGCGGGGCTGCTGATCAGCAAGACGCGCCAGCAAACGGCGGATGACACGAGCGTTAGCAACGCCGAGCGAGAAGCCCCATGAGCGACTTGTTCCTGTGGGGGCTGTTCCTGGCTGTCGGCCTCGGAACCTTCGCCATACGACTTTCCTTTCTCGAGCTCTATGGCCAGATCAGGATTCCGGCAATTCTCAGCCAGGCCTTGCAGTTCGTTCCTGCCAGCGTGCTGGCCGCGCTGGTTTTACCGGCGGTGGTATACCCCGGCGGACAAAGCGAAGTGGTATGGAGCAGCCCGCAGATTCCGGCCGCCATCGTGGCCACCTTGATAGCCTGGAAGGTACGCAATACCACGCTGACGCTCGTGGCGGGCATGGGGACGCTATGGGCTCTTGAGCTGTTGGGTTGGTGATGGAGTTGCAGTATTTGCACGGCTTAATACTGCTCTACTCTCCTTGAGCAAGGCATCCAGCACTACTCAAATGCTGGATGCCCTGATCGCTCCGCGCTGGGCCGAATGAGCGTGCTACGACGCATCGATCCAGATGGTTTTCAGCTCGGTGTACTGGTCATGCGCCCAGATCGATTTGTCGCGCCCACCGAAGCCGGATTCCTTGTAGCCACCGAACGGCGTTGATGCGTCACCCTCACCGAAACAGTTGACCGTGACGATGCCGGCACGGATTTCCCGTGACAGGCGCAGCGCGTTGCGCAGGCTGCCGGTATAGGCCGATGCGGCCAGACCGTAGACGGTGTCGTTGGCCAGGTCGATGGCTTCGTCGATATCCGTGAAGGTGGTCACCGACAGCACAGGGCCGAAGATTTCCTCGCGGAACAGGCGACTTTGACGATCCACGTCGTTGACCACGGTCGGCTGAACGAAGATGTGCTTCTCCGTCTGCCCGCCATAAACGATGTCCAGTTTGTCGCTATGCGCCTGGTCGAGATAGGAGCGAACCTTCTCGAAGTGCGCCTTGCTGACCATCGCACCGAGGCGATTTTCCGGATCCAGCGGGTCACCCATCTTCCAGCTCTGGATGTGTACACCAATGCGTTCCAGCAACGCATCCCTGACCTCGGCGTGGACGATCAGGCGGGATGAGGCAGAGCAGTTCTCGCCCATGTTCCAGAATGCGCCATTGACGATGAACTGGGCGACCTGGTCGATATCCTCGACATCGTTCATGACGACTGCCGGGTTCTTGCCACCACACTCAAGCACGACCTGTTTGAGGTTGGATTCGGCGGCGTACTTGAGGAACAGGCGGCCAGTTTCAGTGGAGCCGGTGAAGCTGACCATGGCGACATCGTTGTGGCGACCAATGGGCTCACCGACTTCACGGCCGCCACCGGTGACCACGTTGAACACACCTCCAGGAACCCCCGCTTGGTGGGCTAGCTCGGCAACGCGCAAGGCAGTGAGTGTGGTTTCTTCAGCCGGTTTGACGACGATGGAACAGCCAGCGGCCAGCGACGGGCTGATCTTCCAGGCCAGCATCAGCAGCGGGAAGTTCCAGGGCAGCACCAGGCCAACCACACCGACCGGCTCACGCACGACCATGGCCATGGCTGCCGAGCCAACCGGCGCGGTGCTGTCGTAGATCTTGTCGATCAACTCGGCGTGCCAGCGCAGGGTATTGACGGTTTCCGGCAGGTCGACGTTCTGGCATTCCTGAATAGGCTTGCCACTGTCCAGGCTTTCCAACACGGCCAGCTCGTGAGCGTTATCTTCGAGCAGTTGAGCGAAACGCAGAAGGATGCTTTTACGTGCACCGGGCGAAAGCAGTCGCCAGCGACCATCGTCGAACGCCTCGCGAGCGGCTGCAACAGCGACGTCGACATCCTCGGCGTTACAGGCTGCGATGTTGGCCAACAGTTCGTCGGTTGCCGGGTTGGTGGTGATGAAGGTTTCGCCCGACAGCGCATCACGGAACTCACCGCCGATGAAGGCCTGGGTACGGACGTTCAGCTTGGCAGCGATGTCTGCATAAGCTTGTTTGGTGAGCAACTCGGTCATGTCAGGCCTCCTGAGTGATCAGCGATACGTTTTTCTTCAGCGCGGCCACGACGCGCTCCAGTTCGGTTTTTTCGTCGCTGCTCATATCCTTGAGCGGAGCCCGTACACCACCGGCGCGAAGGCCGCTGATTTCGCAACCATGCTTGATCGACTGAACGAACTTGCCGCCCTCCAGGAAGTCCATCAGCGGCAGCATCGCTGCCATGATGCGGCGGCCCTTGTCGAAGTCCTTTTCGATCACGCACGCCTCATAGAGCGCGACGTGCTCGCGTGGCACGAAGTTGGAGCCGGCGCACACCCAGCTACGGGCGCCCCAGGCGAAGAACTCCAACGCCTGGTCGTCCCAACCGCAGGAAATCTGCAGGTTGGGTCGATGAACCGCGAGGTGATGCAGGCTCGCCATATCACCCGAACTTTCCTTGATCGCCTGAATGTTCTTGCATGCAGCTACGGCGTCGAAGAATTGCGGCTGCATAGCCACGTTCATACGGCCGGGATAGTTGTAGAGCATGATCGGCAGGCCAGCGGCTTTGTCCACGGTGAGCACGTGTTCGGCGATTTCCTGCTGAGTCGGCAGTGCATAGGGCGGCGTTCCGACGAGGATGGCGTCGGCCTTTTGGGACTTGGCCACCTCGGCGAAGAGCACGGAATCCTCGGTGCGAATGGCGCCTGTGCCAATTACCAGCGGCAAGCGGTTGCCGATCACTTCGCGAGCACGGGTGATCAACGCGATACGCTCTTCGCTGGTATGGGCGTAGTACTCACCCGTAGAGCCGCCGATGACAATGCCGTGCACCTTGGCCTCGATCAGGTATTCGAGAACCTCCGCAAACGCACCATGGTCGATCTCGCCATTGCTCTGCAGCGGAGTAATGGCCGGAGTGAAGATGCCGTCGAAGTTCATGGGTAGAGCCTCCATCTGGTTGATTCATTGATAGTGCGGAACCGGAGCCCCGCGTTTCGGCAGTACGTTGGCCTCAGCTCTCCCGCCCTGCCCGGCGCTGCCCCCAGAGCAGGTTCAGATTGACCCCTGCTGACAGGAACGGCTGCGGTGGGTTTGCGTTGGGGCCTGGAGCGGCCAGCAGGAAATCGATCAAGTCATTGCGTTCGCCAGCGAGCCAGTCGGCCAGCAACTTACCGGTGATGGTGCCGCGTGTTACGCCTAGCCCGTTGCAGCCCAGAGCGCCATAGACGTTGGGCGCCAGCTGGCCGAAGAAGCCGTTGTGGTTGCGGGTCATCGCCAGTGCGCCGCCCCAGGTGTATTCGAAATCGACGTTGGGCAGCATGGGGAAACGTTGCGCATAGGAGGCCCTGTGACGCTGCAGAAAACGCTGCAGGTATTTGGGGTTACTGCGGCCATCAGGGTTGAAACTGAAGCTGTTGCGAATCAGCAGACGGTTGTCCGGCGTGCGGCGAACCGTGGTACCGAACGGATCGGCCGGAATGACTCCCCAGTAGGGTTTGCCTTGCAGGCGCGCCTGTTCGTCGCTGGTGAGCTGGCGGGTGATGCTGCCGTAGGTGAAGATCGGCAACATGCGCCCCTGCAGAAAACCGAAATGCTGACCAAAGGAATTGTTGGCCAGCACCAGCCGGCTGGCAGAGATGCTGCCAGCGGCATGCCGCAAGCGTGTTTTGTTGGTGCTGTATTCAACTTCCAGAATCGGCGTGCGCTCGTAAAGCGTCACGTTCGCGGGCAGGTTGTCGGCCAGGCCTTTGACCAGCGCCGAAGGCTGAATCAACACCGCACCTGGGGTGTACAGGGCCCGGCGATAGAAGTGCGTGCCAATGTGATGCGGCAACTCTTGCTCGCTGAGCATTTCATAAGGCTGGCCGAGCTTGTCCAGGCCACGGCGGTATGCATCGAGCACCGCCAGGCCTCGCCGCTCGACTGCGGCCTGATACTTCCCGCAGGCCTTCATCTGGCAGTCGATGCCAAAGGTCTCGACCCACTGGCTGAGCAGACGCTGGCCAGCCAGGTTCAGTTTGAGAACGGTTCTGGCGATATCGAGATCGCCGATGTAATCCTCGGCGCCGATGTCATGGGGCAGATCGATTGCAAAGCCGGCGTTGCGCCCGGAGGGTCCGAGGCCAACCTCCTGCGCCTCGATCAGCACCACTTCGTCATCCGGGAAGTTCAGCGCCAGTTGCCGAGCTACCGACAGGCCGGTAAACCCCGCGCCGATAACCACCCAGGGTGCCTCACTGTGCCCATGATGGCTGGCACAGGGTTTACGCGGCGGGCTGAGGTGGAACCAGCCACAGCTGTTGTCATCGGCAGGCAAGGCGTGAACTTTCATGAGTGCTGAACCATTGCAATTGAGGAAGCGGCCTGAATGCAGGGCCTACTGAGCTACACCCGCTGTTTGGCGAGCGGTTCCTTGGTTATCGTGATCAGGTGCTCGGCTGTGCCTGGAAAGCCGAGTGGTGGCTCAAATGCGAGTCGTAGGTGGTTCTGAATTCCATCGGCGGCAGCCCGAACAGATCCTTGAAACGACGGTGAAAGTGCGGGTAGCTGACGAACCCGGTAGCCAGAGCTACATCGGTCAGCGAGCGGTTGCTATGGACGATCAACTGACGCGCGCGAGTCAGGCGCAGCTCCAGGTAATAGCGCAACGGTGGCGCGTTCAGATGACGTGAGAAACGACGTTCTAGCTGTCGCCGTGAAACGCCGACCTGATCAGCAATCAGATCGATGTCCAGCGGTTCTTCTATGTTCTCCTCCATCATCGACAACGCCACACTCAACGGTTTGGGGAGGCACTTGCCACTCGGCCTCGAAATGGCGGGCAAATCCTGTTGATGACGCTCCGGCTGGTGCAAGCGCTTGATCTCGTCCTCGAACACCAGTGTATGCCCCAGTGCGCAGCGCTTCATCACCGCCAGCATCAAGTCCAGCACCGCACCAGGTTCGGCACTGGTGCCAACGCGGCCGCTGAGTGCGTGACCACTGCCACCGAGATCCAAAGACGGGTGATACTCCTTGATCGGCGCGAGACTATCGGGATGGCATACACCGGCCCGGTTTTCGAGAAGCCCAGCCTGCGCCAGATGAAATGCAGCGTTCCACAGGCCGCACATCATCGTGCGCTCGAGGGCGGCGCGGCGCAGCACCTTACTCAGTACGGCGTTTGGCGCCAGCCTGACGCGGTGCCCTCCGACGAGCACAAGCATATGGTGCTGCACACGAACCAGTGGCAGGCGCTGGGTATCAACCGTCACACCCACATCACTACGGATGGCACCACCAGTCAGCGACCATGTGCTGATCTGGTAGTCGACACCCTGCTCGAGTGCAGTGCCCGTATTGAGCGCGTCCAGTGCAGTGGAAAAGGACGTCAGAGAAAACTGGTCAAGCAGGATGAAGGCGACACGAACACAGCGGCTTGCCGGAGTGCCACCCACGCCAAACACCTGGTTTCGTGATTTCAGTACGCTTTGAAAGGAGTCTTTCATGATTCACCTGCCTGCCCAGAAAACTCTGCCGTTACTGCTGTCCAGCTGCCCGTGCATCTTTCAGCCAGCTGTCCCATTCGGTCTGGTGAGCACTGATCCACTCCTGGGCCTGGCGCTTTATAGCCTCGAGTGACTTCTCGCCATTTTGCATACGCAGGTTCTGTGCGCTTTCGTCTTCAGTGGATATGCGGACTTTGGAAAGGAAGGTGCGCGCTGCCGGATTTTCCTCGGCGAACTCCTTGTTAAGAACCGCCTTCACGTTGTCGATCGGAGCGCCGAGATTCTTGCCATCGAATGTGGTGTTCACGTCATTCTTGCCGTCGGGCAATGAAGTGAATGGAACCGGCAGCCATACGACGTCGCGCCCTTCCACCAACACGCCAGAGATCCATTGCGGCACCCAGGTGTAGTAGAGAATCGGTTGCCCCTGCTGATAACGAGAAATGGTGTCGGCCATCAGGGCGAAGTAAGAGCCACGGTTATTGGTGACGGTATCGTTCAGGCCGTAAGCCTTGAGCTGGTGCTCAATGATCACCTCACAACCCCAGCCCGGGTTACAGCCGGTAAGGTCAGCTTTACCATCACCGTTGCTGTCGAAGAGCTTGGCGATTTCCGGCTTCTTGAGGTCAGACACGTCCTTGATGTGGTGGGCATCGGCGGTTTTCTTGTCGATCATGAAGCCTTGCAATACCCCGGGCATCACGTCACCGACCGCGGTCATCACGTCATCGCCGCCAGCCTTGGCGTAGAACGCAGCATGCAGGTGCTCCCACATGTGCACGGTGAAGTCTGCATCGCCGTAAGACAGCGCCAGAAACAATGCTGGGTAGTCAGTCTCTTTCGGTTGTTTGACCTCGTAGCCAAGCGCCTCGAGCCCCGCTATAGCTATTTCGCCGCGAAAACGCTCTTCGGCGATGGTCGGGAAGATAGGCGTGACCGATACCCCCTCACCGGGTTTGTCCGGGTTGGCTGCCTGAGCGGCGGATACCAGAATCATGCCGATAACCGGAGCGGCCATGGCGGCAACGATAGCTCTCTTGCACATGGAGAAATTCATGAGTCACCTGCTGATGTTTTTAATTAGAGGAAAGGCAAGTTCAATGAGTTAAAGGCTGTGCAACGTCTTTCTTTTTCTTCTTCAACCGCACCACTAGCCCGACCGGACCACTGTGGTACCAGCGCTGACCGGTAGTCAGGTGTTGACTGCGCTCACCCAGCGCTTGGGTGAAACGATCCAGACAAATCGCCAGCAGTACCAATCCGATACCGCCAACGCTCGCCAGCGCCATGTCGAGCCGGCCAATACCACTCAGTACCATCAGCCCCAGACCACCGACGGAAATCATCGACGCCACGACTACCATCGACAGCGCCAGCATCAGGGTCTGGTTGACACCAGCCATGATGGTGGGAGCGGCAAGCGGCAGCTGCACCCTTAGCAGCATCTGTCGAGGCGTACAGCCAAAGGCCCGTGCGGCCTCGATTTTGTCTTCAGGAACCTGACGAATACCCAGGTTGGTGAGACGTACCAGTGGCGACACCGAAAAAATGATGGTGACGATTACGCCAGGCACGTTGCCGATGCCGAACAGCATCACCACCGGAACCAGATAGACGAATGCGGGCAAGGTCTGCATGGCGTCGAGCACTGGGCGAATCAACACCTCGAGACGGTCGCTGCGTGCACAGGCAATGCCCAGTGGGATACCGATCACGGCACAGAAAAACAGCGAGGTCAGAACCAGCGCGAGAGTGACCATGGCGTCGCCCCATACGCCGATCAATCCCAGGGCAGTGAGCGTGACGACCATCAGCGCACCGATTCGGCGTCCGCCCACCTGCCAGCCGATCAGGCCCGCCAGGATGATGAATACGCTAGGTGGTACCGACATCAGCGCTGCCTGGACACCATCGAGCACCTGATCGACAGGCCAGCGAATGGAGCGAAATACATCGCGAAAGTTATGCACCAAATAACGAAGTGCATCTTCCACCCATGTCCCTACTGGAACATTGATCGTTTTGAACGGGTCGAGAAAACTAAAATCGGACATGAGCTGTACCTCAGCCTCAACAACGGCTTACTTTACGTAGTGCAGGTTTAGTTTCCGCCAAGACAACTCAGCAAGCGGCCTTGAGAAATACTTCCCCGATAGACGCCAGCCTCATCAACTACCGGAACGGGCAAAGCGGCCTGCGCCACAATATGGAAGATCTCGTTGAGCGGAGTTTCGGCCTTCAGCGAGGGCTGTCGGCCCGGCTCATAGGCAATACCGCCTTCTTGGGCGATATCTCCAGCCTTGAGAATTCGACTGGAATCGAATCCGTTGAAAAATGCGCGAACATAATCGTTAACCGGATTGCTCAACAACTCACGTGGCGTACCGATCTGTACAACTTTGCCACCTTCCATTATCGCAATGCGATGGCCAATACGAACGGCCTCTTCAATATCATGGGAAATAAAGATAACGGTGCGATTTTGTTCTTTCTGAAGCTTTATCAGTTCACCCTGCATCTCACAGCGGATCATAGGATCAAGGGCTGAAAATGCTTCATCCATCAGCAAGATAGCCGGATCGTTTGCCAACGCCCTTGCCAGCCCCACACGCTGCTGCATGCCGCCCGAGAGCTGGTGCGGAAAGCAATGTTCCTGCCCGGCAAGGCCTACCTGGCTTAACGCCTCGAGAGAACGCGCATTGCGCTCCTTTTCCGAAACGCCACTTATCTCCAGGCCGAAGCCGACATTATCGAGTACCGACATGTGAGGCATCAAAGCAAAGGACTGAAACACCATGCCCATGTCCCTGCGACGAACTTGCAGCAGGTCTTTATCAGCAAGGCCGGTGATTTCCTTGCCATTGAGAAAGATGGAGCCGAAGCTGGGCTCGATGAGTCTGTTGAATAAACGCACCATGGTCGACTTGCCCGACCCAGACAAACCCATTATGACGAAGATCTCACCACGCCTGACCGAAAAATTGGCATCGAATACGCCAATCACTTGCCCGGTCTTTTCAAATATATCTGCCTTGGTTGCGCCATCGCGCACCATATCCAGCGCTATTTTCGGTTGAGAGCCGAACACCTTGTAAACATTACGAACAGACATGATTTCATCGGTTTCACTCATGACTCGCCTCCTTCAACCTCGGCGCGCTCGCCATAAACCAGCGCACAGTGATAGAAAATAATTCTTGATGGGCAGGAGCAATGAGTGTCTGTTTTCACGACGATATCCTATTTTTATTGTTTGCCCGCGGAGTAGGGCTTTCGTCAAAACTATAATCATCCCCCCGGCAAATCCAACTACATTTCCAAAGGCAATTTGATAACCTCGCGTTATGCATTCGCTCAACGCCACCGGAGTGTCGTGTAGAGAACAGACCTACGCGCTTGCGCGTCTTACCCTTCGACACGCGTGCACCGTGCCCCCTGAGCATGGCACTGCAGTTATTAACGAGGCTCGAATGTCCAAGCACACCGACCCAGATGCCCTACTCCTCAGAATGCCCTCATTGCGCGCGGTAAAGGCATTCGTTGCTGCTGCAAAATATGAAAGCTTCACGCGTGCCGCAGAAGCGTTGTGCGTATCGCAAGCCGCAATCAGCCGGCAGATTCGAGAGCTTGAAGGTTATCTAGGCGCCCAACTGTTTGACCGTGTTGGTCGGGCGGTGCAGCTCACCAGCGCCGGCGAGCTTTTCTTCGATGCAGCACAGTTATCGTTCGTCAACATCGCCCAGGCCGCCGAGCGCATCCGCAGTAATCAAGCCAGTAAACGCATGCTGACGGTTTGCTGTTCACCCGCGTTCTCGGCGCTGTGGCTGTCGCAGCACCTCCCGGATTTTTTCGCCCAGCACAACGACATCGAACTGAACCTGATCACGACTCAGAACTTCTTGGTCATGGAACCCGGTGTACAGCCGGATATCTTTATTACCAAACTGCCCAAGGTGGGCGAGGGATACCGCAGGACTGCTCTGTTCCACGACGTCATCTACCCTGTGTGCTCACCACACTATCTGGAGCGCAACCCGCAGCTCTGCACGCTCGAGGGCGTACGTGATTCGTTGCTGCTCAACCTGAGCCCCTACGGACGCTCACAGGTAGCGGAACACGTCGACTGGGGCGTATGGCTGGCGTTTCAGGGCATCAATATCGATGAGCGCCCAGCGACAAGCCCACAGATTTTCAGTGCCAACGACTACAACCTGATCATCAGCATGGTGCTCACTCATCAGGGCGTTGCGCTGGGCTGGAATCATCTGGTCAAGGCCCTGCTCGAACAGGGCCTTCTGGTACGGCCAATCGAGGCGGAGGTGGAACTGCGCAACAGCCGTCACTATCTTTCTATTCGCGAAGAGGCGGAAGACGTCGATGCCGTGCGGCGTTTTCAGCAATGGATATTGGGCCACTTCGCACGCCGCTAGCCTGACCTGCGGTTATCCTTTGCACGAAGAAAACGTCGCTAGAGTACGACGATGCGCTGGCCCACTGTCTGCGGGGTGAATATTTCCCGAGCAGAGCTCAAAAGGAGCCATCGCATGTCGCTGTACATCTTCTGCCGTGACTTTAAGTTTTCCCAGTTGCCTGCTCATACCCAGGCAATACTGAAAAAAAGCCTGCTCGATATCGTTGGGGTAATGGCTGGGGCGGTAACCAACGAGACCAGCCAGACGCTCTATCGCTTCGCTCGCCAACACTATCCCGGTGGAGCGTTCATCAGTCGGCTGCCTTTCGATGGTACCCAGGTAAGTGTTTTGGGCGCCGGCTGGGCTGGCGGCTTCACGGCCGATAGCCTGGATGCACACGAAGGCCATTTCATGTCCAAGGGCCACGCGGGCGCAACGGTAGTTCCAGCTATCCTCGCCTTGGCTGACGCACTGCATGCGCAGGGCCAGCCGATCACTGGCAGGCAACTGCTCGAAGCACTCTGCGTCGGTTATGAAACAGGCTTGCGTGCTGGTGTATCACTGATATCCACCTCTCCGACCTACCATGCCTCAGGTGGTTTTTCGGCCATTGGCGTGGTGTGCGCGGGCGCACGCCTGATGGGGCTCGATGAAACCACCTTCCGCCATGCACTGGGAATTGCCGAGTATTTCAGCGCACGCTGCCCGATGATGCGCGTGGTTCAGCACCCGACCATGCTGCGTGATGCCCATGGCTCCGGGGCTTTCGTTGGGTTGAACGCATTGCTGATGGCCCGCGAGGGGGTAACCGGCGCTCCGGCCGAGACAGTCGAAGATGCCATTGCAGCACCCTACTGGGATGATCTGGGCAGCCGCTGGGAAATAGACGCCCAGTACTTCAAACCCTGGCCCGTGTGCCGCTGGGCTCAGCCCGCCCTCACCGCCATGAGCGAGCTGATGCGCGAGCACCCGCAAATCTGTGCTGACAACATCGCATCGATTCGTGTGGAAACTTTTTGGGAGTCGATGTGCCTGCAGGGCCACCGCCCCAGCAACGCCGACGAAGCCCAGTATGCCCTCGCCTTTCCACTGGCGGCGCTCATTGCACGCGGCAAGGTCGGCCCAGTTGAAGTCACCGGTGCAGCAATCACCGCGCCAGACATTCTTGCCGTCAGTGAACGCATCGAAATCGTAGAGTCAGCAGATATTTCGGCACGCTTCCCAAAGGAAATTCTTTCCCGCGTACTCGTGGCACTGAAGAGCGGCGAGCAGCTGGAGTCACCCATTACAGCCGCATTGGGTGACCCTGAACGCCCCATGACCTCAGAAGATATCGACATGAAATTCGATCTGTTTGCCGGTGTGAACCTCCGTCACCAAGCCTGCTTCGAGTTGAAGTCGGCCATAAAGGAACTGGAGCATTCCGCATCAGCCATCGATGCTCTGGCGCCACTGTTCCGGCCACACGATCAATAACCTGCAATCATGCTTTCCCCTCCTGAAATGTCGTTTGTAGCGCCACAGGTGGCGTAATACGCTCCGACCATGCATCACTGCGCAGCAGGGTGTCTCCGGCCTGCCCGCCGCCGAAGGCTTTCATAGCGATGGCGGCGTTTGCCATGAGTTTTCAAACATCACAAGACCAACAAGACCGTTAACGAAATTCGGCTCAAGGTATGTTTCCTGGAGGACCACTATGAGTAACAAGCAAACCGTCATCGACCTGATCTCTCAACGCAAAGCCCGACACTCGCTACCCCGTGAGCTGTACAGTGATCCCCAGGTCTATCGCCAGGATCTGGAGCAGATCTGGCACAAGGATTGGATCTTCGCCGGCCATACATTCGAAGTCGCCAAACCTGGCCAGTACTTCACCTTGCAGATCGGGGATTACCCGGTCGTTGTGGTAGGTGGCAAGAACGGCCAGGTGCATGCCTTTCATAACGCTTGCCGCCACCGTGGCGCCAAGGTCTGCGAGCACGAACAGGGTAAAGTAGCCAAGCTCGTATGCCCTTATCACAAGTGGACTTACGAGCTGGACGGCAACCTGTTGTTCGCTGGCAACATGGGCACTGACTTCGATAAAACCCAGTACAACCTGAAGCCCGTGCACTGCGAAATCGTCGAAAGCTTCATCTATGTCTGTGTCGCCACCAAGGCACCCGACTTCGACTCTTTCCGCAGCGCGGTAAAGCCCTTCATCGCGCCGCACTTTCTGGATAACTGCAAAGTCGCCTTCAAATCCGACCTGATCGAACGAGGCAACTGGAAGCTGGTTTTCGAGAATAACCGCGAGTGCTACCACTGCGACGGCACACACCCAGAGCTGCTCAATTCCTTCGTGGAGAACCTCTCAGTCGCAGGCGTGGGTGGCGAAGACGACCCGGAACTGAGCGCCCACTGGGCTCGCTGCGAACGAGCCGGTATGCCAAGCAAGCTGGTCATGGACATCAACGGCCGCTTCCGCATGACCCGCATCCCGCTCTCCGCTGGTGCAGTGAGCTACACGATGGATGGCAAGCCCGCCGTCAATGGTCGGCTCGACAAAAGCGGCGAAGCTGACATCGGTGCCCTGCTCTATTTCAATTACCCGTCCACCTGGAACCACTTTCTGGGCGACCACGCACTGAGCTTCCGAGTGCTGCCCATTGGCCCGAACGAAACCCTGGTTACTACAAAGTGGCTGGTGCCAGAGTCAGCGGTCGAGGGTGTGGATTACGACATCGAGCGCCTGACCAAGGTGTGGATCGCAACCAACGATCAGGATCGTCAGTTGGTCGAGGGCACTCAGGCCGGCGTCAATTCGCCTTCCTACGAACCAGGCCCATACTCGGAAATTGCCGAAAATGGCGTATGCCAATTCGATGATTGGTACTGCGCAACCATGCTAGAGCGCCTCCGCGGGCCGATTGCGCTGAAGTCTGTGGGCTGAGCGGCGGCTCGCTCGTGAACGTGCCAGAAAGCTACGTATTCATGACGTAGCTTTCTGGAATACCTCACCTGAATACCAAATAGAAAGACACTATGTGAATTCTGCATCGACGCGTGGACTCAGGCATCTTTGCAAGCCCAAACTTCTTTCCGCGAAGCTATACCAATAACAATGCCTCCCACCCCGCAGGAAACCACCCGTGAACATCAAACAGAAACTCACCTGGGCCTTCGCGGCCATAGCCTGTGTGCCCGTCGTGGTGGTCGCTATCGTGGTGGTCGTAAACCTTCGCGCTCAGGCGCAGGACAACTTCCTCGACAGCAGCAATCGAGAAATTCGTCAGATCGAAAACGCCATGAACCAGTTTTTCGACGCAATCGCACAGAACGTCGAATACTTGGCGAAAAGCCCGAAAATTCAGAACGCCCGAGACCTTAAGAGCTATGTCAGCGCCGATGCGGCTCAGACCCCGATGACAGAGACGGGCAAAGAGCTGCTGCAACTCTTCGATCAGTTCGCGGCTACCCACCCGACTACGGCGTATTTGTCCTTTGCCAATACAGATAGCACTTACGTCAGTTGGCCTGATGACCCCAAAATGCATAGCTACGATCCTCGCGTGCGGCCTTGGTACAAAAGCGCTTTGAACTCGCCAGGCAAAGTAGTACGCAGCCCTGCCTACTATTGGGCGACCGACGATGTAGTGTTGATGGCCACCGTCCGCACCGTTGATGACAGCCAGGGTAAAAACCTCGGGGTGATCAGCCTGGACGTTTCGCTCAAGCAGCTCACCGAACTGGTCAAGCAGATCAAGCTTGGCGAAAGTGGCTACCTGATGCTGCTGGAAAGCAACGGCAACGTGCTGGTCGACCCCCGCGATCCCGCCCATGGCTTCAAGTTGATCAGCGAGCTGGGCGACGGCTACACACAGTTGGCCGGCGTACAGAATGGCTTGGTCGAGGTAGAACTAGGCGGCGTGCCGTACATGGCCAACGTCTGGTCGTCGAGCACTCTGGGCTGGCGCTTTATCGGCCTGATCGAGCGCAGTGAAGTCATGGCCAAGGCCACCAGCCTGACCTGGCAGATCGCGATCATCGCGGCTGTGTTGGCCGTGCTGTTCGCCATCGTCGGTGCCAGCTTCGCCGGCCTGATTGTCAAACCGATCCGCAGCGTGGCCGGTGGCCTGGAAGGCATCGCCCAGGGCGAAGGCGACCTGACCCGCAACCTCGACGTGCGCGGCAATGACGAAACCGCCCTGCTGGCACGCTGGTTCAACCAGTTCCTCGGCGCCATCCGCACCCTGGTGCAACGCATCGGCAGCGCTTCGGCGGATCTGCAAACCGCCTCGGATGCCAGCACCCGCGTGGCCCGCGACATGAACGACGCCGCCGGCCGGCAGCGCGAGGCCGTGGAGCTGGTGTCCACCGCTTTCAACGAGATGGTCGCCACCGCCAACGAAGTGGCCCGTTCCTGCAGCCACGCAGCCTCCTCGGCCGACTCAGGCCAACGTCAGGTGCACGATGGTCAGTTGCAGATCGACGAAGCCACCGGCAGCGTCTCGCGGCTGAGCGAGAACCTGCAGAAGTCGGCCCAGGCCATGCAGGTGCTGGAGCAGGACAGCAAGAACATCAACGCCATCCTCGACACCATCCGCTCGATCGCCGAGCAGACCAACCTGCTGGCCCTCAACGCTGCCATCGAGGCCGCACGCGCGGGTGAACAGGGGCGTGGTTTCGCCGTGGTCGCCGACGAAGTACGCGCACTGGCGAAGCGCACGGCGGATTCAACCGGCGAGATCGACAGCCTGCTGGGTGGCCTGGCCAAACGCACTCAGGACGTGACCAAGCAGATGCAGAGCAGCCTGAGCATGTCGCAGCAGAGCGTCGAACGGATTCAGCAGGCTCGCGACAGCTTCGAGCAGATCCGCACCTCGGTGGACGAGATCCGCGATCAGAACAATCAGATCGCCACCGCAGCCGAAGAACAGCACCACGTGGCCGAAGACATCAACCGGCACATCGCGCAGATTCAGACCGACGCACAACTGGTCGAGGAACTGGCGCATTCGGCGCGCAGCGACTCACAGCGCCTGGAGTCGCTGTCCGGCGAATTGAATGGTCTGGTGGGGCGCTTCAGAACTTGACCTGCCCTCAAAATCAGCAAGATTGTTTTTTGGCTGCCTACTTTTCGTTGATTTAAACCGCATCAGAGAAGGTATTGGCGCCGACTCGACAAGAATGAGATCGATAATATGCCGAACAGACGAAGCTTCAGTGAGCTGCTACAGGGGCAAAACCTTCGGTTTATAGGTGATAAGAGCCTCACCCTACAAAAAGCTAATGTCGGTTTTTTGCTTCTGGAGCACTTCTCCCTGCCTGCCTTCACTCAGGCACTGGATATCCTGGTAACGGCCAACCTGATCAGCGCTAACGTATTCGCGACTCGAACATTCAGCCTGAACGGGGAAGCGGTAGTCAGTGATCTAGGCATCACCATCTGTCCAAGTGCTGAACTGAACGTGAGCCACCTTGCTCGACTCGACCTGCTGGTGGTCTGCGGCGGATTGCGTACCAACTTGCGCCCGATTTCTGTTCTGAAACAACTTCTCCACACTGCGAGTGAAAAGCAAATCGCCTTGGCAGGCCTGTGGAGCGGCGCTTGGTTTCTAGGACAAGCAGGACTGCTTGACGGCTATAAATGTGCGATCCACCCAGAACATCGATCTGCCCTGGCGGAGATCGCTAAGAACAGCCAAGTCACCTCGGAAAGCTTCATGGTCGATCGCGACAGGTTGACGGCCGCTAGCCCTACCGGTGCGTTCAACATGGTGCTGGAGTGGATCAACAAACTCCATGGCCGCGATCTGGTTGAAGGGATCGTAGATATCCTGGCTTTCGAAGAGTCTCGGTTTAGGCGCGTCCGTCCGGCTCTGCACGCCAAAATGAGCGAACCGCTGCGTAATGTGATCAGTTTGATGAGCGCGAATGTCGAAGAGCCCCTGAGTGCCGAGCAATTAGCCCAATATTCTGGCCGTTCTCGGCGGCAGATCGAGCGGCTCTTCCAGCAGCAACTTGGTACCACACCGGTACGTTACTATCTGGAGCTTCGTATCACCGAAGGTCGACGCCTGCTCCAGTACTCCGACTTACCTATCTTAGATGTCAGCGTCGCCTGCGGTTTCGCCTCGCCAAGCCATTTCAGTAAATGCTACGCCGCCTACTTCGGTAACTCGCCCTCGAAAGAGGTACGGCACGGTAACGTGAGATCACGTAAATAGATCGCCAGGCCAATTCGTTTCTCGCCGGGCCCATACCAGCCTCGAACAATGCTGTTCACCCTCGTTACCGACTGCAATCACCCCCCGACACGTGACGCCCCATGTGGCTGCAGCCAAAGAGCGATTCTGCTCACGCGCTGCAGCGAACCAGGAGAACAACGGCAGAGCAGGCTGCCACACGGGAGGCGGGTCATGACCACCCCGTGAATCAAGGCAGTCACGTTGCAACGCTCCGGCAGGTTGCCATCGCCAAACCTGCGAGCTAGAGTGCGCCGGTCACGGTCGATGCCGTGACCGGGTGTAGCAACCTGAAAAACCAAGACGCGGTGCGTCGCACTTGCATAGTCGGTACTCGGTGCCGTGCTACTGCATTTCTATGGCGGCCCGTACGGGGCAGGCTTCGGCCTGGCCGGTTCCCTTGGTTTCCGGTTTGCTACCCCTGTACGGTCCGCCACCATAACCGCGTAGCAACGGCGGTGGCGGCTCCTTAAGCAAACCAGGGAGCATAAGGAAAATGCGCCATCCAGCTTTTACGCCAGGGCACCACCCTACCTGCACACTGACACCCTTCGCCTCCAGCCAGGAGGTGCGCCATGGCTGAACCACGCAGCCCGGTCATTCGTTTCCCCAGAGGGCAAAGCCCCATTCCGAAAACCTGCCCACCACCCCCTCGCGATACTCAGGGTGACGCCGAACTGCGTGCCAGTTTGCTGGCCGACATATTCGACGAACTGATCCGCAAGAAAGGCGAACACCCCGAAGGCCTGCTAGTGCACGCCGCCGCGCTGTTCGCAAAGGACCTGCTCGAAGAGATGGTGGTGCTCTATCGCCAGGCGCTGTGCGAGGCGCAGGGAGGCAGTGGGCATGTTTAGAGGCGATATCACGATGCTTCCCGCCAATGCCACAGGTAATGGCGCCTTGCATCAGCGAACGCCCTTGACGCGGCTTCAAGGGATATCACAAGCACCTCAACCTTATCGGTAAACGACAGGGCATCACTGTCGGGGTCGTTGTCGGCCACGGCAGTGATGCCTATAGAAAGCGATAGCGACCCAGCTTGACGGAGTGGCTCGCTCCCCTTCTGGTGGCAACCCCGCCCTCAAATACGAAAACGCCCCACCAGCGCACTCAATTCCACCGCCAGGCGCGACAGCTCGTGGCTGGCCGAGTTGGTTTGCAGCGCGCCAGCCGCTGACTGAGCCGAGAGATCGCGTATGGCCACCAGATTGCGGTCCACTTCGCGGGCCACCTGGGCCTGCTCTTCCGCAGCGCTGGCGATCACCAGATTGCGTTCGTTGATCTGCCCGATGGCGGAGAAGATTTCTTCCAGCATTTCGCCACTGGCCTGGGTGATCTTCAGGGTGTCCTGGGCTTTTTCGGTACTCGAACGCATGACGCTGGCGGCCTGCTCGGCGTTGTTCTGCACCGTGGCGATCATCTGCTCGATTTCCCGGGTCGAGGTCTGGGTGCGGTGCGCCAGGGTGCGCACCTCGTCGGCCACCACGGCGAAGCCACGCCCTGCTTCACCGGCGCGTGCGGCTTCGATGGCGGCGTTGAGCGCCAGCAGGTTGGTCTGCTCGGATATCGAGCGGATCACGTCCAGTACCGTGCTGATGTTCTGCACTTCGCTGGCCAGGTTCTGGATGCGCTCGGCGCTGTCCTGAATCTCGGTGGCCATCGAATGGGTGCCCTGAATGTTTTCCCGCACCTGCTCGCGGCTCTTCTGCGACAGGCCGTCGGAGGCCGTGGCGGCCTGGGAGGTGGACACGGCATTGCGCGCCACCTCCTCCACCGCACTGGTCATTTCGGTGACTGCCGTGGCGGCCTGTTCGAGTTGCTGGTCCTGCTGTTGCAGGCCGCGGTTGCTCTCTTCAGTCACCACGTTGAGCTGCTCTGCCGCGGACGCCAACTGGGTGGCGGAGCCTGCGATCAGGTTCAGGGTGTCGCGCTGGCTGGTCTGCATCTGCTGCAGCTCGACGAACAACTCGCCGATTTCGTTGCGCCCGGGCACCGACACCGGCTGGGTCAGGTCGCCCCCGGCAATGCGCCGAAAATGCTCGCCCGCCTCGCGCAGAGGGCGCAGCACGCGGCCAGCGATGAAGCCCCAGCACAGCACGGCCAGCACCAGCGTCACCACGGCAAGAGCGATCGCCAGGGTCTGCGAGAGGGTCAGGCGCTGCGCCGACTGCGCGATGATCTGCTTGCTGCGTGCATCCAGTTCGTCGACCAGCTTGACGCGCACCGCCTGCAACTTGGTCATGCCATTACCGGCAGCGATATTCACCTGGAAGTAATCAGCGGCAGACTGCGAGCGGGTAGCCGCACGCTGGCCGACGATGGCCTCGCCGTACTCGGTGAAGGCCGCCTTCAACTCACGGACATAGCCTTGCAATACCGGGTCGGTGATGTCGGCAGTGGCGGACTCGACCTTGGCGATGGCCTCTTTCCAGATGCCCTCACTGCGTACCAGGCGGGCCTCGGAATCCTGCTGATGCCCACCCACCGACTCGATGAACGCAGACGACACGTTGGCACTGGTGCGGATGGCCAGCAACAGGGCGTTGTTGATGCCGTCGATCTGCCGGGTGGCGCGGTTCAGCTCGCTGATCTGCTCGTGACTGAGCTCGGCCGATTGCCAGTTGTTGACCACCGAAAACAGCAGCGCGACGACGAACACGACAAGCACCGCAGCCATTCCGGTGCGGACTTTCAGGTGAGGAAACATGGCAATCGCTCCAGGCAGGAGCCCAAGACGGGCTCGAATGCCTAGAGGTATCCAACGCAGCGGTGAAAACTTTAGATCGACAGTGTGGGTTGTGTGCGATCAACGCACAGCCGTTGCAAGCGTATGCGCATCGAGGTGCAGATGAGCATGGCGTTCCGGAGCAGCCCCATTGCCTAAAGAATCACACGAGGCAGCCGTTAACCAGGCACAAGGCTATCGATGCCAACGCTCGCCCAGCGATGGGCTGAGCATCTTGCCCCGGGCGTCATCACCGACACGTCGCGCCAGGACTTAGGGATAGAGACGAATAGGGATGGGTGAGATGAGTGACATGCCGGCACTGAGCGCCTACATAGCCATTGCTCCACGAACCAACCAAGCCTGGCGGGTATCTGCCGAACCTGCGGAGAAATCTGGCGGTGCGAGTGCTGGCGGCAGCAACGCCGCTGCGCTGGCGCAGGGTAATAGCGTGCAGCTCAGCGAGGAGTCGCTGCGCAAATACCACGATTACGCAGCGGCATTGAGGGCCGGCAGCGTCAGCCACAGCGTGGCGCTTTCCGTGGCCGGCAGGATTCACAACCCAAGTGGGCTCAGCGCAGAAGAGAGCGAAGCCTTTCTCGCCAACCTGCCCATCGACCGGCTGGGCCTCGTGGAACGTCAGCAGCAGGAAATGAATGCCGCGAATGCCGTGCTTGGCGCTACATCTCGACAGATCGAGCAGACCTATACCGACCTCCTCGAAGCTATCCACGCAGAGCGACCGGACCTGCAAGACGCATCCTTCGGTTTCAGCGTAGAAGCCGGTGGGCGGCTCACGCTCACCAACATCGAGGGCCTCGATAGCGATCAGGCTGCCTGGCTGGACCACGCACTGAATGCATCTGCCGATCTGGTGAAGCAGGCCGGTGAGCTGGCCGATGCGCAGATCGCGCTCTTCAAGGTCGAGAACTTCAGCCTTGGCATCGATTTCGATCGCGACAACTATGCGCGGACCATCGATATCGGTGCCGAGCTGCTGGCCCGAGCCGGGGCTCGCGATGCTTCCCGTTCCGACTCCGCGAGCGGTGCGCACCAGAGGAACTGGGACAATAACTGGAGACAGCAGTTATGGACCCACGGCGAGAGGAGCCTGCTCAAGGTCGAGGTTGGCTGAGGTCGATGCTGTGCGTCACGCACTCATGTTCCAGGTGATTCACTCAGTACCGCACCTTTCGCCCGGCCCGGAGCAGGGTTCGCGCCCGTAGTATCAGGCCCGAGCCGGAAGATCAGCTCGGGACCTGGAACACGCTGCCGGACCACTCCTGGCTCAGCTGTTACACCGCGTGCGCCTCGGGCCACTCGCTCTCGCCAAGCAGCGCGGCAACGGTTCGCTCGCCCAGGCCGAGGCCCACGCTCATGCCCAGCCCGGTATGCATGAGCACGGCAGTCACCCCATCGGCAGCAGGCAATACGCTGAATGGGCCTGGACCGCGCGTGCCATATACGCCCTGCCAGCGCTCGAGCACGTGCAGGCGTCCGCCGAGGGTGTGCTCAGCCAGCCCGATGAGCAGATCATCCACTCCCTCCTCGTTGAACGGCGCGGCATCGCTACCGTAGTCATGGGAATCACCGATGATCAATTCACCGTAGGGCGTGGGGCTGATCAGCAGGTGAATACCGCGCTCTTCCAATATCGGGTAATCGCGACGTATCTCCGTACGAATCGCTTCGGCCTCGGGCAGGTCACTGAATGCGCCGTAATGCACGCAGCTCAGGCCCGTGAGCACGGCGTGCTGCAGGTCCAGCGGCTGCGCCAACCGAGCCCGCAGCATCTGCAGGCGACACACCGAAGGCTGCAACCTGGCCATCGGCTCGGCCAGCAGGGTCTGATAGTCGTGGCCGGAGCAGACGACGATGTGCCGCGCCGAAAAGCGCCCCGTGGTCGTCAGGGCACTGCCAGGCTCGACGTCCCGCACCAGCGTCGAGAAGTGGAATTCAACGCCCTGGCCGGCCAGGTAATCGATGATCTGTGGCAGCGCTTCCCGGGAGAACAGTTGCTGGTCGTCCAGGCCATGCAGGGCTGCGCGGTGATGAGCGAAGCGGCCGTCATAAAGACTGTCGAGGGCTGCTCCGCGCAGTAGTTCGGTGCGGTAGCCAAACTCTTGGGCACGACCGGCGCAGAATGCCTCCAGCATGGCCTCTTCGGCTTCGGTGCGGGCCAGCACCAAGGAACCCTGTTTCTTCATCGACAGCCCGGCGGCCGCGCCCAAGTGCGCCCAAAGGCCGTGGGACTGGCGCGCCAGGTCGAGCATCGGGCCGGGCGCCTGGCCGGTCACCAGGGCCTGACCGAAATTGCGAATGGATGCACCCAGAGGCGTATGGCTGCGTTCGAATACGCGAACCTTGAGGCCGCGGCGCACACCCGCCCAGGCATGCGCAAGGCCCAGGATGCCGGCACCTACGATCAGCAGGTCACAGTCGTGCTGACTCATGGAAAACTCCTCGAGAGGGGAAGTGGCCGCCAGAGCGGCCAGCAGATTGCAAGTAAAAGCCCGTGCGGCTTACTGACTGACCGGCTCGGACTTGCCGTCATAGCGCTTGCGCCATTCGGCGAGAATCCGCTCGCGGTTCTCCGAGGCCCAGTTGAAATCGTTGTTGATCAGGCGTTGCTCGTAGTCGGCCGGCAGTTCCTGAAACCGCTCGGCGATGGCCGGCTGAGCCAGTACGGCGAAGTTGGCCTTGTACAGTTCCATGGCCTCCCGGCTGGCAGCGAAGTCGGCAAGCTTCCTGGCTGCATCCAAGTGCTGAGTGCCCTTGATGATCGCGCTCGCCTCGATCTCCCAACCCAGGCCCTCCTTGGGCAGCACGATGGCCAGCGGCGCACCCTTGCGCTTGAGCTGAACGGCCGGGTACTCGAAGGAGATGCCGATGGGAAACTCGCCGGCGGCGGCCTGCTTGCAGGGTTTTGAACCGGAATGGGTGTACTGGCCGATGTTCTGGTGCAGCTTGTCCATGTAGGCCCAGCCGCCGTCTTCGCCGAAGATCTGCAGCCAGGCGCTGACGTCCAGGTAGCCGGTGCCGGAAGACGCCGGGTTGGGCATGACGATCTTGCCCTTGTAGACCGGATCGGTCAGGTCTTCCCACTTGGTCGGCTTCGGCAAGCCCTGTTTTTCGGCCTCGATGGTGTTGAAGCAGATGCTCGCGGCCCACACGTCCATGCCCACCCAGGACGGCGGATTGTCGCTGTCGCGGTAGTTGGCGCCGATCTTGTCCAGGCTGGCCGGTGCGTAAGCTTCGAGCATGCCCTGCTGCTTGAGGATAGCCAGGCTGGAACCCGCCAGGCCCCAGACGGCATCGGCCTGTGGGCGATCCTTCTCGGCCAGCAGTTTGGCAGTGACGATCCCGGTGGAATCGCGTACCCATTTGATGCGGATATCGGGGTGCTGCTTCTCGAATGCCTGCTGATAAGGCTTGAGCTGTTCGACTTCCAGAGCGCTGTAGACAGTCAGTTCGGTGGCGGCCTGGGCATGCAGGGCGCCAGCGGCGAGCAGGCCAGTGGCAAGGGCGATGCGCTTGAACATGGTGTGGATCCTGTGTGCGAGGGATGGGCGTACGAATGGGGAAGACGGACTCAGCAGCTTTGCGGGCTTTCGCCGCGAGCCAGACGCGCGTTGATGGCATCGATGACCGGCGGCAGATCGGCCAGGGTGTCGATCAGGTAATGGGGTTGGCTAGCGGCGAACAACGCATCGATACGCTGACGCTCGGTCTCCAGGCGCTCGCCGGGCAGCGCCTGGTATTGCTCCCAGGTCAGGCCCAGAAAGTTGCCTGAAAAGCGCAGTGCCACCGTCCACATGCCGGCCCCACGGCCCTCGATAATGCCGGGCTCGGTGTCATCGACCTTGACGCAGGCGGCCACGTCGTCGAGCCCCAGAGCGATCACGTTGGCCAGTGCCTGAGCAGGGCTCGGGCGGCCCTTAGGCACTTCATCGGTAGCCACGACATGGTCCGGGCAATAACCAGAGGCCGCTGCCAGTTCGACGACCTGCTGCATGACGACCTTCGGGTAGCCTGAACAGCTGCCGATCTTCAGGCCCCGTCCACGCAGGGTCGCCACAGCGTCCAGAGCACCGGGAATCGGCGCGGAATGCTCACCGACCTTGGCGATCTGCAGAGGCATGAATCGCTCGTAGATGGCGGTCACGTCGGCATCGCTCGGCAGGCGCCCGAAACGCGTCTGGAAGCGCTCAGCCACAGCGGGCTGGTCGCACAGGGTACGGATGTGATCCCACTTGCCCATGCCCATGGGGCCGCGAGCTTCAGCGAGGCTGATCTGTACGTCGAACTCGGCGAACGCCTCGACGAAGATGCGGGTAGGGGCGAAGGAGCCGAAATCGACCACGGTACCCGCCCAGTCGAGGATAACGGCCTGCAGATGATCGGGGTGCTGGTAGCGCATATGGATGCTCCGGGAGATCAAAGGCCAGGCGCAGCACGCCAGGCCTGGGAGCTTCGCAGCAAGCCGCGCGAAGCCCAGGCCAGCAGGAGCGATACGCTGGCGGAGGTGAGAAGAATGAGGGTCGACATGGCGGCGGCACCGCCGACGTTGCCGGCATCGTCCATGTTCAGCACGGCGACGGACGCCACCACGCTGTCCGGGCTGTAGAGGAAGATCACCGCCGAGACGGTGGTCATCGCTGAAACGAACAGATAGCGGACGATATCCAGCAGCGCCGGCAGGCAGATCGGCACCGTAACCCGCAGGAAGTGGCGCAGCAGCGGCACCTTCAACGACAGCGCTGCGGACTCGAACTCGCCGTCGAGCTGGCGCAGCGCGGCGGCTGCGCTCATCTGCGCAGTGGTCAAAAAGTGCGCCACGGTGCACACCACCAGCAGCGCCAGGCTGCCATAAAGCCCATGCAGCGGATTGGCCGGCAGGTTGAAGAAAAAGACGTAGCCCAACCCGAGCACCAATCCGGGCACGGCCATAGGGATGAAGCACAGCAGGCGCAGCACCTGGGTCAGCGGGTTTTGCCGAGTCTTTTCCAGCAAGTAGCTGCCAGTGAAGATCAGCACACTGCCGAACAATGCCGTGGCAGTCGCCAGCAACAGGCTGTTGCGATAGGCCAGCCAGCCACCGGGCAGATCCGAGAACGCGTAGTTGTGCAGCGACAGCGACAGGTCGTAGGGCCAGAATTTGACCAGCGACGAGTACACCGCCATGCCGAACACGCCGAGCAGAACCGTACACACCAGTAACACCAGCAGCAGAAAGGCGCTGTCGCGACCCGACCGGGGCTGGGGGTGATAAACCTGGGCACGACCGCCCATGGCATCGCGCTGACGGCGGCGCAACCAGAAGTCGACGGCGAAGCTGAACAGTGCCGGCAGCAGCAGGAACAGCCCGATCAGAGCACCACGGCCAAACTGCTGCTGGCCGAGCACCGCCTTGTAGGCTTCCAGCGCCAGCACCTGATAGTCGCCACCGACCACCACCGGCACGCCGAAGTCGGTGATGCACAGGGTGAACACCAGGCAGCCAGCGGCGAAGACCCCTTGCCGGCTACCTGGCCAGGTGATGCTGCGAAAAGCGCGCCAGGGCGAGGCGCCCATGCTCGAAGCGGCGTCGAACAGGCGGGCGTCAGCCAGCGCCAAAGCGCTGAGCAACACCATCAGGGCATGGGGAAAAGTGTAGATGGCCTGGCCCAGCACGATGCCCCAGAAGCCGTAGATGCTGTCAGGTATCCAGTCACGCAGCATGCCCTGATTGCCGAACAGGTAGATCAAAGCGATACCCGGCAACATCGAGGGCGCCAGCAGAGGCAGCAGCGATATGCCGCGCCATAGTCCCTTGCCCGGCAGGCAGGTGCGTAGCAGACCGTAAGCGAAGCCATAGGCCAGTGGCAGCACGATCATCACCACAGCCAGGGCACTGGTCAGGCTGTTGCCGAGCAGCCAGCGAAAATTGGCACTGCCGAATAGCTCTCCAGCAGCCGCCAGGCCGCCGCCCTGCCCCGGATCGCCTGCCAGCCCACGCCAGAGCATGGCAAGCAAGGGCAGGAGCACGGCCAGCACCAGAAGCACCAGCAACAGCCATTGCCCGCCCAATACGAACAGCCGGTCGGCGGTATCCGTCGAGCGCTGCGATAGTTTCGCTACACGCTGCGCCGTCACGACCTGTTCCATCAGGCGAACACCTGCAGGCTGCGCGGCGGCAAGGCCACGCGAATCTGCTTGCCGTGCAAATTAGGCAGCGCTTCGGGAGCCATTTCGGCCAATAGTGCATGGCCCGGCAGATCGTCCAGTTCGAAGCTCAGGCGGCAGCGATTGCCGAGGAATGTGAGCTCGCGCATATGCGCCGGGAACAGGTTGTCCTGCTCGAGCTCAGGGTTGATCAGGATCGCTTCGGGTCGGCAGAACAGGCGCCCGCCCGCTCCCTGCCCGGTGTCTGCCAGACGTATGCTCAGTTGGCCGACACGGGCATGACCACCATCTCGCTCGAATGGTAACCAGTTGCCCTGGCCGACGAATTCGGCAACGAAAGGCGTTGCCGGTGCTTTGTAGATGGTTTTTGGGGTGGCGTACTGCTCGATCCGCCCCTGATTCATCACCGCGATGCGGTCGGCCATCAACATGGCCTCTTCCTGATTGTGAGTGACCATCAGGGTGGTGATGCCAAGCTGGCGCTGCAGGCTGCGCAGCTCGCCGCACAGGTGCTCGCGTACCTGGGCATCGAGGGCCGACATCGGCTCGTCGAGCAACAACAGCGAAGGGCTCGGCGCCAGGGCGCGGGCCAATGCAACACGCTGTTGCTGGCCGCCGGAGAGCTGTGCCGGGTACTTGTGCCCGCTGCCGCTCAGGCTGACCAGTTCGAGCATCTCTTCGACGCGCCTGCGGACCTCATCTCGCCCACGGCCGGACAGGCCATAGGCGATGTTCTGGGTGACCGTCAGGTTGGGAAACAGCGCATAGGACTGGAACAGAATGCCGTAGTCACGTGCCTGGGGCGGCAGCGCTGAAACGTCTCGCCCGGCGAAGTGCAGGCTGCCCTGCTCCTGACGCTCCAGGCCGGCGATGCAACGCAGCAGCGTGGTCTTGCCGCAGCCGGACGGCCCGAGCAGGCAGACCAGCTCGCCGGCGTTGACGTCCAGCGATACGCCATCCAGCGCCTTGAAGGTGCCGAAGCCTTTATGAATGTCGCGCAGTTGCAGGTCGACGGTAGCCATGCCAGGAACCTCGTTTGGAATCGAACGAGTGTCATCTTGGGGTCGGCATGCGAAGGCTTTGTGGCAGTAGGGCAAAAGCCGCCGATAGTGCTATCAGCGTTTTTATGAAGACAAGGTCCTGATCAGGCGTCGGTGGATTCCCGGGCGATGGCCAGGAAGGCCGCCGGCAGACGCGCCTGGCGGCGTTCGCGCAGGCAGTAGAGGTATTCCGGGATCAGCGGCGCACCATCCAGGGCGATGACGCGCAGTTCCTGATTGTCCGGCACCTCGTGGCGGGCGATGACACTGATGCCGATATTGCGCAGCACTGCCTCGCGAATCGACTCGCGGCTGCCGATTTCCAGTAACGGCCCCAAGGCGACACCGGCCTCACGCAGCATCTGCTCGGTGAGCTGGCGCGTGGTCGAACCCACTTCGCGCATCAACAGACAGTGCCCGGCCAGCGCCGAGGGCGGCAAACTCTTGTGGTTGGCCAGCGCATGGCTGCGGTGCACGGCCAGTACCAGAGGGTCCTCGCCGAGCAGCAAACGGGTGAAGCGCGAATCCTCTTCCAGCTGTGAGGAGGCGGCCAGATCGACTCGATACTCTTCCAGCGCCTCGATCACTTGCAGTGAATTGCCGATCTCCAGCGTCACCTGGATCTGCGGCAGGCGCTCGCGAAAGCGCCGGACCAGGTCGAGCACGTAATAGGGAGCGGTCGCGGCGATGCGCAGGCTGCCCTGCACCTGGCCGCAATTGCGCAGGTAGAATTCGATATCGGCTTCTTGCTGCAGCAGTGCCTGCACCATCGGCAGCAGGCGCGCGCCATCCTCACTCAGGGTGAACCGCCGCCCACCTCGGTAGAACAGTTCGACACCATACTGCGCCTCCAGATTGCGAATCTGGGTAGTGACTGTAGGCTGGCTGAGACCGAGTTTCTTCGCCGCATGGGTGATGCTGCCCAGACGGGCGACCATGTGGAAGGACTTGAGCTCGGCAGATAGCATGTCCGATGTGGCGCCTCGGGGCGGAAGCCAATTCAGGCCGCCTGGTTAACGGAACGAGAATGGTACGCCGGCAAAGCCGCAAAAGGCCATTGCCACATTGCGAGGCGTGAACGCTGCTGAAACGTCAGTCCCCCTGAACACATCAGGGAACCACGAACTCCACCTCGCCTCGCCCGTTGGCCGCTTCCCAGAGTTGCTCGGCCAGTACATCGGGATCGACCACCGGCATCTCGAAGTCGTCCGGGGCATCGGACTCGCTGCTCTCGACACTCAGGTGGTAGGCACTGCCCTCGATGACCGCAGAGATGGTCACCATGGCGACGTGGATATTTTCCTGCGCCAGCTCGCCATGCAGGGACATCAGGTAGTTGCGTGCCGCTGCCTGGGCCGGCGCGGGCCCGGACATGAACGCGATGCCCTGCGCAGCGGAGCCGCCGAAACCGGCGAGCACGGCACCCTCCCCGTGTTGCCTGAAGTCGGCCAAGACCTCGTTGACCACGGCAACCAGCCCCAGAAAGAGGTAGTCCGTGCGGGTGCGCATCATCTCGACGGTCATTTGCGAAGCGGGCAAAAACGCTTCGGTGGATGCCGGGGCGTAGTAGATGGCGTCGATGCGTCCCAGGGTGGATCTGATCGCTTCGATCAGCGGCGCCACCTCGTTCAACTGGCCAAGGTCGGCAGTGAACGGTAGCGCGGTAATTCCTCTGCCCTGCAGCTCGTCGGCAAGGCTCTCCAGGTTGTTGCGCCGCCGGGCGACAAGCGCAACGGCATAGCCCTCGCGGCCGAAACGCTGCGCGACGGATGCGCCGAGGCCAGAACCAGCACCGAATATCGCGATGACTTTTTTCACGCGTTGCACCATGGTTATCGTTGGTAACCCTGTATAACCGTCATGCTGTCTGGCCCACAAGACGGGTTTTTCCAGTCACGTTGTTACTCCGGAGTAACCATCTGCATGAAGTTCTATGGCGACGAGGCCATTCAGAAGCCCGTGCGAGAGCTGCTCAATCGCGTCGGCGACAGCTGGAGCTCGCTGATACTCTGCGCGCTGGACGAAGGGCCGCTGCGCTTCTCGGCGCTGGCCAGAGCGATACCGCAGATCTCCCGGCGCATGCTTGCCAAGACCCTGCGCAGCCTCGAACAGGACGGCCTGTTAAGCCGAACGGTTTTTCCCACCAAGCCTCCCAGTGTGTCCTATGAACTGACCGCGCTGGGCCAAAGCCTGCTACCCCACCTCGGCGCGCTGGCGCTCTGGGCGCTGGATAATCATGAAAAGGTGCAGGCCGCGAGGGCGCAGTACTTGCCGGAGTAGGCGCACGACAAACAACCGACTGGGCCGGCACGAACCATCCACAGAGGACATCCGATGCTGATCGTATTCAGCGGCCTCCCGGGTACCGGGAAAACCACCGTGGCACGGCGCCTCGTCGAACGGCTGGGTGCGCTGTACCTGCGCATCGACAGCATCGAGCAGGCGATCAGAGAGGCCGAGGTGCTGGCGGCAGACGTGGGGCGCAGCGGCTACCTGGTCGCCAACGAGCTGGCGCTGAGCAACCTGCGCTTCGGCAACCGGGTCGTCGTCGACTGCGTCAATCCGGTCGCCGAGAGCCGCCAGGCGTGGGCCACTATCGCCGCGCAGGCTGGCACTCGCCTGCTCGACGTTCAGGTCATCTGCTCCGACAGAGACGAGCACCGGCGCCGGGTGGAAAGCAGAGCCATCGATATCCCCGGCCTGACCCCACCCACCTGGCAGTCGGTATTGGATCACGACTACGAGCCCTGGCAGGGTGATGCGCTGCTGATAGACACGGCGCTGACCTCCCCTGAGCAGTCGGTGGCGATGATCACCCGCCAGCTCTAGGGCAACCACGAGACAGTCAAGGGCTTCCCATCTGCCCAGCGCGGTTCATCGGTGCCATGGCCTGCACGGCAGGCAGCCTGGCCCGCAGCCCCCTCAGCGTTCAGCAGGCCTGCGCCATGAGGCGATAGCCGATGCCGGGCTCCGTCCGGATCAGGTGGGGGTCGTTCGGTTCGTCGTGCAGCTTCTGGCGCAGCTTGCCGACCACGATGCGCAGGTAGTGGCTGTCTTCGAGATGGCTGGCGCCCCAGACGTCTCGCAGCAGCTGCTGTTGGGTCACCACCCGGCCAGGGTTGCGGGCCAGCAGCTCGAGCACGCTGTACTCCTTGCGGGTCAGGCTGACCTCGCCGGTATTCAGGGTCACGAGCCGTGTCGCCAGGTCGATGCACAGCGGCCCCGCGTGCACCCTAGGCTGTACCACCAGCTCGCCTGGCGAGTGACGCAACAGCGCCCTGACCCGCGCGAGAAACTCCTGAATGCCGAAGGGCTTGGTGACGTAATCATTCGCGCCGCTGTCGAGCAGCCTGACCTTCTGCTCTTCGTCGCTGCGCACCGAGAGCACCAGAACCGGCAGGGTCGACCAGGTGCGCAACGCTTCCAGAACGTCATGGCCATCCATGTCCGGCAGGCCGAGATCGAGGACGATGACATGGGGCGACTGGGTGGCCGCGAGTGCCAGCCCGGCTTCCCCCGTAGCGGCCTCCAGCACCTCCCAGGACTGGGTGGCCAGGCTGATCCTGAGCAGCTTGCGAATCTGCTTTTCATCGTCGATGACCAGAATGCGCGGTCGTTCACTCATGATTGCCATCCCTCTCGACCGCCGGGGCCATGGGCAGGTGCAGAGACAAGGTGGTACCGCGGTTGCCAGGCCCGTCAGACACCTCGACGTGGCCGCCGTGGGCGCCCAGCATGCCCTGACAGATCGCCAGCCCCAGGCCGGTTCCCTTGCCGCCGCGGTCACCTCGCGCTGCTGTGTAGAACATGTCGAAGATCTGCCTGCGCTCGCTCGACGGAATGCCGGGGCCCTGATCGCTGACGGCGAATACCAGCTCCTGAGCGTCGCTGAATACCCTCACCCGGACCTGCCCGCCCTCGGGTGAAAAACGTGCGGCATTCTCCAGAACGTTGACCAGCGCCTGCTCGATGAGCGCGGCGTGTACGTGCAACAGCGGCAGTGCACTGGGGATGTCGACCTGAACGTCCAGCCCGCTCAGCACCTGGCGCAGGCGATTGAGGGCGCTTCTGGCGATATCACTGGGGGCGACCCAGTCTCTGGAAAGCTTCAGGCCACCGTGGCCGAGCCGGGTCATGTCGAGCAGGTTCTGGATGTAGCGATCCAGGCGCTCGGCTTCGTCCCGGGTGCCTTCGAGCAGTTCGATACGATCCGCCGCAGGGATGGCCGCGCCGAGCGTCAGCAGGGTGTCGATGGAGCCGCGCATGGAGGTCAGCGGGGTCCGCAGGTCATGGGAAACGGACGCGAGCAGGGAGCTGCGCAGTTGCTCGGTCTCACCGTGCAGACGGGCTGCCTCCAGCTCCTCGGCCAGCCGTGCACGGGCCAGTGCCTGGGCGATGGGCTGGCACAGCGCGGTGAGTTTGCGGCGCTGCGGGGCCGGGAACACGGAGCCGTCGCGCGGGCGTGCACCGAGCATCGCCAGCGGGCCATCTTCAGCGGTCAACGGGAACCACCACCAGACGCACTCAGGCAGTGTGTCGGTACCGAGGCCGGCAGGCTCGTAATGGCGCCAGGCCCAATCGGCGGCAGCGGCATCGCGTTCGCCAAGGTCCGCTGGCCCGCCCGTCTCCCTCAGCCACGCTTGCCCGGTACCGCGATCGAGGATCTGCACCTCCACTGGCAGGCGCTCCTGCAGATGCTGCTGGGCCGCACTGATGACCGCCTTGCGATCGGTGGCGGCGGCCAGGCGCTGCGACAGCTCCAGCAATGCAATGGTTTCCCCCTGGGTTTCCCGCAGACTCTGCAGTTGACGCCGTTGCCGAGAAGCCAGGTTGCCGCTGAGCGTGGCCATGAACAGAAAGAAGAACAGCGAAAGCACATCCTGCTGGCGATCGATGGTCAGCGAATACAGCGGTTCGATGAAGAACCAGTTGTAGGCGATGAATGACAGCACCGCACAGACGAGGGCCGGGCCGAGGCTGCTGCGCACGGCGACCACCAGAACGGCGGAAAGAAACACCAGGGAAACGTTGGGCAATTCGAGAAACAGGGTCAGCAGCATGGCTGCCAGGGTGGCGCCGAGGCTGACCAGCGCGGCCAGCAGGTAGTGCCTCCAGACGATCTTCGGCGCGGCCGATGGCCGGGCGGTGGGTGCCTTGGCGGCCACATCGAGCACGTTGATTTCCAACCCTTCGCCAAGAGCCAGAAGCCGGCTGCAGAGGTTGCGCCGCCAACCGGGCCGCGGCCTGCCACGGGCGATCAGGATCAGGCTGGCGCGGCGTTCGCGGGCGTGCTCCACCAGGCTTCTCGCCGGTTCGCCACGCAGGGTCACCACCTCGCCACCGAGACGCTCGGCAAGCTGACAGGCTTGCTGCAGGCGTTGTCGCCAGCGGTCATCCACCGCCCGCCCATCGTCCACATGCACCACCGACCACGGCAAGTGGCGGCGGTCGGCAACGCGGCAGGCATGGCGCACCAGAGCCTGGGCGCAGTCATCGCCCTGAATGCCGACCAGCAGCCGCCCCCTGACCGCCGGCAGAACCTCACCGGAGTGCAGCGTGCGCCGATCCAGCTCGGCATCGACCCGCGCCACGGCCGTGTGCATCGCCAACTCACGCAGCGCCGTCAGGTTGGTCTGGCTGAAGAACGCCTCGATGGCGGCTCGCGCCTGGTCCGGCACGTAAACCTTGCCCTCGCGCAAGCGTTCGAGCAGGTCCCTGGGTGGCAGGTCGATAAGCAGAATCTCGTCCGCATCCTGAATGATCCAGTCCGGCACGGTTTCCCGCACCCGCACGCCGGTAATCTCGAAAACCTGATCGTTGAGGCTTTCCAGGTGCTGAACGTTGATGGTCGAGTAGACGTCGATGCCCGCGCAGAGCAACTCCTGAACATCCTGCCAGCGCTTCGCGTGCCGGCTGCCCTGGGCGTTGGTGTGGGCCAGCTCATCCACCAGAGCCAGGGCCGGGCGCGCCTGGAGCAGCCCATCGAGATCGAGCTCGGCCAGGTTCAGGCCACGGTACGCAACCGCGCGCGCCGGCTGCTGGGGAATGCCCGCCTGCAACGCGGCGGTCTCGCTGCGCCCATGGGTCTCGACGATGCCAGCCCGCACATCGACGCCGAGCTCCAGCTGCCTGCGCGCAGCCTGCAACATGGCGTAGGTCTTGCCCACGCCAGGCGCCGCGCCCAGAAAGACCTTCAGCCGGCCGCGCCCCTCCCTGGGAAGGTCGGCCAGCAGCGCGTCCGCTCGCTGGGTGCTGTTCATGGCACCTCGACCTCGGCGCCGAGCCCGGCCAGGGATGCGTTGAGTGCCAGCACGTTCACCAGCGCCGGGCCGATTGGCGAACGCTGCACCATGCTCTCGACCTGCCGTTGCAGTGCCTCCGCGGTGATGCCCCGTGCGGCGGCAACGCGAGGGACCTGATAGAGAACCGCCGCGAGCGGCAGTTGCGGATCGAGGCCGCTGCCGGAGGTGGTCACCAGCGCCAGGGGAACGCGGCGCTGCTCGGTTGCCCCCCAACGGCTGGTATCCGCCGCCACCCGTTCGGCGAGCGCCGGGTTGCTGGGCGACAGGTTGCTCGCGCCGCTGGCCACGGTGGCGAAACCTCCCGCAGACGGGCGCGACTGGAACCACTGCTGCCCGTCGAACTGCTGGGCGATGAGCCAGCTGCCACGCACGGCGCCACTGTCGTCCCGCATCAGGCTGCCGTTGGCCTGGTGGGCGAACAGGCTCTGGGCAATGACGGTGACGAAAACCGGGTAAGCCGCGCCGGTGACCAGCGTCAGCAGGGCAAGCATCGCCACAGCCGGGCGCAGGTGGGAAAACCAGCGATTGGAAACATTCATGTCGTTCATGCGAGAGCCCTCAAACCAGTCCCAGAGCGACCAGCAGCAGGTCGATGAGTTTGATGCCGATGAAGGGCGCGACGATGCCGCCCAGACCATAGATGAGCAGGTTGCGGCGCAGCAGGCTGGCGGCATCCGCGGCCTGCACGTGCACGCCACGCAGGGCCAGCGGAATCAGCACGACGATGATCAGCGCGTTGAACACGATGGCGGACAGAATCGCGCTCTGCGGGCTGTGCAACTGCATGAGATTCAGGGCGCCAAGCTGCGGATGAATGCCTGCGAACAGTGCAGGCAGAATGGCGAAGTACTTGGCGACGTCATTCGCCACCGAGAAGGTGGTCAGCGCACCGCGGGTGACCAGCAACTGTTTGCCGACCTGCACCACGTCCAGCAGTTTGGTGGGGTCGGAGTCCAGGTCCACCAGGTTGGCCGCTTCGCGGGCAGCCTGGGTGCCGTCATTCATGGCCAGCCCGACATCGGCCTGCGCCAGTGCCGGTGCATCGTTGGCGCCGTCACCACACATGGCAACCAGCTTGCCGTCTGCCTGTTCGCTGCGGATGCGCTGCAGTTTCTTCTCTGGCGTGGCTTCCGCGATCACATCGTCGACGCCTGCCTCGGCGGCGATGGCCGCAGCGGTCAGCGGGTTGTCGCCGGTGACCATCACGGTGCGAATGCCCATGCGCCGCAGCTCGGCGAAGCGCTCGCGAATGCCGGGCTTGATCACATCCTTGAGGTGGATGGCGCCCAGCAGCCTGCCGTCGCTCGCCACCAGCAAAGGCGTGCCACCGCTTTGCGCGATCTGCTGCACTTCACGGGCAAGCACCTCGGGCATATCGGCCCGGCTCATGGCCAGCCAGTTCAGCACCGCATCGACGGCGCCCTTGCGGTACTGCATGCCGTTCCAGTTCACCCCCGACAGCCGCGTTTCGGCGCTGAACGGCACCGCCTGCAGATCGGTACGCGCAGGCTCCTGCATCGGATGCAGCGCTCGCAGGTACTCCACCACGGACTTGCCTTCCGGCGTGTCGTCGGCAAGCGAAGCGAGCAGCGCGGCATCCGCCAGCTCCGGCGTGGTGACGCCAGGTGCCTTGAACAAGGCACTGCAGCGGCGATTACCGAAGGTGATGGTGCCGGTCTTGTCCAGCAGCAGCGTGTGCACGTCGCCAGCGGCCTCGACCGCACGCCCGGACTTGGCGATCACGTTCAGGCGTACCAGGCGGTCCATGCCGGCGATGCCGATCGCCGACAGCAACCCGCCAATGGTGGTCGGGATCAGCGTTACCAGCAGGGCCGCCAGGTAGACCAGAGGCAGATCACCACCGGCGTAGCGGGCAAATGGCTGCAGGGTGGCGACCACCAGAAGGAAAATCAGGGTCAGGCCGATCAGCAGAATGTCGAGGGCCACTTCGTTCGGGGTTTTCTGCCGTTTGGCGCCCTCCACCAGGGCGATCATCCGGTCCAGGGTGGACTCGCCCGGGTTCACGGAGATGCGAATCGTCAGGCTGTCCGATACCACCAGGGTGTTGCCGGTCACGGCCGAGCGGTCCCCACCGGACTCACGAATCACCGGGGCCGACTCACCGGTAATGGCCGCCTCGTTGACCGCGGCGACGCCCTCGATCACCTCGCCATCCCCGGGGATCAGCTCACCCGCGTCGACGCGTACCACATCGCCCTTGCGCAGCCGGCTGGCCGGTACCTGCTCGAAGTAGCCGTGCGCCGTCATGTAGCGCGCGGTAAGCCCTTCGCTGCCGGATTTCAGGCTATCGGCGCGGGCTTTGCCGCGCCCTTCTGCCAGCGCCTCCGCGAAGTTGGCGAACAGTACGGTGAACCACAGCCATAAGGCGATCTGCAGGGTGAACCAGGGGCTCACCGCCTGGTTCGGGATGACGCAGAGCACCGTCGTCACCACGGCAGTCAGCTCGACGGTGAGCATCACCGGCGAACGTATCAACTGGCGTGGGTCCAGCTTGATGAAGGCCTGTTTGAATGCCGGCCGCCACAATGCCTGAAGGCTGGTGGCGACAGGAGTGGCGCGCAGCGGCGCCTGACTTTGCACGTTCATGTTCGCTCCGTCTTACAGGGCTGAGCTGAGGTGATCGGCGATGGGGCCGAGCGCCAGCGCTGGTAGAAAGGTGAGGCCGCCAACCAGAAGGATGGTCAGGGTCAGAAGCGTGACGAATAACGGACCATGGGTCGGGAAGCTGTTGGGGCCGGTGGGCGCCTGCTTCTTGGCCGCCAGGCTGCCAGCGATGGCGAGAATCGGCAGGATGTAGCCGAAGCGCCCAAGCAGGATCGCCAACCCGAGCATCAGGTTGTGGAATGGCGTGTTGGCGCTGAAACCACCGAACGCCGATCCGTTGTTGGCCGTGGCCGAGGTGTAGGCATAGAGCGCCTGGCTGAAGCCATGGGGCCCCGGGTTGCTGATCGATGCCATTGGCCCCGGCAGGCTCACGGCCAGGGCCGAGAAAACCAGTACGCCGATGGGCATCACCACCAGGGTCGCGACCAGCAGACGCACTTCCCGGGCATCGAGTTTCTTGCCCAGGTATTCGGGCGTGCGGCCGATCATCAAACCCGCCAGGAACACGGCGATCAGCACGAACAGCAGCATGCCGTAGAGCCCCGCCCCTACTCCACCGAAGATCACCTCGCTGAGCATCATGTTGAGCATCGCGACCATCCCGGCCAGCGGGCTCAGGCTGTCGTGCATGGCGTTGACCGAACCGTTGGAGGCAGCGGTGGTGGCGGCAGCCCAGAGCACGGACGCGGCGACACCGAATCGGCTTTCCTTGCCCTCCAGGGAGCCCGCCTGCTCCACCGGCAAGTGGGCGAATGCCGGGTTGGGCTGGTACTCGGCGTACAGCGCGACGCCCAGGCCCAGCACGAACAGAATCAGCATGCTCGACAGCAGGGCACGGCTCTGCCGCAGGTCCCTGACGTAGTGCCCGAAGGTGAACAGCAAGGCGGCGGGAATCAGCAGAATCGACACCAGTTCGAACAGGTTGCTCCACACGGTCGGGTTCTCGAACGGATGCGCCGAGTTCAGGCCGAAGAAACCACCACCGTTGGTGCCCAGTTGCTTGATGGCGATCTGGCTGGCCGCTGGCCCGAGGGGAATGCTCTGCTCCTGCCCTTGCAAGGTCACGGCGCTGGCGTAGGCATCGAAGGTTTGTGGCACGCCCTGCCAGACCAGAAACAGCGCGAGCACCACGCTCAGGGGCAGCAGTGCATACAGTGTCGCCCTGGTCAGATCGACCCAGAAGTTGCCCAGGCTCTGCGCCGAGCGGCTCCCGATGCCACGTGCCAGCGCCACCAGCACGGCGAGGCCAACGGCGGGGCTGACGAAGTTCTGAACGGTCAGGCCGGCCATCTGGCTCAGGTAGCTCATCGTGGCCTCGCCGCTGTAGGCCTGCCAGTTGGTATTGCCCACGAAGCTCGCGGCGGTATTGAAGGCCAGCGTCCACTCGATACCCGGCATGCCCTGAGGGTTGAGCGGCAACACGCCCTGGGCGACCAGCAGAAGAAACAGAACCAGCAAGCTGACTGCGGAAAAGATCACCACGGCGCCGGCGTACTGCTTCCAGCTGTGGCCTTGCTCCGGGCGAATGCCGGCGCAGCGGTAGATGCACTTTTCCACTGGTTCGAAGAGGGGCCGCAACCAGGTGCGCTGCCCCTCCATGGCCCGGTAGATGAACTTGCCCAGCAAGGGTGCCGGCAACAGCACCAGCGCGAAGAAAGCCAGAAGCAGAAGGAAATCCTGTAGGGACATGACGCTCACTCCTTTCCGGCACGGAGAAGCGCGAACAGCAGATAGACGAAGAGGCCTGCGACCATGAGCAGCGATAGCCCATCGAGAAGGTTCATCTTTCACTCCTTGGATGCGGACCCATTCCGCGGTGTGAAAATTCTCGGTGGGACAGGCGTAAAGAATCGATTCCGAAACCGCTGCCGGGATGTAAAGAATCCGTATTTTTGACGTCGAAAGAATCCTGTTATGGCCGCTGGCGGCTGTCAGGCTGCGCAGAACAATCATCACGCCGTGCAGGTTGCCATCCCGTAACCCTCGAGCTAGAGTGCGCCGGTCACGGTATATCCCGTGACCGGGAGTCGAAACCCGAGTTGTCTGAGGGCACGGATGTGTTCATAGATGCGCGGCAGGTGCTTATTGCGCCGGGCTGCTGCATTTCTATGGCGGACCGTGCGGGGCAGGCTTTTGCCTGGCCGGTTCCCTCGGACGCCGGTATTTCGACCCCCGTACGGTTCGCCACCATTCCCGGGTCGAAACGGCATTGGTGGTGCTTCTAACTGTCCGAGGAGCATAAGGAAAATGCGCCATCCAGCTTTTACGCCAGGGCACCGCCCTGCCTGCACACTGACACCCTTCGCCTCCAGCCAGGAGGTGCGCCATGGCTGAACCACGCAGCCCGGTCATTCGTTTCCCCAGACGGCAAAGCCCCATTCCCAAAATCTGCCCACCACCCCCTCGCGATACCCAGGGTGACGCCGAACTGCGTGCCAGTTTGCTGGCCGACGTATTCGACGAACTGATCCGCAAGAAAGGCGAACACCCCGAGGGCCTGCTAGTGCACGCCGCAGCGCTGTTCGCAAAGGACCTGCTCGAAGAGATGGTGGTGCTCTATCGCCAGGCGCTGTGCGAGGCGCAAGGAGGTAGTGGCCATGCTTAGCGGAGGAGAAAAGACCATCCCCTCTACAACAGCCACTACGGCCTGTCGATCTAGCTGAGCAGTAAGTCACTGCGTTCAAGCTCGGCGATTCAGCAGAGAAAATGAGACGTCAAACAGCGGCAGCGTGCCCTGATATGAGCCGGCGGCCTGGCTCCAGATGCAATGAGGTGCCGTGGTTATGTCTGATCGTTAAATTATCGCTGTCATGGTCGGCAACGACTATGACAGTGATGCTCACAAGAACGTGGGCGGTTGGACTCTCTTCCAGGCAAGGCGCGGAACCCTAGACCGCGGAGCGCTCATAGATACGGGCAGCAAGGGCTGTTGAATCTAGAGCTGAAAATGCCCTGTGAAAACGATCTTTCTGTTAAGAGAAATGCCATGCCCCCAGCGTTACCAGGCAGTCCGACGGGCCCCATTGGCCCCGGGCCTGCTCACTTGCCATCAGCAACGAAACAACGAAAGTCAACTTCCAGAGAACACTCATAGATATCCCTGATGAAATCCTGCATCTGATGTGAGCTCATGTTCTCAGCCATGGACGCTCGGTCGACCCAGTACGTGCTCAATATCCACTCGGGCGACCTTGAAAATCTCCGCGTATACAAGCAATTCAGACATCCTGCCGCACGTGAAAGAACAGCAGCCCCCATGGCTAATTGATCTTCGACTTTCTTCGAGTCCACTTCCCTGGCTCTGATCTTTACAGTCGTCACGGCTTCAATGGTCATGGCATCATCTCCTTAGCATTAGCACGGCATATCGAGATAAATGGTTCGACATAGGGCGATCGCGAACAGACGCCCAACTTGGCAAGAACTTCGAGTTCCTCAAGACAAACAACCAGCGAGTGATCCTTATCTTCCAGCAACGCGTTAGGGCGACACGGGTAAAACAAACATTGGAGTGGCGAGTTTCAACTCTGCGTCGCCGGATTCAACAGGCAGGGGTGTATACGAGGGGATCCGCTCACAATTGGGCGGCCCCGATAACAGAGAGCGCGGAAATCGAAGCCAGCGAGCTTTAGCTGAATTCGGGATCCATCGCCTCTTTCGTGCCGACGTGACCAACCGCCAAGGTGAAGCCAAAGGTATTGATCCCATCCTGGCTGCTGGCGAACACTTCGCCGCTGTGCATGGTGGCCACGGCCTTCACTATCGACAGCCCCAGCCCATGGTGCGTATCACTTCTGGAACGTGAGCAGTCCACCCGATAAAACCGCTCGAACAGACGCTTCAAGTGCTCCTCAGCTATTGGCTCTCCATGGTTGGCGACGGCAACGACGGCCATGTTGACCTGCATCCGTATGGAAACCGTTACCGTAGTGCCAGGAGTCGCATGCCTGGCGCTATTGTCCAGAAGGTTGGCCAGCGAACGATGGAACAGCCGGCGGTCGATGCACGCGCTGCCATCGCCCTTGATGACGACCACATTCCTGTTTTCCTGGAAGAGAGGCTCCACGTATTCGACGGTCTTGTACGCCTCCTCACTCAAGGAGACTTCCTTGAGCTGCGTTGCGTGTTCCCCGGACTGCGCGTGAGAGAGAAAAAGCATATCGTTGACGATAGAGGTCATTCTCTCGAGTTCTTCCAGATTGGACTCCAGCAACTCCACGAGCTCATGGGTCTCTCGCTCGCGCGAGAGGGCCAATTGCGTTTGGCCGATGAGATTGGTTAGCGGCGTTCTCAATTCGTGAGCGACATCGGCATTGAAACTTTCCAGTTGCATCCACGCGATCTCCTGCCGTTCGAGGACGCCATTGAACGAAGCAGCCAGGTTCTTCAATTCCTGAGGAAGAATGGATGCATCCAACCGCTGCCCATACTTTCCTGGCGCGAGGCGCTGCGCTTGATCACTGAGACTGCTGACCGGTCGCATTCCGATTTTGGAAATGAAGTAACCTAACAAAGCGACCAATACAACACCGAAGACACTGATGAACAGAAGCGCACGGGTGAACTCGCTCAACGTCCCCATATACGGGGTTGAATCTATTGCGACAACGAACCTGAGCGCAGGGCGATCGCCACGAGCCGGGATATCCGAGATCAGCAGGTAAAGCGCGCAGGACTCCTCGCGTAGACCTGGCACCTGACTGAAACCGCCTGGCAGAGCGGCTAAATCAACATCGGCAACTGGCATGCCGCCCACTCGGTATGACGAGTCTTCACTCAATATCCAGTATTGAACCCGCCCGCCTTCCGCGGCAGACAAGTCGGTCACCTTAGTCGCGATGGCCTGCCAGCCATCATGATTGGTGCGAGCACTTATCCAGGGCTTCATGAGCGACTCCCTGAACAACAGCTCGTTATGCATCTGACTCTGCAGCGACTGGTGAAGCGACATTCGCAAGGAAATACCGAACACCGACGCGATCAATACGGAGGCAACGGCAAACATCAAAGCCAGGCGGCCAGATACTGAGTTCTTGATCATCGGATATAACTCTAAGCGGACTGACGCTCTGGACGTACTTCGAGAACATAACCCATGCCTCGAACGGTATGCAGCAGCTTCATTTCATAGGGAGAATCAACCTTGGCTCTGAGCCGTTTTATTGCAACTTCGACGACGTTTGCATCGCTGTCGAAGTTCATGTCCCAGATCTGCTCCGCAATCATCATTTTCGAGAGAATCTGCCCTTGATGCCTGGCCAGAAGACTCAACAAGGAAAACTCCTTGGCTGTCAGTTCCAGGCGCTCGCCCGCCCGCGATACTTTCCTCGCCAATAGATCAAGATGCAGATCATGTATCTGCAACTGGGTAATATCGGCCCCGTCGCTCGGCCGTCGACGCAGTAGGGCCTGGATACGTGCAACGAGTTCTATCAGGGAAAATGGTTTAGGCAGATAGTCGTCCGCACCATGTCTCAGGCCTTTCACTCGTTCGTCCACCGAGCCTCGCGCAGACAACATCAGGACGGGAGTCTGCTTGCTCATGCGTAGACTTTCGAGAACGCTGTAACCATCCATACCGGGAAGCATTACATCCAGAACGACTGCATCGTAGTCATATTCGAGTGCAAGGTGCAGGCCTACAGTTCCCGAGGACGCAACGTCAACGGTAAAGCCCAGTTCACTGAACGCTCTATTTATATACGAGGACGTTTTTTCCTCATCTTCGACCAGCAGTAGCCTCATGTATCTCACCCGTCTGGCCTAGGCCAATATGTCTGCATTCATCATACGATTGGCGACCAACAGAACGCTGACGCCTGGCTGACATTTCTGTCAGAAACCAACTAAATCCTTCCTGACAAAAATGTTATTCACTGGTCATGCAAGTGACAGCGGATCATTTCTACTCTGATATCCAGCCAGGCATTTCTCATCTGGCAGACCTGACTTTAATAACTTCCTCCGATAATGAGAGACCGCATATGAAAACCATCGCAATCGCTTTTGTCGCTCTGCTCCCTTTCACTGTCGCAATGGCTGAAAATCGCGCTACGCACAATCATTCCAGCGACAACCAGTACCGATATGGCATGAACCTGAACATAGCCAGGGTTATTTCCATTACTGACACGGCCAAGACTTGCGGTCTCGTACCGGTGACCATGAACTATGAGGATGACCAGGGAGATCGTCATAGCCTGCGTTACAATCAACTCAACGCGGGCCCTGGGTGTCCAGACAATTGAGTCGAACACGTCGTGTCGATAAGCGCTGACTTTTCGCCTCAACCTTTTAAATCCTCCGGATTGACTTGCGCTCACTCGGATGATGTTTGCAAGGCCGCTGTTGAACTCCAGCCCAGGCAAAGGACTGCCATCAGCCATCTCCACTGGTCAGGTTTCAGCTAACTGGCCCAAGTCGTCACGCCGATGACCTCCGGGCGGCCATTTGCAGAGCGCTACCCGGCATCAGCAGCCCAAAATGCGCCTGCAAGCGCTCCACGATATCCGCGCCCATCGCTACGGCCCGCGCCCACAGGCCGTTAGCAGATGCTGGATCACGACCACTCGCCTAGGCAAGGCAATTCGCTCGCGCCAAAACCGGCCGAGCTCACTGGGCTGCCAGGACGGTACATGGCATGCCTCACAAGCCCACTCGGCTACCATTGGTCGTGGACCGGAAAACAGAAAATTGGCGGTAGATCATTGCCGGTGGGATACTTCTCGGCCTCCCGCTAGAGGACGCACGACGATGCGTACATTCCTTTCCCGCTTCAGCGAACGCGCGCTGGACGTCATGTCCGCCGGCGCTCCCGTCGAGCCGCTGCTCAGAGAGTTCGCGGTATCGCTGCAGGCGGAGCTCCCCGGTACGGTGATCGGCATCAACGTGCTGGACAAACCTGGGAATACGTTTCGTCTGTCGGTCTTCCCCGGCCTGCCGCTGGAGTTCAGCAACAGCCTGGTCAACAACCGCATTACCGGTAAGCGAGGCTCTTGCGGCATGGCCATAATGACCGGCCGTATCGTCGAAGTGCCCGAGGTGGCGAGCGACGAGCGGTTCTCGGCCGAGTGGAAGGAGCTGTTTCGCCAACATGGCCTCGAGGCCATGCTTTCCATACCCGCGATGAGCATCGAGGGCCTGGTGCAAGGCAGCCTCGCCGTCATCCATCCGCTGGGGTCGCCACCCAACCCGGATCAGCGGGCCTTCCTGCAACTGGCGTCAGCATTGTGCGCCAAGATCTGCATCTACAGCCGCACCCAGGAGTCCACGCAGATCCTGATCGGCGAGATGGACCATCGAATGAGAAATCTCTTCGCGACCATCGGCGGTGTGGCCATCATGACGATGAGGGGCCACCCGGAACCTCGGCAATTCCGAAAGGTGCTCGATGAACGGCTGGTGATGATGCAGCGCGCTCATTCCCTGGCGATGGATGCCCAGGAAGTGGAGCTCTCCACGCTACTGCGCAACGTGCTTTCGCCCTACTGCGCGGACTACGACATTCTGTTTTCCGGCCCCCCTATCGTGCTTGCGGGTGAAGCCGCATCGGCCTTGGCGCTGGTGATCCACGAGCTGGCGACCAATGCAGCCAAATATGGCGCCTTGTCGCAGCCTGGCGGAGTGCTGCACGTGCGCTGGGCGACGGAGCATGGCATGGCGGGCGCTACCTTCACGCTCAACTGGGCGGAAAGCAACGGACCTGCCGTGAAGCCGCCTTCGCGCAAGGGCTACGGGACGACCATGATCACCGGCAGCCTGCGCAACGCCTTCGACGGCGCCGCCGAGTTGTCTTACGAGGCGTCAGGTTTCACCTGCAGGATCACGGCACCACTGACCAGCAGGCTGGGTCAGGAGAAAGAGCTGGAGAGCCTGGCGCTCTGAGCTCTGTCAGCGTTCGACGCAATGCTCCACGGCGTCGTACAGCACGTCCAGCTTCCAGGGTTTGGGAATGAAGACCGAGTTTTCCGGCATCTGCTGGGCCGTTACCTGCATATGGCCGGATGTCAGTATCACCGGCAACTCGGGCCAGCGAACCCAGACGATTTCAGCCAGCTCCCAGCCGTCCAGATGCCCAGGCATGCGAATGTCGCTCAGCAACAGGTCCACGGCCTTGTGCTCCAGGTGTCCCAGAGCCTCGTCAGCCGATGCACACTGAATCACGTCCAGGCTCAACGGAGAGATCAGCTCGACGAGAAGATCACGAAGGATCTGTTCATCCTCGGCGAGCAGTACGGTGAAGGTCATGTGCTTGGCCCGTTTTTATTCGATAGAAATTAGGGTACGCATGCAGCGGGACGTCTCATAAAGTGGACGGGTGGTCACCCGCCGCGAATCGGGCCACGGGGCCGCTGCGCTGGGACGTGCAGGCAGTCATCGATCCGCCCGGTGGTCACGGGTTTAGCCTGAACCTCGTGCCCCTGCCCTGCTCAGATTCGATGAGGCCAACTCTTTGGCCTCATTCGAGGTACACCGCCATGAAAGTTATCAATCTGAAAGATGGCACGGCTCATTATCAGGGCAACCCGGGCTACGCCGCCCCCAAGGCGTTCGCAGACGGCTCCCGCCAGCAATGGCAGCTGCAGGCGGTAGCTCAGACGCATATGCAGATGCAGCGCCCGGGGGAAGAGCTTGGCGACGACGAGGATGAAGAGCTGGACCCCGGCACCGGTACCGAAAGCGAGCCCACCTCGCTGCCGGACGAGGCCCCCGCAGTGGAGCCTGAAGACTTCGACGGCAATAGGTCCGAGCTGGATATAAAGCGAGCTCAGGCTTCAAGCAGGCCGATGTAACGCAGGCGAGTCAGTAGAGAGCCCGGCCCGGTTGCCGGGCTTTTTCATTCATGGCCGGCGGCAAGTGAGTATTCGCATGAAAACCGTCAGGCGTTCGCATCGGCCGTCGCCATTCAGCCGCACGCAAAACCGACAGGCTTTCGCATGGTTCGTCACTAGGGGCTTCGGCCTCTGCAGTGCTTCACCCAGTATGCGCACAGCGCCAAGCAGGCGTTCAGAACTGACTCTAAAATCGACTAGCCGTTAGCGGCCCCTCATGATCGGCTGCTCTTGGCCGGTTTCTGCCTGTGGCCGACCGGCTGGATTCGGCTCACCAGCACAGCGCAGGCGCTGGCAGCGCAAATGATGAAGCCATAGGGAAAAGCCGAGCCGGTAATACCAGCAAGATTCATCTGGCAGTGGACGCCCATGGCTTACCCATCGAGTTTGAAATCACGGGAGGCCAAATCAATGACTGTACTCAGGCACCCGCATTGATTTCCAAACTCCCGGCGGCAGAAACCATCGTTGCGGATAAGGGCTATGACAGCGAGAGAATCCGAGAGCAGGTTGAGCGACAAGGGGCAAAGGCCGTGATCCCGAGCAAGCGTAACTCTGTGAAAGGCAACGCGGATCTGGACAGAGGTCTGTACCGAAATCGCCACCTGGTGGAAAACGCCTTCGCCCGGCTGAAGCACTGCCGGGCGGTGGCCTCTCGATTCGACAAGCTCAAGAGAAATTACGAGAGCGCGGTGGCCATGGCCTGTGCCTTTTTATGGTTGCCCATGTAACGGCAGCAGGCCCTGGCATGCAGTGCGGGGCATGGCCTTCAGTTTGTTCTTCGCCCAGCGGCGCGAGGCGCAGTGCGTAGCGTTTCGATTGGCGCGTGATATCGAATGGGCACAGCGCTCTGCTGACGAACGCGCCACCAACATTGACCAGGCATTGCTGGTGCGCGCCGGCATCAGTGCGACGCCTTCGAAGACTCGACTTCGAGAAAAGCGGCCACCGACCTTGAGGCCTTTGGCGATCTTGCACGGTCAGTCCTTGCGATTGCGGCGCAACTCCTCCAGCAACTTCTGCTTGTCGCGCTCGCGCTTGGCAATCACGTCACGCTCGCTGCGGATCTGAGCATGGCTGAGCAGGGCAAAGATAAAGCTGCCGCCGATGATATTGCCGGCCAGGGTAGGCCCCGCAAACACCAGCCAGAAATCGCCCCAGCTCACTTCACCGGCATACACCAGATAAGACACCTCTATCGAGCCAACCACGATATGGGTGAAGTCACCCAGTGCCATCAGGTAAGTGATCATCACGATAATGGCGATCTTGGCGCTTTCCATCGAGGCGATCATCCACACCATGGTGGCGATCATCCAGCCCGAGATAATGCCTTTGGCAAGCATCTTGGACACGTCGTTTTCCATCACCTTACGGCCGATTTCCAGAAACGCCAGGTCGGTCTGGGCATCGAAAATCGGCAGGCGCAGCATCACCCAAGCCACCAGCAGGGTGCCGGCTAGGTTTCCGCATAGCACCACGCCCCAAAGACGCAATAGTCGCCCGACATTGTTCAGGGTCAGCTTGCTCATCACCGGCAGCACGGCGGTCAGGGTGTTTTCCGTAAACAGTTGCTGACGGGCGAGGATCACCGCCAGAAAGCCTGCCGAATAACCGAGGCTGGCGATCACATGACTTTCATCGCTGGGGCCCAACCGAGAGCGGAACAAACCCATGGCCATCAGCGACAGGCCCATGGTCAGCCCGGCGGCCAGCGCCGACCACCATAATGCTGCGATGCTGCGTTCCAGCTCATGGTCGCCCTGGATCCTGATGGTTTCATGCAACACCGCCGCCCGCGGCGGCAGCTTCTCATCGATCTCGCGCTCTTCTTCGGCTGACAGGCCGGGGGTCTTGCCGTCTGCTTGTTCTTGCATACCAGTTACCTTCACGGGTGGAACGACGGAGGCCCGTCTGTCTGAGGATTCAGACCTGCGGCGCCCGCTGTCGTTCTGCCGTGATGAAGGCGTCCTTGCCTCGCGGCGAAATGGGCTACGGCGCAGCCGTGCGTGAAACGTCAATAGACCTTAGTTTCGTAGATTGAATCGCCCCTTGTTTTGTAGAGACAACCGAGCGGCTGTTCTGGCCGGTAGCAGTCATCAGCGAGAGGCCATTTGGAACTGCGAGTCAGTGACTGGATATCTCAGGGCGTCGGCAAAGCGAACTGTCGGCGTGTGCGAATAGGTGTCGGAGGGATCCGAATAGATGTCGGAACCAATGCGAATACTCAGGCAAGCGATCACTCTTTCGGGCGCCAGCATGATTCAGCGAGCAACTGAGCGATCTGCCGACGCAACGCACCGTGCGCTTGCTCGGTGAAAGGTGTAGCCGCTTTCCAATCGTAGAACCACACCGGCATCTTGCGCTTTTCCTCCGGTTCCGAAGAGTAACGAGGAAAAATATGGCAATGCAGCTCTGGCTCGGTATTACCGAGAATTTCATAGTTCATGCGAAGCGCTCCGGTCGCCTGCAGCACGGCATCGCCAATTCGAGCCATGTCGAGCAGATAACGCGTTCTCGCCTCGGTATCCAGATCGTTCAGACTGGGAACGACAGGGTCGGGCAGCAACAGGCAGTATCCAGGCAGAAACTGCACGTCGCCCATGACTGCCCAGCCGGAGGCCATTCGGCAGATGACCTTGTCGTTGGCTCCATGGCGTGCCAGTTCCACTCGCTGCGAAATCAGAGACATGCATGTTCCTCGATGGTGGCGGGTCGCAACCCAAAGTAGCCGAACGCCGTCAGATTTTCAGTACCTGGCCGCACAGCTCGATGAACGCCCTTAGCTTGGGCTGGTTCCTGGCCGTTCTCGAGAAATACAGAAACAGGCCGTCGTTGCCCGGCGAGCACTCGAGGAGCGCGGGCTCCAGGGTGCCTGCGGCCAACTCGCGAGAGGAGTGGAACGTCGATGAGTAGATCAGCCCCGCCCCCTGAACCGCCAGGCTACGCATGAGTTCACCGTCGTTGACGGTGATCGAGCCCGCCGGATCGATCCTCACGGTCGAGCCATTCTCGACGAACTCCCAGCGGTAGATGTCGCCTTTCTCGGGCCGCCGAAAGCGGATGCACTGATGGCGCACCAGATCGCTGGTCGATTGCGGCTTGCCGTTAGCCCGAAAATACGCCGGCGAACCGAAGACCGCCCACTGGAAGGGTTTGCAAAGCCGTACCGCGATCATGTCCTGGGCGATGTACGAGCCGATCAGGATGCCTGCGTCATAGCCCTCGGAGACGAAGTTCTCGTGGCGGTTGCTGACGGTGATTTCCAGATTGAGATTGGGCCACGCTTCTCTGAAGGCAGGCAGCAGAGGCTCGATGACATGCGGCAAGGCCAGACGCTCGACGATGAGCCGCAGGGTACCCGAGGGAGCCTTGGCCGACTGCGCGGCATCTTCCAGCCCGGTCGAGATGGCCAGGGCGGCAGGCTCGACTTTGTGCAGCAGTTCCTCACCGGCCTCGGTAAGGGACACCTTGCGCGTGGTGCGGTGAAAGAGCGGAACGCCAAGCCGCTGCTCAAGCTTCTGCAATGCATGGCTTACCGCACCCGGTGTCTTGCCGATATCGAACGCAGCCTTGCTGATGCTCAACCGCCTGGCGACCGCCAGAAATTCGGGTAATCCATCGAAACTGTGGGGCAGATTCATTCGAGTCCTTCAACCAGTGCGCTCGGGCAGCCATGCAAGCGGGAGACATTTACATAATTATATCGAGCCAATTTCGTCGAATTACAACGATAAATTGAATAGTGCATTCGGATTTGGCCAGCTACTGGCGTGATTTCATCTTGGATAGAGTGAGCTCACCCCCACCATTCGAAGGAATTCACATGGCTATTCGCAAGCGCTTGCTCGGTCTCGCCGCAGCGGTCATCTCACTCGCCGTGTCCAGCACGGCCGCCATCGCCGAGGAAAGCGAACAGGCTGACAGGATTCTGATCGTGGTATCGAGCCTGGACAAAAAGACCGAGACCCTGGTCGGCGGTTTCTGGTTTCCCGAGCTGACCCACCCGGTCGAAGTCTTCGATGAGGCCGGCATCGATTACGATCTCGCCAGCCCGAAAAGCGGCTTCGCTCCGTTCGATGGCTTCGACCTGAGTGATCAGGCGACTCTGAAGTTCTGGACCAACCCGCAACACCGCAACAAGCTGGGCAACACCCTCAAGCTCTCGGATGTCGATGCGTCGAAGTACGATGCGATCTTGCTGGTCGGTGGCCATGGCCCCATGTGGGACTTCGTCAACAACCCGGAGCTGAGCGGCATCGTGGCCGCCATCTATGAGAACGACGGTATCGTCAGCGCTGTTTGCCACGGGCCTGCAGGCCTGCTCGACGTGAAGCTCGGTAACGGCAAGAGCCTGTTGAGCGGCCGCCGTGTCACGGGCTTCACGGCCGAGGAAGAGCGCTCGCGCGACTACGACAAGATCGTCCCCTTCGAGCTCGAAGGAGCGTTGAAGAAAGCCGGGGCCACCTTCGAAGAAGCACCGATCTTCGAAAATAAAGTGGTGGTCGACGGGCGTCTGATTACCGGCCAGAACCCGACCTCCGCCAAATCGTTCGGCGAAGCCATCGTCACGGCGCTCAAAGCCAAGCGGTGACCTGCCTCAGCTCCACAAGTGGGCCTGACGACCTGAGCAAGGGCGACGCGATGCCGACTCGCCCTCCCGCTCTCACCTGACCGTTCGCCCCCATCTGCAACGGATAGGGGCGACGATTACCCAAGGAACATGAAATGCGTCAGCTGAGTCGAGCGGTTGTACCGGGCATTCTGGCCATGCTGTTTTCGGGCGCAAGCCTCCACGCCGCGGATATAAACGTCCTGGCCTCCACGGCCCTGCAGCCGGTGTTCATGAAGCTGGCACCTGAATTCGAAAGAACCACCGGTGATCGATTGTTTTTTTCCTGGGGCGCCTCGTATGGAGCCAGCGCCGATGCGCTCCCCATACGCCTTGGAAATGGGCAGGCCGCTGACCTGGTGGTGATGATTGCCGACGCCCTGAATGAACAGATCGAACAGGGCCACCTGCGCCCCGAAACCGCCACCAGCCTGGCCAGCTCCCGGCTGGGCCTGGCGGTCAGAGCGGGTACGCCACGGCCTGAGATCGGCAGTATCGAAGACTTGCGGCACACCTTGCTGGCCGCCAGGTCCTTGGCCTTTTCGAGCGGTGTGAGCGGGGTTTACGTGCAGCGCACTCTGCTCCCTGAACTGGGAATAGCCGACAGGTTGAAGCCCAGAAGCATCGTCATCGAGGCTCCCGAGCTGGTTGGCGACGCCCTGCTGCGCGGTGATGCCGAGGTCGGGTTGCAGCAGATGAGCGAGCTTCTGGCCGTGCCGGGAATCGACGTCGTCGGTCCCCTTCCCGAAGAGCTTCAACGGGTGAACATCATTGCGGCAGCGGTAACGACTGCTGCAGCTCAACCTGCATCGGCGCAGTCTTTCATCGCGTTCCTGCAAAGCCCTGAAGCAGCCTACGTGCTGAAAGCATCAGGATTCACGCCTCTCGGCCTGGAGCAGCTCGAGCAATGAATGCCTACACCGGCAACTGCCGATCTTGACGTACATTCTTCATGACCAGAGTGATCGAAAACCTTCACTGCGCGCGCAGCCGCATGGGGATCACTCGTCGAACTGCACGCTGACAGCATCGAGCGCCTGGACGACCCTGTCCGGCTCTTCGCTCAGCGGCAGGTTGTCCTGATCACCGACGGCGTCGTAACCCGTTGCTGGGTCTGCCGGCAGAGCCGAGAACAGCGGCTCGAGATCCGTTTGAGCGGCACCACGCTCGGCGACCAGTTCGAAGGTCTTGCGGTTCGCGCTGGGCGAGGTCAGGGACGCGACGAGCACCTCGGCGATCTGCGCACGAGCCACCACGCCATCGGATGGTGAACTGGACCAGTGCGTATCGCCCTGGCGCAAGACCAGGCGTTGCTGATCGGCCGCGTTGTAGTCGAACCAGCCAGGCCGCACGATGGTGTAATGCAGCCCGCTGGCACGCACCAGGCGTTCTCCGCGACGTTTCCAGTCATGCCCGACTGTGGGCTTGGTGACGCCGACGGTGGTCATCAGGGCGATGCGCACAGGCGCCTGCAACACGGCGAGAACGTTACGCACCGCCCCATAGTTCACCGCCTCCGCACCACTCGGATCATTGCCGCTGATGCCATGGGTGAAGATGACCGCGCTGATGCCGGCGACAGCCTCCGGCAGCGTCTCGGCGCGAGTCAGGTCACCGACCACGACCTTCACCCCGGCAGGAAACAGCTCGGCCTGGCCGGGGTCACGCACCAGTGCGCGCGTCTCGTAGCCGCGCCTGAACGCCTCTGCCACCGCCAGTCGGCCGATGCTTCCACTGGCCCCCACGACCAGGACCACAGGCGTTTGCGCACCGCTGGCGCCCCCCTCTTCGGATTCCCGCTCAGTGGCGGCGCGGCTTTCATTGGCCTTCGGGGCGGCCTGCGGCGCGGTCGATCCTGCCATGGCGATTTCCGCGAACATCGCCAGCAGCAACGTCATGCCGTATTGAATGGTGAGTCGATTCATCGAGCGTACCCCGTGTGAGCGAAAGGCAGGATGCGCTGCACTCAACGGCTGGCCAGTGACTGCAATGCGGATGAAGAACGTTAAGCGAGGACGTCGGCCCGGACTAGCCAGGCAAACCGGCAAGGGCCTATGAGCAGAGCTAATCAATCGGCGTGTGCTGCTTGCGCCGTGCTGGGCATCGCTACGCTCAACCACAGGCTGCGTTTTGCACAGCGATCAGTCGTACGGCAGGTCGTCCGGGTCGACGCCAATGTAATCCGGCTCGGGCATGCTTGGCAGGCGTACGGCCATGATGCGGCGCTGGTTTTGTAGCAAGGCCTTGGCCACGCGATGCATTCCATCCATGACCCGTCCGTCAGGTGAAAGAATGATCGGATAGGCCAGGTCCGTGGCGTCGACGAGCCGCATGTGCTCGATCAGGTCACGGCACGTGGGGGGCGGATCTTCGGCGTCGAACCAATAGGGCTCGTCGACTTCCCTGATCGCGGACAGATCGACGGGGCCGGGCGCTATGCCTTTGGCAAGGTCGATCAGGCGGTGGACATCCCAGGCCAGCAGGCCGTCTTTGCTTTCACGAAAGTGATACTGCTTGCGCATGAGCGAATCTCCGAGCGTGCAGCCTTTAGCATAAGGCTTGCAGAACCGAAGCGCCTGACATCGTCTGGAGATCCGCTTGGATGCGCAAGCTCGCGGTTCTGGGTATCGATGCGCTAAAGCACAGGCGACGGTTTGCATGGCCGATCAGGCTCCGAGGGAGTGGGGCCTACCGGTGCGCGACGGTATGAGCGAGCTCAGCGCGAAAGCAGCAAGGTGCCTTCCTGGCAGGAAGCAGCGGCGGTCAGGGCATTTTCGCTGGCGGAGAGTGCGGCAAGGTTGGTTCGAGCCGCCGATACGTAGGCCTGGTGCGCCCAGTAAACGGCAAAGCCGGAAAGTATCGCGGACGTGAAGCTCATGACGCTTATAAGCCTGACCAATCCTCTGGTGCCCATCGTGTAGCTCCTTTGCGTGTGCCGGCTGGTTGCCGGCGCGCCAGCAATACTCCCTTGCCGCGCAATAGGCCATCACTCGAAGAGGCACGATTGCCTCACTGCAACGGCCTTTTTCCACCCAGCGCCAACTGGGCCGCCAGCTGCAGAGAATGTGGCCACGGCGGTCTATCGGACGGCCGGTGGCCAAGCGCAACGGCCAGGGCCACCGCTATGTGTGCCAGCAGACAGACGCCCTACCGGGAGAATTTCACACTGCCTCTCTGCACCCTCCTCACTCGTCACGCCCGCAGCGCTTGCGTGACACGCATCACTGCAACGTTGCCCGCGTTTCACGTTGCACGCCAAGGAAAACATGGACAGGCAATGGCTTCGAGCAATCCAACGGTTGTGGCGGCCCGCGCCCCGCACCTTCGAGTACGAGCCGGCCCTGCGCGCGGAACTGTTCAGCGCAGAACAGATGGCCACCCACGGTGCCCACCTGGCCCGCCAGCATCACCTTAGCCGCGACTCCACCTCCGACGCCCTGCTTCACCGACTCGCCGAGAATGCTGCAGTGCTGGCCAGCAGTTGCCAGGCCATGACCGTGGCAGCGCTCTCCAACCGTCGCGCGACGCCGGCTGCGGAGTGGCTGTTGGACAACTTCTACCTGGTCGAGGAGCAGATACGCACGGCGCAGAAACATCTACCCAAAGGCTACTGCCGCGAATTGCCCGGCCTGGATGATGGGCCCTCGCGTACCTTGCCGCGGGTCTACGACATCGCCCTGGAAACCATTGCCCACGGTGACGGCCGGGTCGACAGCGACAGCCTGAGCCGCTTCGTGGCCGCCTATCAGGTGGTCACACCGCTGACGCTGGGCGAGCTGTGGGGCATTCCCATCATGTTGCGCCTGGCATTGATCGAGAACCTGCGCCGGGTCGCTTCACGGGTGATGGCCAACTGGAACGACCGCAACCTGGCCAATGACTGGGCGGATCGCCTGATTGCCACCGCAGAACGCGACGCCAAGAGCGTGGTGCTGCTGGTTGCCGACCTGGCACGTTCGGCACCGCCGATGACCAGTGCCTTCGTGGCCGAACTGGCGCGGCGCCTGCAGGGCCAGAGCACCGCACTGATTCTGCCGATGACCTGGGTCGAGCAGGCCCTGGCCGAGTCTGGCCAGAGCGTGGAGCGCCTGATTCACCTCGACGCTCAGTTGCAGGCCACGGAGCAGGTGTCGATCAGCAACAGCATCAACAGCCTGCGCCTGCTCTCGGCCACCGACTGGCGCGAGTTCGTCGAGCACATGAGCGGTGTCGAACACACCCTTGGCGAAGATCCATCTGCGGTCTACGCCTGCATGGATTTCGCCACCCGCGACCACTACCGGCATGCCGTCGAGCGCCTGGCGCGCAGCTGTCCGCACTCGGAGATCGACATCGCCCGCGCCGCCATCGCCCTGTGCCGCGCGGCACCGGATCATGAACCCCTGATGAGCCACGTCGGCTTCTACCTGCTGGGCCCGGGGTTGGCCGATCTGGAGCGGCAACTGGGTGCGCGACGCTCCCTGGCCGAGCGCTGTCGGCGCGTGTTGCGCAAGTCGCCGCTGGTTTTCTTCATGACCCCGGTGGTGCTGCTCAGCGCGCTGCTGGCCTGGCCGTTCTACGGCATGCTGCGCGCCGACGGCTGGGGCCTGTGGACGTTGTTGTCGCTCAGCGTACCGACACTGGTGATGACCAGCCACCTGGCCATCGCGCTGGTCAACCGGCTGGTGACCCTCAGCCTGCCACCAGACATCCTGCCACGCCTGGATTACAGCGCCGGCATTCCCCCCCAGGCACGTACGCTGGTAGTGGTGCCAACGCTGATCGGCAGCGCTCAGGACGTGGAAGAACTGGTGGATGGCATGGAGATACGCTTCCTCGCCAACCGGGATGCCAACCTGTATTTCGCCCTGCTCACCGATTTCATGGATGCCCAGAGCGAGGTGCTCGACGGCGATGCGCCCTTGCTGCAACAGGCCAGCCTGGCGGTCGATGCGCTGAATCTGAAATACCCCGAAACTGGCGCGTCGCGCTTCTTCCTGCTGCATCGCCCACGACGCTGGAACGCCACCGAACAACGCTGGATGGGCCATGAGCGCAAGCGCGGCAAGATCGCCGAGCTCAATGCGCTGTTGCGTGGTCATGGCCACGACCGGTTTTCCCTGATCGTCGGCGATATCGCCGCGCTGCCGGAGGTCAACTACGTCATCGCCCTGGACACCGACACCCAGCTGCCGCGCGATGTGGCCCGGCAGTTCCTCGGCGCCATCTGCCATCCGCTCAACCAGGCCCGCTTCGATGCGCAGCAACGCCGCATCGTCAGTGGCTACGCCATCCTGCAACCCCGTGTGGGCATCAGCCTGCCGAGCATCGCCCGCTCCGCCTACGCCCAGCTGTTCGGTAGCGATGCGGGGGTGGACCCCTACACCCGCTCGGTATCCGACGTGTATCAGGACCTGTTCGGCAACGGCTCGTTCATCGGCAAGGGTATCTACGCCGTGGATGCCTTCGAGCAGGCCCTGCAGGGCTGCTTTCCCGACAACCGCATTCTCAGCCATGACCTGATCGAGGGCTGCTACGCCCGCTCCGGGCTGATCAGCGACGTACAGCTGTATGAAGAACACCCGGCGCGCTACAGCGCCGATGCCAAACGTCGGCATCGCTGGATCCGTGGAGACTGGCAGTTGCTGCCGTGGCTGATGCCCTGGACACCGAAACCCGGTGGTGGCCTGGAGCAGAACCGTCTGACCAACCTGGCCTGCTGGAAGATCGTCGACAACCTGCGCCGCAGCCTCGAGCCAGCGGCCTTTCTGTGCATGTTGCTGTGGGGCTGGTTGGCCAGTTCACAGCCGTTGCAGTGGAGCCTGGGGGTATTGCTGCTGATCATCGCCCAGCCGTTGATCAGCACCCTGCTGGATGTGCTGCACAAAGCCCATGACATCAACCTCGGCCAGCACCTGAAGGTAACCCTGCGCGATGCGGCGCAGCACTTCGGTCGTGCGCTGCTGACGCTGGTGTGGCTGCCGTTCGAGGCCTTCAGCAGCCTGGATGCCATCGCCCGCACGCTGTGGCGCATGACCATCAGCCAGCGCCACCTGCTGCAATGGAACCCCTCCCGAGAAGTGGAGCGCAGCAGCAACAATGACCTGTCTGGCCTGTATCGGCTGATGTGGGTGGCGCCGCTGCTGGCGGTCGCCGTGGCCATCGCGCTGCTCGGCCAGCCGGTGACGCTGGCAATCGCCGCGCCCCTCCTGCTGGCCTGGTTGCTGGCCCCGGCCATCGCCTGCTGGCTGAGCAGGCCGGCGGCCCATGTGCTGTTCGCCCCATCGCTCGAAGAGCAACAGTTTCTGCGCCGCCTGGCACGCAAGACCTGGGCTTTCTTCGACGATCATGTCGGCCCTGCGGACAACTGGCTGCCACCGGACAACATCCAGGAACGGCCGACTGCGGTAACCGCCCACCGAACCTCGCCAACCAACATGGGCATGGCACTGCTTTCGCACCTGGCCGCTCACGACTTCGCCTACCTCAGTGGCGGTCGCCTGCTCGCACGCCTTGATAGCGCCCTGACCAGCATGTCGCGGCTGGAGCGTCATCGCCGCCACTTCTACAACTGGTACGACACTCAGACCCTGCAACCGCTGCCGCCCCGCTACGTGTCCACCGTGGACAGCGGCAACCTGGCCGGTTTGCTGCTGACCCTGCGGCCAGGCCTGTACGAGTTGCCAAAAGCGGCCTTGCTCAGCCCGAACTGGCGCATCGGTCTGGCAGACAGCCTGGGCGTGCTGCATGAGGCAATGCTGGCGGGCGGGCTGGACGAGCACCTGCTCGACGAGGCGTTCAGCGAGCTGGCCACGACACCTGCCCTCGACGCGCAGAGCCTGGCCGATATCAGTGCGGTACTGCAGCGCCTGATCGCCCTCGCCCAGGGCCTGCAACCCGCTCTTTCAACGGCTGTCGAGGCCGACTACTGGCGCCAGGCGCTGCTCGCTCATTGCCAGGATCTGCACAGTGAACTGGCCTGCCTGACCCTACCCGGCAAGCCACTGGCCTCGGCCAGCTGGCATGAGCTGGCACAGCTCGATGCCACGCAATGGCCGGCAGCCGAACAGGCCCAGGTCCGCGCGGTGAGCGCCCACGCCAGCGAGCGCATCGCCACGGCGCTGCGCCTGGCGGATCTGGCGGCCGAGCTGGCGGACATGGACTTCACCTTCCTGTACGACGCGCAACGCGAGCTCCTGGCCATCGGTTACAACGCCGATGACCAGCGCCTGGACGGCGCCTACTACGACCTGCTGGCCTCGGAAGCGCGGCTGACCAATTTCGTGGTCATCGCCCAGGGACAGCTGCCTCAGGACAGCTGGTTCACCCTGGGCCGGCTGCTGACCAGCAACGGCGGGGTCCCGGTGCTACTGTCCTGGACCGGCTCGATGTTCGAGTACCTGATGCCGATGCTGGTCATGCCCAGCTATGCCGGTACCCTGCTCGACCAGACCTGCCGCGCCGCCGTAGCCCGGCAGATCGAATACGGCCAGCAACTGGGCCTGCCCTGGGGCGTGTCCGAGTCCGGCTACAGCACTCTGGACGCCCAACTGAACTATCAGTACCGGGCCTTCGGCGTACCCGGCCTGGGTCTCAAGCGCGGCCTTGGCGAAGACGTGGTGATGGCCCCCTATGCCTCGGTGCTGGCGCTGATGGTAGCCCCGGAAGCGGCCTGCAAGAACCTCCAGCGCCTGGCAGGCATGGGCATGGCTGGCCGCTATGGTCTGTACGAAGCCATCGATTTCACCAGTGCCCGGCTGCCACCGGGGCAGAACGCTGCGCTGATCCAGTCCTTCATGGCGCACCATCAGGGCATGAGCCTGCTGTCATTGACCCATGTGCTGCTCGATCGCCCGATGCAGCGCCGCTTCGAGGCCGACCCGCAGTTCCAGGCCACCGCCCTGCTGCTGCAGGAACGGGTGCCGAAAAGCGCCGCGCAATACCTGCACACCGCCAATGCCTCGCTGGAGGGCAAGGTCGCCCGGGTCAACGAGAACAAGCTGCGGGTCTACACCGACCCGGGGCGCCGACACCCCGCCGTACAACTGCTCTCCAACGGCCGTTACCACGTGATGATCAGCAATGCCGGTGGTGGTTACAGCCGCCGCGACGATATGGCGGTCACCCGCTGGCACGAGGACATAACCTGCGACAACACCGGCACCTTCTGCTACCTGCGGGATGTCGACAGCGGGGATTTCTGGTCCTCGGCGCACCAGCCGACCTTGCGCACGACGCAAAGCTTCGAGGCGATCTTCACCGATGCGCGGGCCGAATTCCGCGTGCGCGAACGGGACTTCGACGCCCACACCGAGATCGTCGTCTCACCCGAAGACGACATCGAACTGCGGCGCCTGCACATCAGCAACCGGGGTGCGCAGCGCCGTACCCTGGAGCTCACCAGCTACGCCGAAGTGGTGCTGGCACCGGCCCTCAGTGACGCCCTGCATCCGGCCTTCAGCAAGCTGTTCGTACAGAGCGAACTGCTCAGTGAGCTGCAGGCGATTCTGTGCAGCCGGCGGCCACGTTCGAGCGAGGAAAAGGTGCCGTGGCTGTGCCACCTGCTGGCCGCCCACGAGGTGGACATCGCGGCGATCTCCTACGAAACCGACCGCGCCCGCTTCATCGGTCGCGGGCGCAACCTGACGCACCCCACCGCGATGGACAACGAGACGCTGTCCGGCACCGCGGGTGCGGTGCTCGATCCGATCGTCTCGATCCGCTGCCGGATCACCCTGGAGCCTGGCCAGACCGCCACCATCGACTTGGTGACCGGCGTCAGTGACAGCCGTGACGGTTGCCTGCAGTTGATCAACAAGTACCGCGATCGGCACCTGGCCGACCGTGTCTTCGACCTGGCCTGGACCCACAGCCAGGTGCTGCTGCGCCAGCTCAACACCTCCCATGCCGAGGCCCGTCTGTTCGAGCAGATGGCCGCGTCGATCATCTATACCAACCCCTCGCTGCGCGCCGCACCGGGCGTGCTGGCCGCCAACCAGCGCAACCAGAGCGGCCTGTGGGGCCAGGCGATTTCCGGTGACCGGCCCATCGTGCTGCTGCAGATTTCCGCCACCGCGCATATCGACCTGGTGCGCCAGTTGGTGCAGGCCCACGCCTACTGGCGGCACAAGGGCCTGATCGTCGACCTGGTGATCTGGAACGAGGACCAGGCCGGTTACCGGCAGGATCTGCAGGACGTGATCATGGGCCTGGTGACCTCGGGCAGCGAGGCGCACCTGCTGGACCGGCCTGGCGGTATTTTCGTGCGCCCGGCCCAGCAACTCTCCAATGAAGATCGCGTGCTGATGCTGGCCGTGGCCCATCTGGTGCTCAGCGACGAACGCGGCAGCCTCGCCGAACAGATTCATCGGCGTCGGGCAGAGCCCGCCATGCCGGCCTTCGATGCCCGCCTGCTGCCCAGGCCGGCGCCGCCAGTGGTGGTTCCGCTGGCTGACTCGTCGCTGATCCTGAGCAACCCCCATGGCGGTTTCAGCGCCGATGGCAAGGAATACGTCATTCATTGCCAAGCCGGTCAGCCGACCCCGGCGCCCTGGGTCAACGTGCTGGCCAACCCGAACTTCGGCAGCGTGATTTCGGAAAGCGGCAGCGCCTACACCTGGCATGAGAACGCCCACGAATTCCGCCTCACGCCATGGCGCAACGACCCGGTCAGCGACCCGGGCGACGAGGCCATCTACCTGCGCGATGAAGACAGCGGCCACTACTGGTCGCCAACCCCGCTACCACGCCCTGGCAAGGGCGCTTACGTGACCCGTCACGGTTTCGGCTACAGCGTCTTCGAACACGAGGAAGGCGGGATTCGCAGCGAGCTGTGGGTCTACGTATCGCTGCAGGATCCGGTGAAGTTCTCGCACCTGAAAATCCATAATGTCTCCGGCCGAGCACGGCGCCTGTCGGTCACCGGCTACGTGGCCTGGGTACTGGGCGACCTGCGGGAAAAATCTTCCATGCACGTGGTCAGCGAGGCCGATCCGAACAGCGGTGCGCTGTTCGCTCGCAATGCCTACTCCATCGAATTCCCTGGCCGGGTGGCCTTCTTCGATGTCGACGCACCGCTGGCCAGCAGCACCGCCGGGCGCTGCGACTTCATCGGCCGTAACGGCCACCTGAGCGCCCCTGCGGCCATGGCCCAGCCGCACCTGTCAGGGCGCAGCGGCCCGGGGCTCGACCCGTGCGCGGCGCTGCGCGCAAATCTGCAACTGGCTGCCGACGAGCAGCGCAGCGTGACCTTCCGCCTGGGCGCCGCCCAGGACGCCAAGACCGCTTCGCGCCTGGTGCAGCGCATGCGCGGCGGCAACGTCGCCCAGGTCGAACTGCAGCGGGTGCGCGAGCATTGGCAGGACACCCTGGGAAAGGTGCGGATCGAAACCCCGGAGCCGGCCGTGGACGTGCTGGTCAATGGCTGGCTGATGTATCAGGTGATCGCCTGCCGCTTCTGGGCGCGCAGCGGTTACTACCAGTCCGGTGGCGCCTTCGGCTTCCGTGATCAGTTGCAGGACAGCATGGCCATGCTGCATGCCGACCCGGCCGCGGTTCGCCGGCACCTGCTGCTGTGCGCCGCCCACCAGTTCATCGAAGGCGATGTACAGCACTGGTGGCACCCGCCACTGGATCGCGGTGTGCGCACCGGCTGCTCCGACGACTACCTGTGGCTGGCCCAGGCGACCAGCCGCTACGTTCAGGTCAGCGGCGATCACACGGTGCTGGGGGAAACCGTGGGCTACCTGGAAGGCCGTTTGCTCAACAGCGGCGAGGAGTCCTATTACGACCTGCCGCACCACTCTGCCCTGCAGGAAACCCTGTACCAGCACTGCGTGAGAGCCATCGAGCACAGCCTGGCACGGGGCGTTCACGGCCTGCCGCTGATGGGCCACGGCGACTGGAACGACGGCATGAACCGCGTCGGCGAAGGGGGCAAGGGCGAAAGCGTCTGGCTCGGCTTCTTCGGCTACGACGTGCTGCGCCGCTTCGCCACCACAGCCCTGCTCAACGGTGACGCCGAGTTCGCCAGACGCTGCGACGAGCACGCCGATGCCTTGCGCCTGAGCCTCGATGCCCACGCCTGGGATGGCGAGTGGTATCGCCGGGCCTATTTCGACGATGGCACGCCATTGGGCTCGACCGGCAACGACGAGTGCCGCATCGACTCCATCGCGCAAAGCTGGTCGGTGCTGTCCGGCGCGGCACCCGATGGGCGCCAGCGCACGGCCATGGACTCACTGGAGCGGCACCTGCTGCGCCGCGACATCGGCCTGGTGCAACTGCTTGCGCCCCCCTTCGACCACGGCGTGCTCGACCCTGGCTACATCAAGGGCTACGTACCTGGCGTGCGCGAGAATGGCGGCCAGTACACCCACGCCGCGGTGTGGGCGAGCATGGCCTTCGCCGAACTGGGCGACAGCGCACGGGCATGGGAGCTGCTGCGCCTGATCAATCCGGTCAGCCACGGCAACAGTGCCGCAACCATTGCCACCTACAAGGTCGAGCCCTATGTGGTGGCCGCCGACGTGTATGGCATGCCGCCCCATGAGGGACGTGGCGGCTGGAGCTGGTACACCGGTTCGGCCGGCTGGATGTACCGGCTGATCGTCGAGTCGCTGCTCGGTCTGCAGCGCAACGGTACGCAGTTGCGCATGCAACCGGTGCTGCCGGCGGACTGGCGCGGATTCAGCCTGCACTACCGCTTCGGCTCGTCGTGCTACCGCATCACCCTGTGCTGCACGGATGCCGCCGACTCGACCCTGCACCTGGACGGCATCGCGGTCCAGGGCGACAGCATCACCCTGGTCGACGATGACCAGGATCATCAGGTCGATATTCAGTGGCCTCACAAGGGGCACCTTAAGGGGTCTGGCACACCGACGGATACCGATAAACCTGTCAGGGTGATCGCTCAACCGAACCAGCTACCGGAGTAGCGAACATGAACAGACCACTGACCGAAATCATCAAGGGAAAATGGCGGCTATTGGCAGGCCTGGCGCGGATCGTATGGGATGAACTGACGCTGGATGAGTTGCTCAAGTCCGGCGGCGACCTGGACAAGCTCACCAACCTGATCCAGAAACGCTACGACATGACCCACGACGAGGCGCGCAAGCAGATCGTCAGCTTCTTCGAGCGGCACCGCATGACCTGACCGGCAATCCATTCGAGGAATCAGCATGCTCGACACCTACTTCGTCATTGCCAACAGTTCGGGCAACATCATCCGGATGACTCGGCGCGATGCCCGACCGGACGATTCGGCTACCATCACTCACGTTCAGGCCTCGTCGGGCCTGGTCGAGCGCTATCAGCGGTTGCTAGACGGTGGCCAGGATCTGATCAGCGTCGAGCACTTGCTGCAGAGCGATTGCGGCACTATGTACGGCAGCGAACGGAGCGGCGCGCTGGCCGGGCGTATAGTGAGGAGCTCACTCGAATAATTCATAAGGGATTTCATGCCCGAAGACTGCATACCGCAGCAGAACCACTTGTTGGCAGCTCTGCCTGGTGAAGTCCAGCAGAGGCTCTTTTCACACCTGGAACATGTTCACCTGCCGCTCGGACAGGTGCTCTATGAGTCTGGCGAGTCCGTGCGCCACGTGTACTTCCCGACCGACTCCATCATCTCCCTGCTCAATGTCATGGAAAGCGGCGCCTCTGCGGAAATCTCCGTGGTGGGTAACGAAGGCTTGGTCGGTATCTCACTGTTCATGGGCGGCGAAAGCACCCCTAGCCGTGCCGTGGTGCAAAGCGGTGGTTACGCCTATCGCCTGCAAGGGCAGCGCCTGAAGGACGAGTTCAATCGCCACGGGGAAATGCTGGTACTGATGCTGCGCTACACCCAGGCACTGATCACCCAGATGTCGCAGACCGCCGTGTGCAACCGTCACCATTCGATCGACCAGCAATTGTGCCGCTGGCTGTTGCTGTCACTCGATCGCCTGCCCGGCAACCAGTTGACCATGACCCAGGAGCTGATCGCCAACATGCTCGGCGTACGCCGCGAAGGTGTTACCGAGGCCGCCGGCAAGCTGCAGCGCCAGGGCGTGATCGAGTACAGCCGCGGGCATATCACCGTGCTCAATCGCAAACGACTCGAACAGATGAGCTGCGAATGCTATGCGGTGGTGAAAAAGGAAACCGACCGCCTGCTGTCCTACATGCCGATGCGCCAATGACGCGCTGCAGCGCTCACGGCTGAAGGTGCAACGGCCGCGATGACTGCATCAGAGTGGTGAAGTGCTCTTCGCTCAGCGCTGCGCTGAACAGGTGTCCCTGCCCTTCGTCGCAATGGGCAGCATCGAGAAAGGCCAGTTGCGCAGAGGTCTCGACCCCCTCGGCCACTACCTTGAGTTTAAGGCTGGTGGCGATGGCGATCAGCGCCCGGGCGATGGGATCGCTGCCGCCCGACGCAGTGATCGCGGCAATGAAGCGCTGATCGATCTTCAGCGAATCCATGGGCAACAGCAGCAACAGGCTCAGGCACGAATAGCCAGTGCCAAAATCGTCGATGCTCAACCGTACCCCAAGCTCCTTGAGCTGCCCCAACACCCGCTGGCTCGCCTGGGCATCGTGCATCAGCACGCTCTCGGTGAACTCCAGGTGCAGGCGCCCAGGCTGCAAACCGCAGGCGGCCAGCTCTTCGCACACCCCGGCAACGAAGGCAGGATGACGGAACTCGGCTGCCGAGACGTTCACCGAAATCGCTTCCAGGCGGATGCCTTGAGCCTCCCAGCGTACGACCTGCCGACAGGCTTCTTGCAGCACCCAGCGCCCCAGGCGGACCATCACGCCACTGGCCTCGGCAATCGGCACGAAGCGCTCCGGCAGGGTCAGCCCCCACTGCGGATGCAGCCAGCGCAACAACGCCTCGGCACCGGTTATGCGCCCGCTGCGCAGATCCACCTGAGGCTGATAGTAGAGCCGTAATTGCCGTTGTTCGATGGCCTGGTGCAAGCCGCGCTCCACCATCTGGCGCTCGCTGGCGCGCTGCTCCATGTCGTGCTGAAAGAACAGATACTGGTTGCGCCCGCTCTCCTTGGCGCAGTACATGGCCTGGTCGGCATTTCTCAACAGTGCCTCGGCATCGCCTGCATCGCTGGGATACAGGCTGATGCCGATGCTGCAGGTGATCTGCAGACGTTGCTCTTCGAGGAAATACGGGATCTGCAGGGCGTCGCGGATCTTGCGGGCGGTGAGCCCTGCACTGCTTTCGTTGCTATCACCGGCCAGCAGCACCACGAACTCGTCGCCGCCATTACGGCTCACCGTATCGGAGCCGCGCACGCAGGCCGACAGCCGCTGGGCCACGGCCTGCAGCAACTTGTCACCGAGGTGATGACCGAGTGAGTCGTTGATGCTCTTGAAGTGATCCAGATCGAGAAACATCACCGCCACCGCATTACCGGTGCGCCGGGAGAGGCTGATCGCCTGGTGGATACGGTCGTTGAGCAATGCGCGGTTGGGCAACTGGGTGAGGTCGTCGTGCTGCGCCAGGTGCGACATTCTGGCGGCGATGGCGTGGGCGGCACTGACGTCGCGGAACACGGTCACCGTACCGCTGATAGGGCCCTTGCCGTCACGGATCGAGGTTGCCGACTGTTCGATGGCCAGGGTGCTGCCATCGCTATGCATCAACAACGTACTGCCTGCCGTTGGCGTACGCTGGCTACGCCGCAGCAACCGCTCGACAGGGTTGTGGCAGGCAGTCCGGGTGACCCCGTCGAGCAACGTCATCACCTCGGCGATGGGCCGGCCCAGGGCCTCCGTACGCTGGTAGCCGGTCAGACGCTCGGCGGCGCGATTGAGGTAATCCACCTGGCCACAGACATCGGTGCCGATCACCGCGTCGCCGAGGCAATCCAGGGTGATCTCGGCGCGCGACCGGGCACTCAGGCGATGCATTTCAGCCAATTGCCGGTGGATGGCCGCGCTTACCGTGCGGGCCAGCAGGCCACTGCCGGTCTGCCCCTTGAGCACATAGCCGCGAGCTCCCCAGCGTTGAGCCTGGCGCGCCAGCCCCGTGTTGTCCGGTTCGCCGAGCAGCAACACAGGGACGTCCGCCGCCGACGCGAACATCCGCGAACATAGCGCGCGGCTGGCTCCGCCAAGCAGGCTGACATCCAGCAATACCGCATCGATACCGCGCTGCTTGAGGCGAGTGTCGGCCGCCGACAGACTGGCGACTCCCACGCAGTCGAACGAATCGTCCCGCGACTCGCTCAACGCGGCCTGCAAACCCTTGAACAGCTCCACTTCAGCGACCAGCAGAACCCGGTAGCTCATCACGCCCCACTCCCGTGCAGATTCCATTGCGGTGCAACTGCAGAGCCAGGCTGACGCATCACTGCGACGCAGCCCAGCCTGCTCCTTGAGTTGCCCGAGCGCTTATGCTCGCTTTGCGGACACAGGGTGTAGGCCAATTATCCTTGCTCTGCAACATTACAGATTCGCGGGGTACGGTCCGTGCGCTGACGCGCTTAAGCCACGGCCAGCAGCCGAGCGGTCGATTTCGAATGCGAACGCCCGGCTGCTGGCCGGGCGTTCGCGGGGCGTTGTAGTCGCAGGAGAATCAGTCAGATCTCGCTCTGCCTGCTACCCGGATCCTGAGGCAGCTCTTCGGGCTGCTCTTGCGGCAACTCATCCGGCTGGGCGTCGGTGTTCCAACCCGGGTCCTGCTCCAATGGCTCATCGTCTTCCTCCATGGGCCGCTGAGCACGCAACGAACCCGCTCCGCTGAGGACGTCCTGATAGGTGGCGCGAGTCGAGTCACATGCATTGTCGGTAACATTGACGTTCATGATGCGTACCTCTGATGAAGCCAACGATTTGGCCTCATGACATCCGAGAGGTGCACGTCAGGAGAGGTTCAGGGGATCACGGCACCGGCTGGCGGAAATAGCAGCATGGCCAAATACGCGCACGACCAGACATCTCATGCTCTGGACACGAGCAGCCCGCTGAATCGCCAAAGGTCTGCTGGCGTCGCACCAGCGCCCACGAAAAAGGCCAGTCGAATGACTGGCCTTTTCCATGCTGCTCACGAGCCTGATGCCCTTCGCGAGCCACGCGCGCTTATTGCTGCGCGTCGTCTTCGTCGTAGTCTTCCTCGCCGATGCCACCTTCGGGGTAGGCTTGTTCGGCGTCGTCGTATTGCGACTGATCGTCACCACCCAGAGCGCCACCGCCCAGGCCATTGGCCTTGGACATGACGAACATGGCGAACTCTTCGACGGTCATGTCCTGGCCGTTGAAGGTCACCTTGTCGTTGGCATAGTGCAGCGACGACTGCAGGGTGTCGCCTTCCAGGGTCAGCAGGCCGGTACCGAGGGCCATGCCGCTGCCCATTTCGGTGAACATGGCCGCCTGGTCTTCGATGGCCTTGGCGTCGGTTTGACCTTCGATCAGGGCCTGGGCACGGACGCCATCACCGATGATGGCCTTGGCGATGGACAGCTTGGCATCCAGCTTGGCGATCATCTGTTTGGCGATCTGGTCTGGCGTCTGCTCGAACGACTCGGGCTTGGCCAGGTCCAGCGCCATGCTCAGCGATGCTTCGCCGTTGGTGGTCTTGACGCTGAATTTTTCCAGGGCGATCTGTGGCTTGGCGGCCAGCAGCTTTTCCAGATCGGCCTTCAGACGCGTTTCGTCCTCGGGCGACAACGCCAGATCCGGCCCATCCTCACCCAGGGCCTGAGCCTCCTGGATGGGCTTGAGCTTGTCGCGATACAGCTCGAGCAAGGATTGCACCGCAGCGGCATCGAAATTCTGCAACGACCAGAGCATGTGCATGCCGGCGAGGTCCTTGCCGTCGTAGCTGACCATGCCGATGTCATAACCCATGCGCCCACCAAGCACATTGCCGGTTTCCTGCAGGCTGCCGAACTGGGCGATGTCCTTGACCAGCACCGGGGGTTTGTCGCCGACCTTGATCTGCGCGGTAGCCAGTTTGAGGGCGCTGTCACCGAGGTAGAAATCGCCGCTGCCGCGCTTCTGGTCGCTGTCCAGGGTCAGGCCCCGCAGCTCGACCTGAATGGGGGCGCCCTCGCTGTCGGTCGCGGTCACGAGCAGGCTGTCCATGGCGCCAACGGCCTTGAATGCGACCGCATGCTTGCTGGCTTCGCCGTCCAGAGTCAGCCCGGAGAACTTGACCGTGGAGGTCGGCGTCGGCGCGAAGTCCAGCGGGGTGAGCACCAGCGTACCGCTGGTGGATCCGTCGTAGCCCAGGCTGCCCTGACCGGTGAGCGGCGCAGCGCCCTTGGCGGCATCGAACCACTTCTGGGTGTATTCGTTGGCTTCCAGTGCGTAGTTGCTGGCAGCCATGACCGGCCACAGATTGAGGCGTTTGAGGCGCGACGCAGGCAGCGGACCGTGCTCGATGTTGTCCACCAGCAGCACTTCCATGTGTCTGGGGAGGTTTTCCTTGTCCGGCGCGTCGAAGGTGAGGCGGTAGCGAGCGGTGCTGGTGAACAGGCGGGTTTCCAGCGACACCAGCTCCAGCTTGGCGGTGGCGCCCGAACCGAGCAGCGCGTCCTGGCTCTGCTGGTTGGCTTCTGCAATGGCGTTCTGCAAAACACCCGGCAACTGAGTGCCGGTGTACCAGGCACCGGCGGTGCTGAGCACGCCAACGGCTACCACTACGCCTACCGCTATTCCTGCAATTTTTTTCATCGTCTGCTCAATGCATGTCCGTGATGTGGATGGAGAGCCTTCCTGGCAATAACCCCTACGCGACGAGCGCGGCACTGCGAAAGGCGGCGCGAATGTTAGCACCATGCGGCCCGCGGCACTGTGCGATCGCTCGCTATTCTCATCCACCGGGACTGCCGCAGCGGCGCTGCTGGTCGACCGGAAAGGGCCATTGGCAGCCGCGGCGAGCCAGCGGCATGACGCTTCATCGGCAAACTTCATTTCGCGTCGATATGAGCTGAATCCTTCTGGTTCGTGCGCAGTCATACCTCACCAGTAGCGCTCGAATCCTTTCGAGCCTTTCTTCCGGCCGGCTACGGGCCCTGATCGAGGTGCAGATATGGCTACGCAGAGTGAGATGGTGCTGGAGCAGGCCATGTTGGCCGTTTTGGGGGCCTGTATCGACCTGGGTTATGACGTCGACAAGCTGACCAAGAAAGCGCAGATGCTGATTCTCGATAACAGCAAGTACAACTACGTCGAGCAGCCCCACGCCACGACGCCACACGAGGCCATCGAACGAGCGCTGTCGACCGTGAAGAGCGCACCACGCATCTAGCGCGGCCATCCGTTGCGGGCAACGGGAGATCGCAGGGCCACTCGATGGACGGAACTGCGCCCGTCGATCTGGCGCTCGTCACGTGCGCAACCTGTGAAACGCTGTGAAATCTTCGTGCAGTTGCGAATTGCTGTGAAGGCGACACGCAGTGGCCATTTGCTTGCTGATAACGTCCGTGGTGAAGGCAGTATCGCTGCCACGCGTCATCAATCCACTGAGGGAGCAGGGCCGATGTCTACTACCGTTTCACCGACTGGCGGTAACCCGAATACTCCGAGTTCGTCGACATCGGTATTCGATGCGAAGCTGGACATCGCCAAGTCCAGCAAAACCCTGGCCGACTACATGCGCCAGAACGGCAATGGTGCGATTACCAAACAGGAAGTCTCGCAACTGGCCAACGACACCTCGGGCAAGGTGCCCAGTGACGTCGTCGAGGCGGCCAAGTACATGCAGCGCCATCCTGACGTATTCACCGCCATCGAGACCCATGACGTGGCCGGCGCGGACGATCTCTCCGGGGTCTGGAACCTCGACTGGGCAGCCAGTGGCGGGCTCAAGGGCACCTCGACCGAAGCCATCGCCAAGATGCAGGACACCTTCGACTACGCGATCGCCAAGTCCGCGCAAATCACCGAGATCACCACCGCCAGCAAGGCCGAGCTGGACTCGACCAAGCAGCGGCCGAGCAACTGATACCGGGGCGCACCCGCAGCCCCTGCTCCCCGTCGAACGCCAGAGGATCGCAAGACCTCTGGCGTTCGGTCGTTGCCGCTATCGCGCAACGATGTTCTCGAGCCTCGATCAGGGATCGAGCCGCCGACGCAGCCAAGAGAACGGCGCCAGCAGGCAGAACACCACATAGGCCAACAGGCGTGTGGGGATGCGCGCCGGCAGCGGGGCCGGGCGCCATGGTGACTCGGGTACGAAGCGGCCAGGCGGTCTGAAATGCGCTAGCGGGCGGGTCAGAAAGCCGTGCCACAGTCCCTCACGCGATATCAGCACGCGCAAATTTTCCGGGATGAAGAAGCCCGAGTGGCGGTAGGTGTCAGTGCGCACGTTGAGAACCGCCTGCGCGTCGTAACCTGCCACGCCGCCAGGCCCTGCCCCGGGAATGGCGTATTGCGCGTAGGGCACCGCACCATCCTGGCCGCCGACATGGTTGAGCACCGCTTCCACCCGGCCCTCGGCGACGAGCCGATCCCAGTCGAAATCAGGCCGCACGATGCTCGCTGCGGTGATGATGCGGCCGAATTTCAGGTCGGCGAAATCCGCGTCCTCCAGCACGCGCGACAGCAACAGCGTGCCAAAACTGTGGGCGATGATGTCCGGCTGAGCGGGCAGCTGGCTTTTCTCCGCCTGCCGGATGGCGATCCTCATTCGCTCTCCCAGCCGCCTGGCGAGTCGGCGGTGCAGCCAGCGCGTGAACACATCGATGGTCGCCCAGCCGTATTTGTAGATGAGCACGGGGGCGGAATAGCTGAGGCGATTGGCGATTTCCCAACTGAACTCTTCCTGCCATTTGGCGCGGCTGTTCATGCCATGGATGACGATCACCCAGCGGATATCGCGACTGGTCTGGCCCAGCAGCCGATAGAAATGCTCGACGACGGCCTCGCAGCCTTCCAGCAGATAGTCGGTATGGCAATAAGGGCATGACGCAGGCGGTTCGCCAGGTGGCAGGACTCGGCCGCAGCCGCGTACCGGGCAGCGATAGGCCTCGATTGTGCGGGCAGCCGTTGATGCCACCAGACTATCCAGGAACGCCAGCAGGCTTGCATCGCTGTCCGGGGCATCCACCGCGCCGGCGAACTGCGCGAGGGTGAACTCGAGTTCGACGCCCTGCTCCAGGCGCCGGTCGATCTCCGCTTGCCAGCGGCTGTGCAGTGAGGGGCTCATGGCGCGTTGTTGTACTCCCAGAGCAGCTCGACGATGCGCACGATGTCCTCGCGCTTGCATTGCGCCCAGATCCGCAGCCGCGCCTCACGGCCATGGACCTGAACGGCGATACGGCGGCTGGTGCCATGTTCTTCGGCAGCGAAATGCAGCATGCCCTGGGCCCTGTCGAACTGGCCGGTATCCACGGCCTGCAGCACCACGCGCACCGGCTCCACGGCTTCGATCCCACCTTCGGCCAGGGTCGAGGCCATTTCCACATAACCGCCATCGAGTTCGAAGCGAGTGGAGTGCACGCCCTTGCCCTTCATCGCCGCCACCTTCACCGCCTGGTCCAGGGGAATCGGCAGCGCAGCGGTGTCCGGGCAGCCGATCGCCGCCAGGGTCATGCGCACATCCGTGAACACGGCCTTGTGGTCGATCTCGGGGTTACGGTGGATGAGGATCGCGCAGTAGGGATCGCCGAAGCGCCATTCGTAGCGCACCACGCTGCGGTCCAGCCGCTGCCGATAGGCATCGAAACGATAACGCTCCAACCCTTCCTCGGTGACGAAATCCTTGGGCTTCCAGCGATTCCAGCCCGCCTTGCACTGGTGCCAGACCATCGACAGTCCGCCCTCGCTCAGGTCGATGTGCTTCAACTCCAAGGCCTCGGGGAAGTCCAGACTGGCACTGGCATGCAGCGCTGCGGCATGGGGGCTGGCCGCGATACCGGCAGCCAGCGCGCCGCTATCGACCTGGGGTGGCTGGATCAGATAAAGGTGCTGATCGCCCCAGCCCTCGACTTCCGCCAGCCAGGCCTCCAGGGTTTCCTGGGTCAGCTCATCGGCATCGATGGCCGCATCCAGGTTGGCGGCGAAGTCTTCCTTGGTCGCGCCGATCCTGACACCGGTGCCACGCAGCAGCTCCTTGATGAAGGCATTGCCCTGGGCGACGATGACTCGCCGTACCAGTTCCTTGAGTTGCGGTCTGCTCAGCGGATCCGTGCCCATACCCTCTCCCGACGATGCGCAGCCTCATGCCGGCGCAAGGCACGACATAGCTATACGCCATCATACTGTGAGAGCTGGTGTTTTGCTTGGCCCAATCCAGCTAGAGCAGCGCAATGTTGTCCGAGCCTCGCGTAGCTGCTGCGAACCTAGGCCGCTCAAGCGTGGTGCAGGTACCAGCGCCAATCCTGCTCACCGACCTCAGCCATGAACTGACGGTATTCGGTCTGCTTGATCGCCAGAAACACCTTGAGAAATGCCTCGCCCAGGGCTTCTTTGGCCCAGCTGGACTGTTCCAGGGCACGCAGTGCTGTGAGCCAGTCGGTCGGCAAGAATTCGCTGGCCTGCTCGTAGCCGTTGCCGACGATGGCCGCGCCCGGGTCGATCTGCTCGCGAATGCCGTGATGGATGCCGGCGAGAATCGCCGCTGCCGCCAGATACGGGTTGGCGTCGGCGCCACAGATGCGGTGCTCGATGTGACGGCTGTTGGCCGGGCCACCTGGCACACGGAACGACACGGTACGGTTGTTCACGCCCCAGCTCTTGGCCAGCGGCGCATAGCTGTTGGCCTGGAAGCGGCGGAACGAGTTGGCGTTGGGGCAAAAGATCGCCAGGGAATCGAGCAGCGTGGCCATCATGCCGCCAATGGAGTGGCGCAGCAGCGGTGTGCCCTGGGGGTCTTCGCTGGCATAGAGGTTGTTGCCCTGCTCATCGGCCAGGCTGACGTGCAGGTGCATGCCGCTGCCGGCCAGGTCACCGAACGGCTTGGCCATGAAGCAGGCCTGCAGCCCGTGCTGGTTGGCCACGCCCTTGACCAGGCGCTTGTAGCGAATGCCTTCGTCGATGGCCTGCAGCGCATCGAAGCGGTGCTCCAGGGTCAACTCGACCTGGCCCGGCGCGTACTCGGAAATCGCCGTGCGCACCGGCAGGCCCTGCACTTCGCAGGCGGCATACAGATCGTCGAGGAACGGCTGCAACTGCTCCAGCTCGTAGACACCATAGACCTGCGGCGCCTGGGGGCGCACGCCGTTCATTTGCAGAGCCGGTTGCGGACGACCCGTGGCATCGCGCTGCTTGTCCAGCAGGTAGAACTCCAGCTCCACGGCCATCACCGGGTGAAAGCCGTCGGCCTTGAGGCGTTCGATCACCCGCACCAGGGCATGCCGAGGGTCGGCAGGGGTGGCGGGCAGGCCCTGGGTCGGGTGCATGCTCACCTGCAGTTGCCCGGTGGGCGTACTGCGCCAGGGCTGCAGGGTCAGGCTGCCGGGCAGCGGGTAGGTCCAGCAGTCGGCATCGGCCACTTCCCAGACCAGGCCGGTGGCCTCCACATCCTCGCCCTGGAGGGTCAAGGCCAGAATCGAGCTGGGCAGTGGCCGGCCATTTTCATAGATAGCCAGCAGCTCATCACGGTGCAGCAGCTTGCCACGCGGCACGCCATTGGCATCGATCAGCATCAGCTCGATGCTGCGCACCTCGGGGTGGGCGGCGAGAAAGTCGCGGGCTTCCTGAATGTCGGCGAATTGCATGGTCAGCTCTCGTAAAAAAATGGCAGGAAACACCGGCCTGGTCCCCTGCCCCACCTTCACGGCGTGGCACGAGGATCATGCCAGTCAATCGACCGTACAGGTCAGGCACGCGCACCTGGCATCGCCAGCAGCTCGGTCAGCCCCTCATCGAGGGTGGCGAGCAGCGTGTCGACATCGGCGGCGCTGGTGTCCGGGCAGCACAGGGTCATGTTGTGGAACGGCGTGATGAGGATGCCACGGTTGATCAGGTACAGGTGCAAGGCCATCTGCAGGCTGTCATGAAAGGCCGCTTCTGCCTCGGCACCGGTTTTCGGCGAGGTGGCGCAGAACTGGAATTCGCAGCGCGCGCCCAGCTCGGTGACCGACCAGTTCAGCCCATGCTTGGCGATCAGTTGGCGCAGCCCAGCGGCCAGTCGCGCGGCCAGCGGCAGCATGTGCTCGTAGGCTGCCGGGGTCATGACCTGCTCCAGGTTGACGCGCATGCAGTGCATGGCCAGGGCGTTGGCCGACAAGGTGGTGCCCATGCCGCTATGGCCATGGCCGTGGCTGGTTTCGCTGGCGTGTTGCTGGGCCAGGCGCATGGCCTGCGCCATCTCATGGCTGCAGCCGTACACCGAACACGGCACGCCGCCAGCAATGGGCTTGCCGAGGGTGATGAAGTCCGGTTTGAGGCTCCAGGCGCGGGTGCAGCCGCCAGGTCCAGTGGAGATGGTGTGGGTTTCGTCGATGATCAGCAGGCTGCCGTAGCGTTTGCTCAGTTCGCGAACCTTTTCCATGAAGCCCGGCTCGGGCAGCACCATGCCGATATTGGTCATCGCCGGCTCACAGAGAATCGCTGCCACGTCGCCTTGGGCCAGTGCCGCCTCCAGCGCGGTCACATCGTTGAAGGGCACGGCCCGGCTGGTCTTGGCCAGGTTGCGCGCCTGGCCGATCAGGCCGCCGCGGTGCACGGTGCGGCCTTCCTTGCAGCGCACCATCACATCGTCGACGGTGCCGTGGTAGCAGCCGTCGAACACCAGCAACACCTTGCGCCCGGTGATTGCGCGCGCCCAGCGGATCACGAAGCGGTTGGCGTCGGTGGCGGTGGTCGCCACCTGCCAGAACGGCAGGCCAAAGCGCTCGGCAAGCAGTTCGCCAGCGATTACCGCATCCTCACCGGGCAGCATGGTGGTCAGGCCATTGGCGCCCTGCTCGGCGATGGCCTGGGCGATGGGATCGGGCGAGTGGCCGAACATGCTGCCGGTGTCGCCGAGGCAGAAGTCGATGTACTCGTGGCCGTCGACATCGTAGAAGCGCGCCCCCTTGGCACGGCTGACAAACAGCGAACTGGGCATCGACCAGTCGCTCATCCAGTGCATGGGCACCCCGCCGAACAGCGACTTGCGAGCACGCTTGGCCAGCTCGACGGATTTCGGGTTGCGCTGCAGAAAACGCTCGCGCTCGCGGCTGGCGAAGGTCTCCACCGCCGACTCGCTGATTCCACTGTTGAACATGAAGAAAGCTCCTGTTGTTGTACCCATCAGGTCGCCGCAACGCTCAGTTGCCGGCCGACACACCACAGTCGATTGCCATGTCCGCGCCGGTGATGGACCGTGCGCCGCTCTGGCAGAGGAAATACGCCAGGTCGGCCACTTCGCCGGGCTGGATGAAGCGTGCCGCTTCGCCTTGCGGGTACTTGGCCAGCAGGTCCCGGTAGTACGCCGGTTGGTCGCCGTTGCCGTAACGCTGGGCCTGGAACGCCAGCATCGGGGTCTGCACATCGCCCGGTGACACGCTGTTGCAGCGCACGCCGGACGGCGCCAGGTCCAGCGCCAGCGCCTTGGTCATGAGGGTCACCGCGCCCTTGCTCGCGCAGTACGCAGCGGCGTTGCGATTGCCCTGTCGCCCGGCGTCGCTGGAGATGTTGACGATGGCGCCCTGGCTCTCGCGCAGCGCCGGGATGCTGGCCGAGCACATGAAGAACGTGGCCTTGAGGTTGACGTCCAGCACGATGTCGAAATCGTCTTCGCTGAACGACTCGACCGGCCCTTCCCGCCACACCCCGGCGCAGTTGACCAAGGCGTCCAGCCGGCCGGTGCTGGCGAGCAGCGCCGCGACCACCGCCTTGCAGGCGCTCGGCTGGCGAATATCGGCAGCGTGGGCGCCGGCCAGCTTGCCTTCGGCCTGCCGGGCAGCAAGCGCGGTAGCGTCCAGGTCGGTGCCGAACACGGTCCAGCCGCCTGCATTGAACCGCTCGCACATGGCCTGGCCGATACCTCCCAGGGCACCGGTGATCAGAACGACGGGCTGCATCGGGTTCACTCCTCGGCCCGCAGGCCGCTCGAAGGGATAAAAAGAGGGGTTGGCGCTCAGGGCGCCTTGTTCTCGATCAGGCTGTTGCCGCCATCGATCACCAGCGTCTCACCGGTGATGTAGCTCGCCTCGGGGGACGCCAGGAAGGCCACCGCGGCGGCGACTTCTTCGGGGTGGCCAGCGCGGCCCACTGGCACGTAGGCAGCGGCACGCGCCTCTTCCGGCTGGGTGGCGCCGGTGGCGATCCAGCCAGGCGCCACCGAGTTGACGGTGATGCCCTGCCCGGCCACTTCCAGCGCCAGCGACAGGTTGAGCCCGACCATGCCCGCCTTGGCCGCGCTGTAGCCGGCTTCGCCCTGATTGCCGACCCGCGTGCCGGTCACCGAGCTGACATGCACCACACGGCCATAGCCGCGCTGCTGCATGCCTGGCAACACGGCACGGGTGAGCAGAAAGGCGGTGGTCAGGTTGCGCGAAAGCGACAGGTTCCAGACGTGGAGGCTCATCTTCGACACCTCGACGAAGGGCTCGGGGCTGCCCTGCATGGCCATGCCGGCGTTGTTGACCAGGATGTCGATACGCCCCCAGCGCGACTCGGCCCAGGCCGCGAAATCCTGCACCTGCGCCTCGTCGGTGAGGTCGACCGCACGGCCCTCGGCCTCGAAACCGGCGGCGCGCAGTTCGGCCACGCGTTCGGCGATGCGCGCGCTGCTGGCGGTGACGATCAGCTTTACGCCAGCCGCACCGAGCCTGCGCGCAATGGCCATACCGATGCCACGCTCGCTACCGGCCCCGCTGACCAATGCCACCTGACCTGCCATTGCCCTGAACATACCGACCTCATCCCACTGGTTTGATGGGCTGGATGCTAAGCGCATAAATCTGATACAAAAAGACAACTGTTATCAGAGAAACTGACAACCATGGTGTTCACCAGCGAATCGTTGCGGGTATTTCTCGCCGTTATCGATCAAGGCTCGTTTTCCGCCGCAGCCCGTGCCCTGGGCCGGGTGCCCTCGGCAGTGAACATGGCGGTGTCGCAACTGGAGGCGGAACTGGACCTGGTCCTCTTCGACCGTTCGACCCGCAAGGCGCTGCCCACCCCTGCCGCTCGGGCCCTCGAGCCCCAGGCCAGGCAGGTGGCCAGCCAGCTGAACCTGCTCGATGCCCATGCGTTGCAATTGCACAAGGGCCTGGAAAGAAGGTTGGTCCTGGCGATGGCCCCGGAACTGCAAACCGGCGCCTGGAGTCGCCCGCTGACGACTCTGGCTCGGGAGTTTCCGACGCTGGAAATAGAGATACGCTCAGCCGCGCAGACCGATGCGGTGCGCATGCTCCACGAGGGCAGCGTGCAGGTGGCGTTGATGTTCGAACGCCCCGGCATCGACGAACGCGAAGCCTTTGCCGAGGCCGGTAGCCAGTTGCTTACCGCAGTCGCGGCGCCGGGTTACCCATTCACCAGTGAAGGCGAACCGCTGGACGAGGCGCACATGGCGGACACGCGGCAGATCGTGGTGGCCAGTGGCGACCCCAATGCCTCGGACCCGCAGATCGTACTGTCCCATCGCGTGTGGCTGACGGACAGCTACATGGCCACCCTCGATCTGGTGCAGGCTGGCATGGGCTGGGCCTACCTGCCACAGCCGCTGGTTCAGCCGATGATCGCCTCCGGCGTGCTGGCTGCGGTCAAGTTCGACAACATGGCCAGCCAGATACGCCTGTGGGTCGATGTCATCTGGTACAAGAGCCGACCGCTGGGCCTGGGGGCACGCCGCTACCTGCAACTGCTGCGCGAGCAGGTCGAGGCCGGGCCGGCGCGTTCGTAAGCACCCGCTCCGCTGCAGCGTCCGAACTTCATCGACCAACCGCCAACGCCCGTTTAGGCAACGACTCTCGGAAGGTTGCCCGAAGCCCAGGCAACCGGGACTCGCGCACCTGTGGCCTGGCCCGGATCGCTCACCGCATCGAGGCGCTCGATCTGCTCGGCCGACAGTTCGAGCGCCAGGGAACCCAGGTTATCGGTGAGCTGCGCCAGGGAACGTGGCCCGATGATCGGCACCGAACCATGGGTACCCGCCCAGGCAATCGCGACCTGCCCGGGGCTAACGCCCAGTTCACCGGCAACCGAGATCAGCGCATCGAGAATCTGCGTGCGCTGCTGCGAGTTCTCGGCCTGGAATACCCGGCCACCGAAGCCTTCGGCCCGGCCCTTCTCGCCGTGTCGGTATTTGCCGGTGAGCATGCCACCACCCAGCGGCGACCAGGTGACGATACCCAGCCCCAGCGCATGGGAAGCCTGGAACAGATCGGCCTCGGGGTCGCGATGCACCAGGCTGTGCTCGAACTGCGCCGCCGCGATGGGAAGCGCACGTGTCAGCTCGGCCAACGTAGCGGCGTGGGCGAGGCGCCAGGCAGGAAAGTTGGACAGGCCCGCGTAGAGAATCTTGCCGGCACGAGCCAGATCGTCGAGGCCACGAATCACCTCTTCCATGGGCGTGACAGCGTCGGGATGGTGCACCCAGTAGAGATCGATACGGTCGGTCTTGAGGCGCTTCAGGCTCGCCTCGACCGACGCGACCATCGCCTTGCGGCTGTTACCGGTGACCAGGCGGTTGGCATCGGCTGCCGCGCCGTTGGTGAACTTGGTCGCGAGGACGAAATCCTCGCGGCGCCCCTCCAACAGCGTACCCAGCAGCGCTTCGGACTGGCCGAACTGATACACGTCGGCTGTGTCGATGAAGTTGCCACCGGCTTCGGCGTAGGCGTTGAAAATGGCCTGGCTGGTATCAGGGTCGGCACCATAGCCCCAGCCGGTTCCAAAGTTGCCCGTACCCAGCGCCACCTGGGAAACCTGCAAGCCCGTTTTGCCGAACGTTGTGTATTTCATGCTGTTCTCCACCGCCGTCAGGCAGCCACTGTTAGAGGTCGATTAGCGCTATTGCTCAGGGCGACGAGGCACCACCAGATTGCCCACGGAAACCTGCACGACCTGGCCATCCTGATTCAGCGTGGTGGTGCGCATTTTCACCAGCCCTTGAGTAGGCTTCGACCTGGATGGCCGCACCTCCAGCACCTCGAGCTCCACGCGCAGCTCGTCACCGGGCCTGACCGGCAACGGCCAGCGCAGCTCATCGAACCCGGCACCGACGATGCCGCCCGCAAGTTTCGGCTCGCAGTCCACCAGCAGGCGCATGGTCAACGCTGCGGTGTGCCAGCCGCTGGCGGCCAGTGCGCCGAAGATCGAGGTGCTGGCAGCGGCTTCGTCGAGATGGAATGGCTGGGGGTCGAACTCGGCGGCGAAGGTCTTGATGGCCTCCGCGTCGAGGCGAACCCGGGTAGTGCCAACGAAGCGTTGACCCGGTTGCAGGTCGTCCAGGTAGTGGATGGTCATCTTCAGGCTCCCTCTTTTTCGGGCCGCGAGTGCGGCACCAACAGGTGTTCTTGGTGGCCGGACACCGCCAATGGCCGGCGACGTCAATCCGCCTTCTCGGGGAAGGCCGCGAGGATCTGCACGCGACAGGCGTCGATGATCTCGTCCGCCAGCGCAGAGTCGTCCGGGCAGGCGCGCGACAACACGATTGCCCCGACCGCCTGTGCGAGCTGGCCGATCATTTGCGCTCGCGCCTCCTGGCTTCGAGAGCCGTCCTGCTGCTGGAGCGTTGCCAGCAAACCCTCGATGCCGTCAGCGAATATCGCCTTGATCTGGTCAGGCTGACGCGCCGCATCGCCGCCGAGGGCGGCCATGGTGCAGCCAGGCCCACGGGCATCTCGGTGTTGTCGGGAAACGTAGAATTTGAAAAAGGTGGCCGCGTCCACATCGCTGCTGCGCTCCAGGGTTTTCGAAATCCCGCACGCAGCCGCTTCCGCCATCAGGTCGGCCTTGGAGCCGAAGTGCTTGTAGAACCCGCCATGGGTGAAGCCGGCGGCGGCCATCAGGTCGGCCACGCCCACTCCGTCATAACCACGATCACGAAACAGCGTTGAAGCGGTTTCGACGATCAACGCTCGGTTCGCCTGGGCCTGGGCCTTGGTGACTCGCATATCCACATGCCTCCTGGTGAATCGCCTATCGATGCGTCAAGCATACATTGATGTCGATCATAATCAAAAAATATTGACAATTAAGATTACGATCGACATCTTAATTGCACGACGCCCCGACGACGCGCGTCTCCCCCAATCAGCGAGAGCCTCCATGACCAGCCTTACTACCGTCCTCATCACCGGCGCTTCCTCCGGCATCGGCGCCACTTATGCACAACGCTTCGCACGCCGCGGCCATGATCTGGTCCTGGTGGCGCGTGACCAGACGCGCCTGGATGCCCTCGCGACCCGCTTGCGTGCAGAACATGGCGTCGCCGTCGATGTTCTCCAGGCTGACCTGACTCAGCCAGCCGATCTGCTGGAGGTGGAGGCGCGCCTGCGCGATGACGCACGGATCGGCGTGCTCATCAACAACGCGGGTGTGGCTCAATCCGGCAGCTTCATCGAGCAGACGGCCGACAGCATCGACCGCCTGATCACCCTCAATACCACTGCCCTGGCACGCCTTGCCAGCGCCGTCGCGCCCCGGTTCGCCGCAGCAGGTGCCGGTAGCATCGTCAACATCGGTTCGGTGGTTGGCCTGGCGCCGGAGTTCGGCATGTCGGTTTACGGCGCGAGCAAGGCCTTCGTGCTTTTCCTGTCGCAAGGGCTGAACCTGGAACTGGGCCCCAAAGGCGTTTACGTGCAGGCCGTGCTGCCGGCGGCGACCCGTACCGAAATCTGGGAGCGCGCAGGCATGGACGTCAACGCCCTGCCCGAGGTGATGGAGGTGGACGAGCTGGTGGACGCGGCGTTGGTCGGCTTCGACCGCCGCGAGCTGGTGACCATTCCGCCGCTGCACGACGAAGCGGGCTGGGGTGGTCTGGAAGCAGCACGCCTGACCCTGCTCTCCGGTATTCGACAGGCCCGTGCGGCCGAACGTTATCTGTCTCCCGAGGCTCAGTGAGGTCAACGACATGCAGCCATGGGTACTGATCACCGGCGCGTCGAGCGGTTTCGGTGAAGAATTCGCCAGGCAGTACGCACAGCTCGGGCACCGCCTGATACTGGTGGCGCGGCGCCTGGATCGCCTCCAAGCGCTGGCCGAGTCGCTGCGCCAGCAGCACGGTATCGAGGTCGTGGTGGAACAGGTCGACCTCGCGGATATCGAGGCGGTCCGTGATCTGCATCGCCGTTTGAATCAGCGCGGCATCGAGGTCGACGTGCTGATCAACAACGCCGGGCACGGGCTCCAGGGCCCGTTCCTGGACGGCCCGCTGGACTCCGCCCTGTCGATGATCGGGCTGGATATCGCCAGCCTCACGGCCATGACCCACCTGTTCGGCCAGGACATGCGCCGGCGCAAGCGCGGCAAGATCCTGCAGGTCGCCAGCATCCTGGCCTATCAGGGTGTCGAGAGTTTCGCGGTCTACTCGGCGGCCAAGGCCTACGTGCTTCGTTTCGGCGAAGCCTTGCACAGGGAGTTCAAGGCGGATGGCGTGACCGTCACCACGCTGTGCCCGGGCATGACCGACACGGGCTTCGCCAGCACGGCAAAGCAACGCATCACGCCAGCCCTGGAGGCCGTGATGATGAAGACGCCGCCCGTGGTGCGCGCAGGTATTCGCGCCATGAATGGCGGGCGTATCAGCGTGGTTCCCGGTATTGCCAACAAACTGAATGTCGTGTTCATGTGGGCGACGCCGCGCTGGCTTCACCAGGCCGTGCTGGCCCGAATAATGGCTGCGTGATCGTCAACGGTAATAACGAGATAACCCGCTTGGCGTCGCCAATTTTCCAGTTAACCGTACTTGCAGGTACCGCTGAGCTTTCAGCGGCCACTTATCCCAGATGGAGTGAGTCATGTCCGACGTTCTGTTCAGCCCCTTCAAGCTGAAAAGCCTGGATCTTCCCAACCGTATCGTCATGGCGCCCATGACCCGTGGCATGGCGCCCGAAGGCATTCCTGGCCAGGCGCATTCCGAGTACTACAGCCGGCGCGCTGCCGGTGGCGTGGGCCTGATTCTGACCGAGGGCACGGTGATCGACCGCCCGGCCTCGCGCAACATGCCGGGCATTCCATTCTTCCATGGCGATGCAGCGCTGGCTGGCTGGGCTGAAGTGGCCAAGGCCGTACATGCGGCCGGCGGTCGTATCGGCCCACAGATCTGGCACACCGGCTCGACCCGCTCCCGTGGCGAGTGGGTGCCTGATGCACCGGTCGAAAGCCCCTCCGGGCTGGTGGCCCCCGATGATCCGCGCGGCGTGAGCATGACCCTGGAAGACATCGCCGATACCGTGGCCGCATTCGCCAGCGCTGCGGCGGATGCCAAACGTCTGGGCTTCGACACGGTCGAGCTGCATGGCGCCCATGGCTACCTGATCGACCAGTTCTTCTGGCCGGGGACCAACACCCGTACCGATGCCTTTGGCGGTGCGACCATCGCCGAGCGTTCGCGCTTCGCTGCCGAGGCGGTACGCGCCGTTCGCGCGGCCGTTGGGCCGGACTTCCCGCTGATCCTGCGGGTCAGCCAGTGGAAACAGCAGGACTACGCCGCTCGCCTGGCGACCACGCCAGAGGAAATGACCGCCTGGCTGGCGCCGCTGGTCGAGGCCGGCGTGGATATTCTGCATTGCTCGCAGCGCCGTTTCTGGGAGCCGGAGTTCGCGGATATCGACGGCGAACAAGGCCTCAACTTCGCGGGCTGGGCGAAGAAACTCACCGGGGCAGCGACTATCAGCGTCGGCTCGGTAGGGCTCGATGGCGACTTCTTCGGCGCCTTTGGCGGCAAGGGCTCCGATGCCGCGGTGCTGGACAACCTGCACCTGCGCCTCGAGCGTGAAGAGTTCGACCTGATCGCCGTCGGCCGTGTGCTGATCTCCGACGCACAGTGGGCCAACAAGGTCCGCAACGGTGAGCCGCTGCCGGGCTTCAATGCCGCCGACCTCGCCACCCTGGCCTGATCGTCGCCGCGCAGCTTGCGCACTTGAAACGCCAAGGACCCGCAGCCGACGCTCCGCGCCCTTGGCGTTTTCCTCTCGTGCCGCGGATGCGGCAATTCACCACGCCGGCTGCACGTGCCAAACCTTACCGCAGTGGTAAAGTTCGGCCCCATGAAACTCGCCCGCGATGAACGCTCACTGATTGCATGGATGCTCTACGCCAGCGTCCTGTTCAGTCTGTTCGTCTGCGGGATTCATCATGGACAGATGAGCGGCCTCGCCCTCAGCGGTCTGAACGGTGGCTATTGCGCCTCTGGCAGTGACCACGGCCAGAGCTACGACGACGGCGGTTCCAGCCAGTCTCAGCAAATGAGTGCGCCGTTCAACTGCCCGCTGTGCTCCTCCTCTTCCCTGGCCGTCGCCGTCAATACCGCCAGCTGGAACATTGGCCATCTGCTCTCGGCACTGCCGTCGCCAATCGTCGCGCGCAGCCTGGCACAACCGCCACCGCGCTATCTATGGCCCTCCCTGAATCCCCGCGCCTCCCCTTTTCGCCTCCTCGCCGTGTGACCCAATCAGCCTGATTCCATCGGCCTGCGCCCGCGCGCGGCCGGGAAACAGCGTCACTTGTTCCGCGTGGAAAACCTTTGATGAACCCAACAGATACCACTCTGCCGCTACCACTCGCGCGCCATTCGGCGCCAACCGTCATGCTCGCCTGCCTGTTCGCCCTCACGCCGCTGAGCCAGGCCGTTGCCGACACCCGCAGCCCCGGCGATTCGGTCGTCACCCTGGGCGCGGTCAGCGTCGTTGCCGGGCAAGCCGGCCCGCTGGCCAGCCACAACATTCTCAGCTCGGTCGATGTGCTCGGCGCCGACATCCTCGAAAAGCAGCCGGTGCAATACAGCTGGGAACTGTTCAGCCGAGCGCCCGGCGTGATGCTGACTCAATTCAATCAGGGCACCACCTCCGGCAAGCTGTCGTTTCGCGGCTTCAACGGCGAGGGTGAGGTGAATGCCGTCAAGCTGCTGATCGATGGTATTCCCAGCAATACCAACGACGGCAACATGCCCTTCATCGACATGGTCTTCCCGCTGGAGATCGACAGTATCGAAGTGGTGCGCGGCACCAACGACCCGCGCTACGGGCTGCACAACATCGCCGGCAACGCCAGCATCAATACCCGCCAGGGCGGCAACGACGGCAAGTTGCGGCTGCGCTACGGCAGCTTCGACACCCGTGAGCTGCAACTGGTGAAGGGCGTCGAGGACGGCAACTGGAGCCAGAACTATTCGTTCAGCTACCAAGGCAGTGAGGGCTACCGGGATCATGCCAAGGCCGAGCGCATGAGCTTCGCCGGCAAGTGGTTCTATACCGCAGACGATGACGCCTGGCGTGCCGGCCTGATCGCCCGGCACTACACGGCCGATGCCGACGAAGCGGGCTACCTGAGCCGTGCCGACTCCCGCGAGCGGCCACGGCAGTCCTATGCCAACAACGCCACCGATACCGGTGAGCGGGAAATGAACCAGCTCAGCCTGCACCTGGATGCCAACCTGTCGCAGACCCTGAGTTGGGCCAGCAAAGCCTATGTGAACACCTTCGAAGACCGCCGCTGGACGCAGTACTGGCGCACCTCGTCGCAACAGGAACGCTACGCCGACGAAACCCAGTACGGCGCGCTGAGCAGCCTGACCTGGCGCCCCGAGGTGGAGCATCTGCATGCCTTCGCCCTTGAGGGTGGTGCCGAGGTACAGCGCCAGGAGAACGAAAGCCTGCGTTACCGAACGCAGCAGCGCAGCCGCGTGGCGCAGACCCGCGATCAGCAGTTCGACCTGAATGTTTACGGCACCTATGTGCAGGCGGTGATCGAGCCCACCGACACGCTGAAGATCATCCCGGCGTACCGGGTCGACAAGCTGTATGGCGGCTACGTCAATGGTTTGAGCGGTGAGCATGCCGACGTCAACGACTATGGCCTGATCAAACAACCGAAGATCAGCGTCGTCTACTCGCCCTGGGAGCAAGCCAGCCTGTACGCCAACTGGGGCCGCAGCTATCAGGTCGGTGTCGGCTCGGCGGCTTATCGCCTGGCGACCCTCAGCGACGACCTGAAACCCTCGATCAACGATGGCTGGGAAACCGGGATCAAGTTCAAGCCAGCCGCCTGGATCGATGGCCGTATCGCCTATTGGGAGCAGAAGGCGTCGGATGAAGTGCAGCGCAAGCTCAACGACGCGGTCGGCGATGCCGAAAACGTCGGCAAGACCCTGCGCAAGGGTTGGGATCTGCAGCTTAACCTGTACCCCACCGACGCCAGCAGCCTCTGGCTGTCCTACTCGCGGCAGTTCTCGGAGATCCTCGAGCCCAACCCCAACCTGCCAGCCAGCAAGGGCAAGGAGATGGATCACGTGCCCCATCACCTGTACGCCGCAGGCTCGACCTACCAGCTGACCCCTGAGCTCGAGCTGTCCGCCTGGCTCAACGGCCAGAGCGACTATTACCTGGAGCGCACCAACAGCACCGGCAAATTCGGCAATTACGTGCTGCTCAACCTTGGGGCGGTCTATCAGCTCACGCCCACCCTGAGCGTCGACGTGCAAGCCAAGAACATCACCGACCGCTACTACGAATACGCCTGGTACGACGACAGCGCCGGTGTGCAGCAATCGCTACACGCTGCCGGCGATGGTCGGGCGGTCTATGCAGGCTTGACGCTGGACTTCTAGAGGACGGCCATGGCCACGTAGCGACTGCATACGTGGCCATGCCGCGATGACGCTAGCTTGCCTCGCCCTGCTCTTCGTCACGCAACTGGCTGCTCAACCTGTCACAGCTCTCCGACCAGTTGCTCAACCAGTCGGGCAGTGGCGGCGATTGTTCGGGCAAATTCAGCTCCAGCGCGAACGCTCCTGGCGACACGTTACCATTCGGCCCGCGGAACAACCCGCGCATGATGACCATGCCCAGCACCCGGCCATCCTTCACGAAGCGGTGCTCGATAAAGCTCCATTTCTCATCCCAACCCAACATCCGGGTATGAATGTCGAACGATTGGAACAACTTCAGTTCGCGGCGAAACTTGCCCCATACGTCACCGACGATGGGCAGGGCACGATGCTTCAGGGCAACTCGAAACGCGCCGCTGCGCAGCACGTAATCCATGCGTCCGACATCGGCGAGGGTGAAGTAGCGACCGTTGGTGACATGCCGGTTCAGGTCCAGGTCCAACGGCCAGACGCGCATGCGCACCACCGTCGTTTCGAACGCGGAGACCGGGCGGCGCCAGGGGCGGCGCAGAAGCATCAGGAAAAGGCGAAACCAGAGATTCATGGAGCGAGAGCCTGCACGAACGAAAGAGCGTGCACTGTAAGCGCCGCTCGTCAGGCGAGGTAGCAGCAGAACTGCCTTACTCCATGGGATTTACGCAAACCAAGCCACGCTGAAACGCATGGACTGCAAGCCGATCATCGAACTGCTCATGCTAGCGGCGACTTCCCAGGCCGGGTGCGGGGCCGGAATGCCGTTCGGGCCATGGCCTGGTCGCTCGGCCAAGGCTGCGAAGCTCCTGCACCCTTTTGGTCTGGGCGATGAAATCGAGCATCACCGCCTGCACCAATGGCCCATTGGCCAACTGCGCGGTGCTCAGGCACCTGACACCCAAGCACTGGCCTTCGTTGGACATAGCCGTGAAGCATATGCCCGTAGGGCCTCTCTCGAGGTCCAGCTGGCAGCCCGTTTCCTCGGTAAATCTATTTATATATATGTCCATAAGCTTGTGAGGCGCATAGGCATAAATCGGTTCGCATTGTATCGATACCACTCGTCAGGGGTTCGCTTGCAGCGCCTGCCGGGCCGCTCGGAACCCGAGCGCTGATCACCCCACGCCCGTGGGCCCCTCGATGACCTGGCGCACCTTGCGAGCGAGGTCGTTCGGCACATAGGGTTTGGAGATCACGTCGAATTCGCTGCCACCGGCGTCGGTGCGCTCCAGGGAGTTTTCCGAGTAACCGGTGGTGAGCAGCACCCGTTGGCCGGGCTTGCGACGCCTTGCCTCGCGGGCGAGCATGACCCCATTCATGCCACCGGGCATGATCAGATCGGTGAACAACAGGTCGTAATCGGCCGCTTCGAGCATTTGCAAGGCTTCCCGAGCGTTCAGGGCGATCTCTGCCACGTAGCCGTAGTCCTCGAGCACCATCTTGGCCAGATCCGCGACATCGGGGCGATCCTCGACGACCAGCACGCGCTCGGTGCCATTGCGCTCGCCGGATCGCTCTTTCGACGGGCTGTGGATGACCTGACTGTCATCGGCTGGGAAATACAGGCGCAAGGTGGTGCCGACACCCTCCTCCGAATAGATTCTCACGGTGCCGCCAGACTGCTTGACGAACCCGTAGACCATCGACAGACCAAGGCCGGAGCCTTTGCCTTCCTCCTTGGTGGTGAAGAACGGATCCATCACCCGCTTGCTTACGCTCTCGGGCATGCCCATACCATTGTCGGTGATGGCGATGCTCACGTAGCGACCCGGCATCAGCCCGTCATAGGACATGCTGCCCAGGTCCTCGACCACCACGTTCTTGGTTTCGATATGAACCATTGGATGGTCGCGCCCTTCGAGAGCGTCGCGCGCATTGATGAGGATATTGAGAAAGGCGACCTCGGCCTGGGTCGGATCGATCCGGCAATTCCATAGCGAATTTTCCAGCGTCAGGCGCAGGTTCACCCTGCCCAGGGTTCTTTCGCCGAGTTCCTGGAAGCCATTGACCAGCCCATTGAGATTGAGCACCCGGCCTTCGAGCTTCTGCTTGCGCGAGAACGCCAGCAACTGCTGAGTCAGCGTGGCAGCGCGATCGGCGGCGTTGCGCGCATTGTGCACGCAGCGGCGGATGCGATCCTGATCGTATTCGGGTTTGCTCGCGGTGCGATCGAGCACCTCGAGATAACCGATCATCACCTGCAGCAGGTTGTTGAAGTCGTGGGCGATACCGCCAGTGAGCTGGCCAAGCGCCTCCATCTTCTGCGCCTGACGCAGCCCCTCCTCGGCATCGCGACGACGGCTGATATCGAGCTGCGAGGCGAAGAAATAGATCAGTTCACCGGCATCGTTGTACACCGGCGAGATGAACAGCGCGTTCCAGAACGTCGAGCCGTCCTTGCGGTAGTTGATCAGTTCAACGGCTATCTCCTTGCGCTGCGCGATGGCTTCACGCACCTGTGTGACGACGGAACGATCGGTTTCCGGCCCTTGCAGAAATCGGCAGTTCCTGTCGACGATTTCCTCGACGCCGTAGCCCGTCATCTCGAGGAACGCGTTATTGGCGAAGATGATCGGGTTATCGTCTCTATTCGGGTCGGTAACGATCATCGGCATGCGGGTGGTTTCCACCGCAGCGAAAAAGATGTTCTTGCCGGAAGCAGAGATATCGCCGGATGAGGAGTTATCGACCCGGAAGTTCTGTTTACCGCTGGTAGACATCGGCTTTACCTGTATGACTGTCGCAGCCAGCGAAGCGGCCACTCTGTATAATTCGAGCAAATGGCCATCAAGAAGTTCTACAGGCAATGCTGCATGTACAAGTTCGAGCAGCGTATGGCGAACTTATTGGCGACAGACCCTGCAGCCACGAAGTCGGCGGCGGTGCTGCGCTGAAACAATGAACCTGTGAACGCCAATGCCTCTAATGGCTAACTCCTGGCTGTCGCCCGTCCGCAAGCACAAGGTGCCCTCGTGCAATCCAGCAAAGATTTCGATTGGTCATCGACGCCGCTTGGCGCACTCGAGAATTGGCCAGCCGCGCTACGCACCACCTACGGGATCATGAGCACCAGCAGCTTCGCCATGTGCGCGACCTGGGGCCCCGAGCGGACGTTCATCTACAATGATGCCTATATCCCCTTTCTCGGCGAACGACACCCTGCGGCACAGGGTATGGACATAGCAGACGTATGGCCGGAGGTGTGGAGCACCATTGGTCCGCTGGTGGACAAGGTACTGAGCGGCGTGCCCATTCACCACCAGAACATGCACCTGGTGATGACCCGCAACGGCTACCCCGAAGACACCTACTGGACGTTTTCCTACAGCCCTCTGGAAGACGCCTCGGGAACGATCGCCGGCTTTCTCAATGTCGCCATCGAGACCACTCAGGTGGTAACGATCCAGCAACCCGCCATCGCCAACGCCGAACGGGTGCAACTGGCCCTCGCGGCAGGGGCCATTATCGGCACCTGGTTCTGGGATCTGCCCACCAACCGCTTCACCGTGGACGAGGCGTTCGCCCGCAACTTCGGCCTGGATCCCTCTCTGGGCCGTGATGGTCTCAGCTTGCAGCAGGTGGTCGAAACGGTTCATCCCGACGACATCGAGAGCCTGCTCGATGCCATCAGCGAGGCAATTTCCCGCGGCGGCCCCTACGCCCACCAGTATCGGGTGCGCCGTGCCGATGGCCGTTATTACTGGCTGGAGGCCAATGGGCGCGTCGAGCTGGCGGCCGATGGCAGTGGGCTGAGTTTTCCTGGCGTGCTGATCGACGTGGAAGAGCGACGCGCCATCGAGGGCGAGCGCGACCGTGCCATCGCCCGGGTCATGGCGCTCAACGATGAACTGGAGCAGAAAGTCATCGCGCAGACCTTCGAGCGTGGTCGCACCTGGCAGATAACGCCGGACCTGCTTGGCGTACTCAACGACGATGGCTTTTTCGAAGCCTCCAACCCCGCCTGGCAGGCGACCCTGGGCTGGACCGAAGAGGAACTGTCCAATACCCACTTCCTGGCATTCGTACACCCCGAGGACCAGGCCGATACGCAACGCGTCTGGCGGCAGATCAAGGAGGCTGGCGAGCCGGCACTGGGCCTGGAGAATCGCTTCTGCAGCAAGGATGGTGAATGGCGCTGGTTGTCCTGGGTGGCCGTGCCCAGTGGCGGCAAGACCTACTGCTCCGCCCGGGACGTGACCCGCGAGAAGCTCAACCGGGCCGAGTTGAAAAAGCGCACCGCCGAACGCGACCGCCTCTGGGAAAGCACCAATGACCTGATGGGTTCTGCCGGGCTCGATGGTTATTTCAAGACGATCAATCCTGCATGGTCACAATTGCTTGGCTGGGAGTCGGAACAGCTGCTTCGCGCGCCCTTCATGGACGTGGTGGTCGAAGAAGACCGGGCCGATGTCAGCGCCCTGATGCAACGCCTCGGCAACGGTGAGAAGGTCAGCGGCTTCACCAGTCGCCTGCGCTGCAAGACCGGTGAAGCACGCTCGTTCCTGTGGACGGCCGCGCCGGACGCACAAGGCAGCATCATCCATTTCGTCGGCCGCGACGTCACCGCCCAGCACATGGCTGAAGAGTCGCTGCGCCAGTCCCAGAAAATGGAAGCGATCGGACAATTGACCGGGGGTATCGCCCACGACTTCAACAACCTGCTCGCGGGTATTTCCGGCTCGCTGGAACTGATGCATCTGCGCATCGAACAGGGCCGCTTCCATGAACTGACCAAATACATGGGCTCGGCGGAAACCGCCACCCGCCGTGCCGCCGCCCTGACCCATCGCCTGCTGGCCTTCTCGCGCCGGCAGACGCTGCTGCCCAAGCCGACGGACGCCAACCTGCTGATCGCCGGCATGCTGGAGATGATCCAGCGCACCGTGGGCCCGGCAATCAGCCTGGAAAGCGAGTTGCTGCCCGACCTGTGGACCGCACTGGTGGATGCCTCGCAGCTGGAGAATACCCTGCTCAACCTGTGCATCAACGCCCGTGACGCCATGCCCAATGGCGGCGTGATCAGGACCACCACGCAGAACCTGTGGATAGACGCCAGGCGGGGTGCGACGCTCAACCTGCCCGAGGGCCACTACCTGAGCCTGGCCGTGCAGGACAATGGTGTGGGCATGTCGCAACAGGTGGTCGCCCGTGCAGTCGAACCCTTCTTCACCACCAAACCGATGGGAGAAGGCACCGGTCTCGGCCTGTCCATGGCCTACGGTTTCGCCAAGCAGTCCGGCGGCCAGATGCGCATCACCTCGACGGTGGGCGAAGGCACGGTAGTGACCCTCTACCTGCCACGTCATGACGGCAAGGCGGAAGTCGAGACGACGCCCTCCTCCATCGCCGGGCTCGAGCTGACGCCCGGGGGCAGTGGCAAGACGGCGCTGGTTGTCGATGACGAACCGGCGATCCGCATGCTGGTCAGCGAAGTGCTCGAAGAACTTGGCCTGCAGGTGATCGAAGCCGGCGACAGCGCCGAGGGCTTGAGCATTCTGCAATCGGAAACGCAGGTGGACCTGCTGATCAGCGATGTCGGCTTGCCAGGCGGCATGAACGGCCGGCAAATGGCCGATGCCGCACTGACTCGCCGACCGCAGATGCCCGTACTGCTGATTACCGGTTACGCGGAAAACTCACTGCTCACCGATGGCCAGTTACGCCCGGGAATGACGGTGCTGACCAAGCCGTTCACCCTCGATGCGTTGGCCTCGCGCATACGCGAGTTGATGGTCGGCTAACCGTCGACGCCTCTTCAAGGCTCAAGACGCATGGCCGCGCGATCGGCAGCTCGCGCGGCAAACCGCTCTCAGCCCAGAGCGTCCTCGTAGTCCTTGACGTAGTCGCTCGCCAGCGCGGTTTTCTGCTGCTGGGTGAGCATCTTGCCGGCCTGCTGGAAGAAGGTGTGTTCCTCGTCCTCCAGGTGATGGAAGATCTTCTCCTTCAGCTTGCGAGCGGTGGCGATCCACGAAGGGCTGGAAGGATCGGTTTCTTCCAGGGTCTCCAGCAGTTCGTCCATCTCGTGGTGCTCGGCGACACCGTGGCGCGAAAGATCGACACCGGAGTCGTGCTTCATCAGCGGCGAGTAGAAGAACCGCTCTTCCGCTCGCGCATGGGCGAGAAGCTCCTCTTTCAGCTCACGGTAATACTGGGCGCGCTCTGGCGAATCGCCCTGGGTGGCGACCAGCGCCTCGGCCATGGCCCGCTGGCGATCGTGGCTTTCTCGCAATGCTTCGAATATCTGCATGGGGTTCTCTCATCAGGTTACGGATTGTCCGTGGCCTTTCGAGGCCATCTGCAGAGTCAGACCGAGGCGGCAAAATCGTGGTTCAACCAATAAACGCGCGCGACCGAGCCCACCGGCACATGCAGCAGGACAAAAAGCAGTGGGTGTGAGTGGTGTATCAGTGCTGCGAAAGGATGGCGGTCAGCAGCCCGGGAAAGCGCGTATCCAGCTCGGCGCTGCGCAAGGAGTTCATGTGCGTGGTACCGATGTTGCGCGTATGCACCAGACCGGCATCACGCAGCACCCTGAAATGGTGAGACATGCTGGACTTCGGGCGGCCGCCATCGAGCTCACCACAAGTGGCCTCCGCCACACCGGCCAGGCAGCGAACGATCTCCAGGCGAACGGGGTCACTCAGGGCGTACAACAGACGCTCGAGTGTCAGGTCACGGGGATCGGGATGTTTGAAGGGGCGCATGGTGCACATGATAACGGGGCTATCGACAATTGCCATAGTTCGATTATGATCGAACAACAGTAACGAACGAATCAATCTGGAGTTAGCCCATGTCTGCGCTGTTCGAACCCTTCAAGCTGAAAGACGTCACCCTTCGCAACCGCATCGCCATCCCGCCGATGTGCCAGTACATGGCCGACGGCGGCATCATCAACGACTGGCACCACGTTCACCTCGCTGGCATGGCCCGTGGCGGCGCCGGCCTGGTGGTCGTCGAGGCTACCGCCGTTGCCCCGGAAGGCCGCATCACCCCCGGCTGCGCCGGCATCTGGAGCGACGAGCACGCCCAGGCATTCGTCCCGGTGGTGCAAGCAATCAAGGCCGCTGGCTCGGTGCCAGGCATCCAGATCGCCCACGCTGGCCGCAAAGCCAGCGCCAATCGCCCATGGGAAGGCGACGACCACATCGCCGATAACGATTCACGCGGCTGGGAAACCATCGCGCCATCCGCCATCGCCTTTGGCGCCAACCTGCCGAAAGTGCCGCGCGCCATGACCCTGGAAGACATCGCCCGGGTACGTCAGAACTTCGTCGACGCGGCCCGCCGCGCCCGTGACGCCGGTTTCGAATGGATCGAACTGCACTTCGCCCACGGCTACCTGGGCCAGAGCTTCTTCTCCGAGCACTCCAACCAGCGCACCGACGCCTACGGCGGCAGCTTCGACAACCGTAGCCGCTTCCTGCTGGAAACCCTCGCTGCCGTGCGCGAAGTCTGGCCCGAGCACCTGCCGCTGACCGCTCGTTTCGGGGTGCTCGAATACGACGGCCGTGACGAGCAGACCCTCGAAGAATCCATCGAACTGGCCCGCCGCTTCAAGGCGGGCGGTCTGGACCTGCTGAGCGTCAGCGTCGGCTTCACCATCCCCGACACCAACATTCCATGGGGCCCGGCCTTCATGGGGCCCATCGCCGAACGCGTACGCCGCGAGGCCGACCTGCCGGTGACCTCCGCCTGGGGCTTCGGTACGCCGCAATTGGCCGAAGAAGCGGTCAAGGCCGGCCACCTCGACCTGGTGTCCATCGGCCGCGCCCACCTGGCCGACCCGCACTGGCCGTACTTCGCCGCCAAGGAACTGGGTGTCGACAACGCCTCCTGGACACTGCCAGCCCCCTACGCCCACTGGCTGGAACGCTACCGCTAAGCGGCGATAGCGCGGTCGCCCGGCTGCGACGCCAGGTAGTTGATTCGAAAGCGGCGAAGCCGGCCAATATCCCTGGCCGGCTTTGCCGCTTTCAAGATGAGGTTTCTGACCGCTGCCGCTTGGCTCCGACTCTTTGTCCCTCCAAATCGGTTTCCTCCGGGTGGTTTCGCAATCACCGAAAGCCCGCCTGTGACTCCGCCAGCAAGGCCGAAAACAAGCGCGCCCGATCACCTCACAAGTTGCTTGCCGTTCATCGGCGGCACAGCGCATGATGCGGCCATTCCCTGCCTGCGGTACCTCCGATGCCCCATCGCCCTGCCCCCTTCCCGCTCGATGAGGAAGAACGTGTTCTTTCTCTGGAACACCTCGAGGTTCTCGACTCCGCTCCGGAGCAGGGCTTCGATGATGTGGTGCAACTGGCGACCACCCTGTGCGAAACACCGATCGCTCTGGTGTCACTGGTCGACCGCGAGCGGCAGTGGTTCAAGGCGTGCATCGGCCTGGAGGTCAGTGAGACCCATCGCGATCTGGCGTTCTGTGCCCATGCGATTCTCGAGCCCGAGGAACTGCTCGTCGTGGAGGATGCCAGCCAGGATCCGCGCTTCCAGCACAGTGCTCTGGTACTCGGCCCGCCCTACATCCGTTTTTACGCAGGTGCGCCGATTCGTACCGATGCGGGCCACCCACTGGGAACCGTCTGCGTGATCGACACACGACCACGTACGCTCAGCGCGGCGCAGCGCGTTGCACTACAGGCGCTGGCACGGCAAACCGCAGCGCTGCTGCAGTTGCGTCTGCTCGAAGTGCAGCGTGAACAGCGAGCCGGTGAGTTGATCGTGCAGTTGCAGCAGGCTCAGGCTCAACACCGCGAGGCTGAAGAATCGCTGCGCCATGCGCGGCGCGTGTCTTCTCTGGGAATGCTCACGGCGAGCATCGCCCATGATGTGAACAACCTGCTGCAAGTGCTGAGTGCCAGCCTGCAGATGGCTCATCTGCGTGCCCGTCGACCGGCGGACGTGGAGCGTTTCTGCCAGACCGGCCTGCAAGCGGTGGAGCAAGGTGGCATGCTGATCCGCCAGTTGCTGGCCAACGTGCGCCAGGACGGCCCGGAGCTGGCCTGCGTCGATATCAGCGAACGCATCGAAAGATCCCGTGACTTGTTCGCTGGCACCCTGGGCGATGCCATCGAACTGAGCTTCGACCTGGCGGCCAGAGACGTGGCGGTGATGTGCGACGAGGTGCAACTGCAGGCCGTGGTGCTCAACCTGCTCAGCAACGCCCGCGACGCCATGCAAGGCCGCGGTCAGGTGCAGATCGCCACGCGCCAGCAACAGGTCTCGGGGGACTCGCTGCTGGGCGACGGCACCTACCTGGTGCTCAGCGTCAGGGACACTGGCCCGGGCATGTCCGAGGAACTGGCGAGCAAGGTGTTCGACCCGTTCTTCACCACCAAGCAGGCGGGCCAGGGAACCGGGCTGGGGCTGGCCCAGGCGCGTGATTTCGCCAACGACACCGGCGGTGACGTGCGTGTCGAAACGGCGCCAGGCGCCGGCACCACCATGAACCTCTACCTGCGAGTGCTGGGCCGCATCAGCGCCGTCGGTCGAGCAGGTTGACCACCAGACGATCCAGCCAGCCCCACAGGCGCTGACGCAGACGCTTCCAGAACGGTCGCGCCTGCCACATCTGCAGGTCGACCTCACGGCTCTGCGGGAAGTCGACTTCGAAGCTCCGCTGCACCGCCTCGGTGAAATCCGCATCCAGGGTCTCGACGTTGGCATCCAGATTGAAACGCAGGTTCCAGTGGTCGAAGTTGCAGGAGCCGACACTTGTCCAGTCGTCCACCAGCACCATCTTCAGATGCAGAAACCGCGGGCGGAATTCGAAGATACGCACACCGGCCTTGAGCAATCGCGGGTAATAACGCTGACCGGCGAAGCGCACGGGTGGGTTGTCGGTGTGCCGGCCACTGAGTAGCAAGCGAACGTCGACGCCCCGCGCCGCGGCCTTGCGCAGAGCACGGCGCACTTTCCAGGTAGGCAGAAAATAGGGTGTGGCCAGCCATACGCGCTGCTGCGCGCCATTCAGGGCGCGGATCAACGACTGCAGAATATCGCGGTGCTGGCGGGCATCGGCGTAGGCCACCCTGCCCCAGCCCGCTCCGGCGGACGGCAGGTGGGGTAGCGGCTTGCGGTGCGGCGTGAGGTAAGGGCGCCAGGCGAAACGCGCATTGTTGGCCTGCCACTGACGGTCGAACAGCTGCAACCAGTCGGCCACCAGCGGCCCGTCGATCTCCACCATCACTTCGTGCCAGGCGCTTACCGGTTCGCTGGGCGTCCAGAACTCATCGGTAGAACCGGTTCCACCGACGAAGGCGACCCGGTCGTCGACCACCAGCAGCTTGCGGTGATCACGGTACAGATTGCGCGCCCCGCGGCGCCAGCGTATCGGGTTGTACCAGCGCAGCTGTATACCGGCATCGAGCATCGATTGCCGGTCCTGCTGGCCAAGCCCCTGGCAGCCGAAGGCGTCGAACAGACAGCGCACCACCACGCCCCGCCGTGCGGCTTCGCACAGGGCACGCAAGAGCGCGTCGGTACAGGCACTGCTGACCACCAGATACTGCTCGAGCTCGACCGTTTCCCGGGCCGCGTCGATGCACGCGATCATCCGCGGGAAAAAGGCAGGGCCATCGTTGAGCAGGGTGAAGCGATTACCTTCCCGCCAGGGAAATACCTGACCGGACATCAATCGTTCTCAGCGGGCAAAAGGTAGGACGACGGGCGCATGGCATTTCGGCCGAGGGCTAGGGATGCGCCACGATAGCCGCCCGCGAGCGCCTTGCAAAGCGCCACCCAAAGGCTGCCATGGGGCTCGTGCATCACTGCCGCTGGCCGCACATCCGACAGCGGCCTCCCACCATCACTCCCGTGCAGCGCTGGCAGTCGCCGTTCAGGGTGCCGCGGCGCCAACGCCAGATCTGCAGGAGGCGCTGCACAGCCCACAAGGCCCCGCCCGCCGGTAGCAGGGTCATCCAGGGAAAAAGCGCCCGCACGGTCGGCGCCCAGGATGCCAGCGCAGCCCCCTGCTGCGACAACAGCACCAGAGCCATCATCAGGATCGCGCCGCCGATGATGAGGATGAAGGGCACAGCCAGGTTTCTGACGAAGAACATCCGCGCACACGCTCAAGAACTATCGGGCGCCTATGGTAAGCAAGGTTGCGCAAAGACTGAACCTGATCGTTGGTCGCCCCTGTCACACAAGCATCATCGAAGCTTCACAGTGGTGACACCCGCCCTGCCTAGCCTGCAATTGTTTCCTGAGTTTGCTCAGGTCAGCAGGCCAATCCGGTTCGAGTGCGCAGCAACGCTGCCCCGACCGCAACGGAGGTAAGGCATGACCCAGAACGCCATGGCACCCGCGCGCAGCACCACTCCCCGTCGCCTGCAGGCAGAACGCCTGACCACCTCGCGCGCCCTGCGCGAAGCACAGGCCCTGCGCTTTCGTGTGTTCAGCGCCGAGTTCGACGCCAAACTGAAAGGCGCCGAGTTGGGCCTGGACATGGACGACTACGACCTGCACTGCCAGCACATCGGCGTGCGCGACCTGAACAGCGGCGAGCTGGTGGCCACCACGCGCCTGCTCGACCATCAGGCCGCAGCCGGCCTCGGCCGTTTCTACAGCGAAGAAGAATTCGCCCTGCATGGCCTGCGCCACCTGCAAGGTCCGGTGCTGGAGATCGGCCGCACCTGCGTGGACAGCGCGTACCGCAACGGCGGCACCATCGCCGTGCTGTGGGCCGAGCTGGCCGAAGTGCTCAACGAGGGCGGCTATCGCTACCTGATGGGCTGCGCCAGCATCCCCATGCAGGACGGCGGCATCCAGGCGCAAGCGATCATGCAGCGCCTGCGCGAGCGCCACCTGTGCACCGAAAACCTGCGTGCGGAGCCGAAAACGCCGCTGCCTGCCCTGGAGCTTTCCGGCAACGTCATCGCCGAGATGCCGCCACTGCTCAAGGCTTACATGCGTCTGGGCGCGAAGGTGTGTGGCGAGCCGTGCTGGGACAAGGATTTTCAGGTCGCTGACGTGTTCATCCTGCTCAAGCGTGACGAGCTGTGCCCGCGTTATGCGCGGCATTTCAAGGCGGCGGTCTGAGTGAAAACTTGCTGGCGGCAGCCGAGCGCGGTAGATAATGCGCCGCAGGTTGCCGCCAATGGCTCACGGCTGCGACCAGCGTACGCGTCCACCCACCGCCCTGCAGGTCAGAAACCGCCTATGAATAAACTGCGTTTGTATGTGCGTCTGATCCGCCTGCTGGTGGTGATCGCTGCAGGTACCCTGCTCGCCGCCTCGCTGGTTCCCATCGAACGGCTGACCCGCCGTGACCTGACGGGCCTGCGCCAGCGCATGACCCGCTGGTTCATGGCGCGCCTGAGCAACGCATTGCCCTTTCGGGTCAGCGTTAGCGGGCAGTTGCCGCAAAAACCCATGCTGTGGCTGAGCAATCACATTTCCTGGACCGACATTCCGCTGATCGGCATGCTGGCGCCGCTGTCGTTCCTGTCCAAGGCCGAAGTACGCACCTGGCCGATAGCCGGCTGGCTGGCACACAAGGCCGGTACGCTGTTCATCCGCCGGGGTGCGGGAGATGGCGGATTGCTGAATCAGCAGCTGGGCCGCCACCTGAACGGCGGCAGGCACCTGCTGATCTTCCCGGAAGGCACCACCTGCGATGGCACGGCACTGCGCACGTTCCACGGCCGTTTGCTGAGCAGCGCCATCGAAAGCGGCATTGCGCTGCAGCCTGTGGCCATCCGCTACCTGCGCGACGGTAAGCGCTGCCCCGTGGCGCCCTTCATCGGTGACGACGATATGCTCTCGCACCTGCTGCGCCTGATGAGCAGCGATGTCGCCGAGGTGCAGATCCAGTTGCTGGAGCCGATCGACAGCACTTCGGGCAACCGAAACGAACTGGCCCGTCGCGCCCAGGCAGCCGTCAATGCCGCGCTGTACGGCGCGGACCAAAGCCAGGATGCCGCGCAGGCGGCATGAGGCTCACGACTTTGCCAGCGCCTGATTTTCCGTGCGCAGCCAGCGCCTGAAAATCGGTTCGGCAAGGAACAACACCAGGAACAGGCGGATCACTTGCATGGCGGTCACCAGCGGTACCGCCAGTTGCAGCGTTTCCGCGGTCAGGCTCATTTCGGCGATGCCGCCCGGCATCATGCCCAGGGTCAGGGACTGGAAGTCCAAGCCGCTCACCCAGCCGATCAGCACGGCAGCGAGGAACGCCACCAGCATCATCGCCAGGGTGGTGACCAGCGTGCGGGCCAGGAAGGACGGCGCGTAGCGGAAGAAAGCACGGTTGAAGAAACAGCCCAATGCGCTGCCGATCATCAATTGTCCGACCTGACTGGCGCCAGCAGGCAGGGTGCTGCTCAGGTCAAAACCAATGCTGAACAGCGCGCTGATCAGCAGTGGCCCGAACAGCCAGGGGTTGGGCTGCTTGAGCCGCTGCAGCAGCCAACCGGCGCCCCCCGCCAGTGGCAGAATCATCGCCAGCCAGGGCCAGTCGGGGTTGGACGCGTGCAGGTGAACCTCACCCTCGCCCATCAGAAACTTGAACAGCGCCGGTACCAGCAATACCACCGCAACAACCCGCAGACTCTGCGCCGCCGCGACGCGGGTCAGCTCGGCACCATTGCGCGCGCCCAGGTTGACCATTTCTCCGGAGCCGCCAGGCATGCTCGAGAAGTACGCGGTCGCCATGGTTTCCCCGGTTCGGCGCATGAACCACACGCCGATGATGCTGCTCAGCACGGTGATCAACGCACCGATGACGATAGGTATCAGGTGCCCGGCGATCTGCCCGACCAGTGCCGGGGTGAAGTGCAAACCGATACCGATACCGATGATCCACTGACCAAATTTGCGGCCTCCGGGAAATGGTCGCAGCTGCCAGGCCGTGGCACAGCGCACCAGGATGACGGCGACCAGCGAGCCGATCATCCAGGGCAGCGGCCAGCCGATGGCGCTGGCGATCACGGCTCCGATCGCGCCAACCAGGGGCGTTCCCAGGTAATTCAGCCAGTGGCCTTTGAACATTGTTTTCCCTTGGATGGATACGACTGCAGTACCGCGATAACGCCACGTCGAGTGGCGCACCGCGAAAAAAGCCAGCTCATGCGGAGCGATCGGATCAGCCGACGTGGCTGATCGAGCGTCGATGGGCGCTGGAGAGAATCGGAGGCGACACAACGCGTATGCTCTTTGTCGTCACGCAGCTCATCCGATCACCGAAAAAACCAGATGAAAGCCCGCCAAAGCGATACTCATCGGTTACTCAGGGAATGCAATATTGATCTTAATTCAAACAAAAAACAATATTCGTTTATCGTAACGAAGCGCTGCAGCATCTTTGCGCGCAGCGGATTACGTAGCAGAATGCAGCGCCTGGCTGCTGAAATCGGCCAGTTCGACAGTGTCCCGGACGAGACTCGACGCCCACCGTAATGGCTCAGGAAAACAACACCCCGATGGTTCTCACCGCCTTGCAGAAACGCGTTGCCCGCGAGGTCATCGCCTACGTCCGCCACGAGCGCCTGCCCGTTGGCCATCACCTGGCGGAGTCCCATCTGGCGCAGACCCTGAACACCTCACGCACGCCGGTGAAGTTCGTCCTGAACCATCTCACCGAGCGCGGCATGCTCAAGCACGACCGCAACCGAGGCTTCTTCCTGGCCCGGGCAGCCGACGACCTCAACGATCTGGTGTTGGAGATTGCCGAAGCCGAAGAGAATTCGGTGTACATGAAATTCGTCGAGCTGCGTTTGTCACGGCAGCTCCCGGAGCACGTCAGCGAAATCGACCTGATGCGCCAGTTCGGTGTATCGCGCACCGAACTGCGCTCGGCGCTGCTGCGCATGCAGCAGGAAGGCTGGGCCGAACAGCGCACGGGCCAGGGCTGGCGCATGCTGCCGGTGATCGATTCGATAGAGGCCTACGAGGAAAGCTTCAGTTTCAGGGTCACCATCGAGCCGGCCGGTCTGCTCTCACCGACCTTTCAGGTCGACCAGAAGGTACTGGCGCTGTGTCGCCAGCAACAGGAATACATCGCCACGACCGGCTACCTGAGCATGACCACCCAGGAACTGTTCGAAGCCAATTCGAAATTCCACGAGATACTCGCCGGCTTTTCCGGCAACCGCTTTCTGCTGCAATCGCTGAAACGCCTCAATGGCTTGCGCCGCCTGGTCGAATACAGCGTGGACCTGCCCAGGCCGACGCGGCGCAAGCAGGTACTGGAGCATCTGGAAATTCTCGACCTGATCGAACGCGGCGACCGCCTCGGTGCCGCTGACCGCCTGCGTGCGCACCTGGAAGGTGCCAGACGCAACAAGCTCAACCCGGCCCTGCTCGAACGACTCGGCCTGCAGAACGAAGACTAGGGTGTGTTGAGGTTTCGCCCACGGCCCTTCGGCTCGCGCTGAAACGTCAACAGACCCTAGCCCCGCTGCTCGCGGGCGAAGGCCATGAGCTGCGGGTAGAACGCGCGGAAGTCCTCGCTCAAGGGCTCGTACAGACGGCGCAAGTCGTCCAGCCCGCCATCCAGCAAGCCAGGCCGCGACAGGCGACGCGACATGCCGGCGATCACCTGGCCAAGCACCTCGAAATCCCGATAACTGCCCAACCAATCCTGAGCGGCCATACGCGGCGCCATGTACTGCAAGTGGCCAGGCAACTGCGCCTCGGCGGCCAGTATCTGGTAAACGCGGGTGGTAAAGCGATCCAGCGGCTGCTCGCTGTAACGCTGCCAGTCCCGCGCCAGGCAATGGTCGAAGAACAGATCGAGGAAGATCCCGGCGACCCGGCGGCGCTCTGCGGGAAAGCGCGCCCGGGCCTGGGCCTGCAGCGGATGGCTGTCGGTAAAGGCGTCGATTCGCCGGTGCAACGCGATGCCCGCTTCGATGGTAGCCGGCCACTGTCCGGTCAGCGGCCCTTTGACGAAATCGCCGTACAGGCTGCCGAGCAGTTCGGCGGGCGCGTTTCCGCCCAGATGCAGATGTGCGAGGTAGTTCATGTCCGGCAGCTTAAGGCCTGGGCCTGCCACTGGCGAGATGCCGCCCATCACACCGGTCGATATGCATTATCTGCCTGAACGATCTGTATATCGCCAAGTCCCGATATAGAGTTCGCTGTATCGCGATATTGCGTTGCACCGATATCAGGAGAACCGATGAGCAGCGACGACATCGAATTGGATGACGTCATCAAGGCCCTGGCCCACCCGGTGCGCCGGGACATCCTGCGCTGGCTCAAGGAGCCCGAGGCGTATTTCGCCCAGCCGGATCACACCTTCGACATCGGCGTGTGTGCCGGCAAGTTCGATGAGCGCACGGGCCTGTCGCAATCCACGGTATCGGCACATCTGGCCACCTTGCAGCGTGCCGGTCTGGTGACCAGCCGCAAGGTCGGCCAGTGGAATTTCTTCAAACGCAACGACGCAACCATCGATGCCTTCCTGCGCCAGATCGGCCAGGCACTCTGATTCTCCGGCGCGGATCGCCACCTTGCCGATCTTTTCCAACCGCACACCCGTACATCAACCCGTTCCGAGCGAATGACCCAAGGATCCTGACCATGACCACACTGTTCGACCCCATCAAGATCGGCGATCTGGAACTCGCCAACCGCATCATCATGGCCCCGCTGACCCGCTGCCGCGCCGACGAAGGTCGTGTGCCCAATGCGCTGATGGCCGAGTATTACGTACAGCGCGCATCGGCCGGGCTGATCATCAGCGAAGCCACGTCGGTCACACCGATGGGCGTGGGCTACCCGAATACCCCCGGCATCTGGTCCGACGACCAGGTGCGCGGCTGGAGCGGCGTGACCAAGGCGGTACATGCCAATGGCGGCAAGATCGTTCTGCAACTCTGGCACGTGGGGCGGATTTCCGACCCGTCGTACCTGGACGGCGAACTGCCGGTGGCCCCCAGCGCCATCCAGCCCGCCGGGCATGTCAGCCTGATTCGCCCGATGAAGGACTACGTGACCCCACGTGCCCTGGAAACCGAAGAGATCGCCGATATCGTCGAGGCCTACCGGCTGGGCGCGGAAAACGCCAAGGCTGCCGGCTTCGACGGCGTGGAAATCCACGGCGCCAATGGCTACCTGCTCGACCAGTTCCTGCAGGACAGCACCAACCAGCGCACCGACAACTACGGCGGCTCCCTGGAAAACCGTGCGCGCCTGCTGCTGGAAGTCACCGATGCCGTGCTGAGCGTCTGGGAACCGGGCCGTGTCGGCGTGCACCTGGCGCCCCGCGCGGACAGCCATGACATGGGCGATTCCAACCGCGCGGAAACCTTCACCTACGTGGCTCGCGAACTCGGCAAGCGCAACATCGCCTTTCTCTGTGCTCGCGAGCGGGAAGCCGATGACAGCCTGTCGCCGAGCCTGAAAGAAGCCTTTGGCGGCGTATTCATCGCCAACGAGCGCTTCTCGAAGGATCAGGCCAATGCCTGGCTGGCCAGCGGCAAGGCCGATGCGGTGGCCTTCGGCGTGCCCTTCATCGCCAACCCGGACCTGCCGGAACGCCTGCGCCAGGGCGCCGCACTGAACGAAGCGCACAGCGAGACCTTCTACGGCTCGGGCCCGGTCGGCTATATCGACTACCCGCGCCTGTAACTTACGCCGCGCAACAAAAAGCCCGCGTTCTCACGCGGGCTTTTTGTTGGCTGGCAATTCTCTAAAATGGCAAATCGCAGTTGCACTTACGGTCTAGCGAGCTAGAAACCTGCAAGGGCCAGGCGCCCCACAAAACCAGGCGAGCAAGCGCAGTGTACTGGTGTACATGAGCATGACTCGCTTCGCTCACCCTTCGGGCCGCGCTAAAGCGCGTCAGCCGCGAGCGGCTGTCCAAGCCTGTTTTCAACGCCGCAGGGCCGACGCGCAGCAGATCGCCCTTAGCGCGCGTCGATCTGCTGCTGCAAGTTCTGGATTTGCGCCTGCAGCGTGTTGACGCTGCGCGTGGTCTGCGCGCGGAACGCGTCGAACTCGGCGGTACTGCTGCCACTGCTGGCCGCCGGGCGATTGTCCATCTGGCTCTTGAGCACCAGCAGATCCTGCTCCAGGCGATCAACAGCGGCGTTGGAGTTGCCAGCCTTCTTCAGTGCCTCGATGTCACCCGCCAGACTCCTTACCTGAGTCGCCAGTTTGCCGGCATCCGCCTGGGCGCTCTTCAGGGTGGCCAATTCGCTTTTCACGGCAGCCAATTCGCTTTTCAGCGAGCCTTGCTCGCTACCGAGGGTCTTGAGGCTCTCGTCGTACTTGCCCGTGTCACCCTGCTGGGCCTTGAGGTCGGCGATCAATTGCTCGATGCGCTTGTCCTGCCCGCTCTGCTGGCCACCAGCGGCCTGCTGTTGCTTGGTCAGTTCGGCAACCTTGCCTTCCAGCTGACGCACTTGCAGGCGCAGGGCCTCACTGCCGGTGGTGACGTTGGATTCGGCTGCAACCACCTTGCCGGAGATGTCCTGAATGCGGCCAGCCGCTTCTTCACTGATACGCGCGAAGCTTTCCTGCGTGGCGACCAGTTGCTGCTCCATCAGGTTGATCTGCTGGAAGCTCCACCAGCCCACGGCGCCCAGCGCGATGCTCAGCGCACCCACCAGTGCCCACAGCGGGCCGGTGCTGGCTGCACGGGGTGCGACAGCGGCCTTGCCAGGAGCAGCGGCACGGGCATAGGGCTGCGGCTCGGGGTCGAAATCGTCCTGATCGCGGCGATCCGGCGTCAGGCTGGGCACGTCATCGAATTCGTCGTGGGCATCGTTACGCATGTAGGGAGACCTTGAGAAAACCACGGTGGAGGCAAATTGCCGCGCAGTATACCGATTCGCACGTGGCGCTTGGGTGTCGTGCCGTCAGGAAATGGCGGCACCGCGGCGGGCGTATTGCGCAAAAAGACCCACCGGATACCCATCAGGTTCCGCAGCGCCCTGCCGTGCAGAAACCTGGAGCTACCCCTGAGCCCGCCACCAGCGACAGAACTCGTCGAGCGCTGGCCACAAGCCGGCCCTGGCTTCGTAATCCAGGTGCTGCTGCGCCTGGCTGATGTCCAGCGAGAAGTTGCGACTCATCACATCCACGCTCAGCCGTGACAGCGACGGCTCGGGGCGCCCCGGCAACAGGCTGCAGAGCCCCTCGTTGAGGGTCGCCACGCTGCGTGCCAGGCCGACCGGGACATGCCGGGTGACCACCGGCATCTCCAGCTGGCGCAGCACGTAATTGACCACATCCCAGAGCGGCACCGCTGCGCCATTGCTGATGTTGTAGGCCTTGCCCAGGGCCGGACCGGCGGCCAGCAAGGCGCTGAGCAGGGCCTCGTTGAGGTTGTGCACGCTGGTGAAGTCGACCTTGTTCAGGCCATTGCCGATGATCGCCAGGCGCTTCTTGCGTTGCATGGCGATCAGCCGCGGGAAAATGCTCACATCGCCTGCCCCGGTGACGAAGCGCGGACGCAGGGCAACCACTTCCAGGCCAAACTCCTGAGCACCGAACACGCGCTGTTCGGCGAGAAACTTGGTACGCGCATAGTGGCTGGAAAAACGCTTCGGCACCTGCTCTTCACGCAGACCGACATGATCGCGCCCATCGAAATAGATAGACGGTGACGACAGGTGTACGAGTCGCCGAACCCGGCGTTTGAGGCACGCTTCGATGACGTTTTCGGTGAGCAGGACGTTGCCGCGATGAAAATACTCGTAGCGCCCCCAGACACCCACGGCACCCGCGCAATGCACCACGGCCTCGACGTCGCTGCACAGCGACAGGGCCAGCTCCGGGTCGTTGAGGTCGCCGGGCATGAAGTGCGCGCCACGGCGCAGCAGATGCTCCAGGGCGTCTTCTCGGCGCCCGGTCACGCGCACGTCCAGGCCCTGCTCCAGGGCATAACGGGCAAAGCGCCCGCCAATGAAACCGCTTGCTCCGGTGACCAGAATCTTCATCACGTCCTCCGCTCGCTCGTCGGCGCACTATAAAGCCTGGCGCGGTGTCGCTGCAGACCGCTCACGTGATTGGCACCAGATAATCACCTGCATGGCGATGCAAATGCCCGGTCAGGCGGTCGAGCAGCTCGCCGCCATTGCGCCAGTGATGCCAGTACAGCGGCACGTCGATGGGCCGGTCGGCGAGCAGTTCGACCAGCTCACCGCTGGCCAGCGCCTCCTGCATCTGCGGCTCGGGGACCATGCCCCAGCCCAGGCCCTCGGCAGTCAGCCGCAGGAAGCCTTCCGACGATGGGCACAGGTGATGCAGAAAGCTGCCCGAGATACCCAGCTCATTGAGGTAGCGGTGCTGCAACTGGTCATCCGGGCCGAACACGATCGCTGGCACATGGGCCAGGCGCTCGGCCGTCACGCCGTTGGGAAAATGGCGAGTGACGAAGGCCGGGCTGGCCATGGCCCGATAGCGCATGGCACCGAGCGGCAGGCTGCGAGCGCCGGAAACCGGGCGCTCGGCCGCACACACGCAGGCCGCCACATCACCGGCGCGCATGCGTTTGAGGCCCACTTCCTGATCCTCGACCACCAGTTCCAGCAGCACGCGGTGGCGGGCACAGAAGTCCGCCACCGCCCGCGCCCACCAGGTGGCCAGGCTGTCGGCGTTGACGGCGATGCGCAGCCGCTGGGTCTCACCATCGGCCTCCAGGGCCGGCACCTGCTCCTGCAGATCGCGCTCGAGCAGGCGCACCTGCTGCACATGGTTGAGCAGGCGTCGGCCGACATCGGTGGGCGTCGGTGGCATGGCGCGTAGCAGCACCGGCTGGCCGATGCGCGCTTCCAGCAGTTTGATGCGTTGGGAGACCGCCGATTGCGATAGCCCCAGGACCTGGGCACCGCGCTCGAAGCCAGCCTGTTCGACGACCGCGGCAAGGGCGGCCAGCAACTTGTAATCGAGCAATCGATTTTCCTAATGAGCGATCAGCAATATTGCTTTTTCTTATACAAGCAATCGCCGCAGACTGATAGCCATCCCTCCCCTATTCAGGATGCATCGCTCATGTCGGATCCCGGCAATTCGGTTTTCATCACTCCAGCAAGGACGTACTGATCATGTGGCAGAGCTACAGCAACGGCCTGGCGATCACAGCCGGCCTGATCATCGCCCTCGGCGCGCAGAATGCGTTCGTCCTCGCCCAGAGCCTGCGCCGCGAACATCATCTGCCGGTGGCGCTGCTGTGCATCGTCTGCGATGCCCTGCTGATCAGCGCGGGCGTATTCGGCCTGGCCACCCTGCTGGCGCAAAGCGAATTGCTGCTGAGCGTCGCACGCTGGGGCGGCGCGGCCTTTCTGCTCTGGTACGGCGCTCAGGCGCTGCGGCGTGCCTGCCGGCCGAATGCCCTTCAGGTACAGGGCGACACGCCTCGCTCGCTGCGCGCGGTGTTGCTGGCGACCCTGGCGGTGACGCTCCTCAACCCCCATGTGTACCTGGATACCGTGCTGCTGATCGGCTCCCTCGGCGCCCAGCAGAGCGTCCCCGAGGCTTACGCGGCAGGTGCCGCCAGTGCTTCGCTGGTGTGGTTCATGTGCCTGGCGCTCGGCGCGGCCTGGCTGGCGCCGTGGCTGGCTCGGCCGCTGACCTGGCGAATCATCGACCTGATCGTCGCCGCGATGATGTTCGCGATTGCCTGGCAACTGATCGCCAGCCCGCTCTGACCCAGGAAGGGCTTCGGGACCGGGCCAGGTGCTATGCTGCGGCCCTTGTCGAAATCTGCCGGAGCCTTCGTGGAAACCAGCGTCTTTCTCATGGTCATCGCTTCGGCGGCTCTGCATGCAGGCTGGAACGCGCTGCTGAAAATAGGTCTGGATCGTTTTCTCACCGCTTCGCTGATCCAGATCGGCGCCGGGACCGTCGCGCTGCTGGCCCTGCCGTTCGTACCGATGCCGAATGCCGCGGCCTGGCCATGGATCGTGCTCTCGGCAATCCTGCACATCGGCTACAACGTCTTTCTCAGCCGCGCCTACCGATATGGCGACCTGGGCCAGGTCTATCCGATTTCCCGGGGCAGCTCTCCATTGCTGGTGGCAGGCCTCTCGGTACTGCTGCTGGGTGAAGTCCTGCCTGCCGGGCAACTGCTCGGCCTGGCGGTGCTGGTCGCCGGCATCTGGCTGATGGCGGTCCGGGGTGGCAGCGGCAAAGCCAACGGCGGCCTGCTGTTCAGCGCGCTGATGACCGCCCTGTTCATCGCTGGCTACACCCTGTCCGACGCCAGCGGTGCCCGCGCCAATGGCGACCCGCTGTCCTATTCGCTGTGGCTGTTCGCCGTGAACGGCCTGGTGATGGCGCTGATCATTCTCGGCCAACGCGGCCCTCGCATCGTTGCCGAACTGGGCCCGCACTGGAAGGCCGGGCTGCTCGGCGGGGCCATGTCGATGTTCGCCTACAGTATCGTCATCTGGGCGATGACCCAGGCCCCGGTGGCGCTGATATCGGCCCTGCGCGAGACCAGCGTGGTGTTTGCCCTGCTCATCGGCAGCCTGTGGCTGAAGGAGAGCCTGCCGCCGATTCGCCTGCTGGCCTGCCTGATCATCCTCGCCGGCGTGGCGACCATGAAGCTCGCCTGAGTCGCTGCGAAGCAGGATCGGCGCGATTGCCGACGAAGGCTCTAGCACCGCTTTCCCGCACAGTTGCTGCGTGGTTATGCGGTAGCCCCGGTGCTATGATCCCTGCCCTGCGTCGCAAAGGGTATAAATCCGCCGACGCATGTTTGGCCGCCCGTGATCGGCCTTGCGCTCATCGCAACTGACCTGATTAGGAGAATAACCATGGCTTTCGAATTGCCGCCGCTGCCTTATGCACATGATGCTCTGCAGCCGCACATCTCCAAGGAAACTCTGGAGTATCACCACGACAAGCACCACAACACCTATGTCGTGAACCTGAACAACCTCGTGCCCGGTACCGAGTTCGAAGGCAAGAGCCTGGAAGAAATCGTCAAGACTTCCTCCGGCGGCATCTTCAACAACGCGGCCCAGGTATGGAACCACACCTTCTACTGGAACTGCCTGAGCCCCAACGGCGGCGGTCAACCGACTGGTGAGCTGGCCGCGGCCATCGAAAAATCCTTCGGTTCCTTCGAGAAATTCAAGGAAGAGTTCAGCAAGGTCACCATCGGCACCTTCGGTGCTGGCTGGGGCTGGCTGGTGAAGAAGGCTGACGGTTCCCTGGCACTGGCCAGCACCATCGGCGCCGGTTGCCCGCTGACCGCAGGCGATACTCCGCTGCTGACCTGCGATGTGTGGGAACACGCTTATTACATCGACTACCGCAACGTCCGTCCGAAGTATGTCGAGGCGTTCTGGAACCTGGTCAACTGGGACTTCGTGGCGAAGAACTTCGCCGCCTGATCCCTGACGTCACGCTTGCCTGCAAGCGAACGTGCTGCATGATAGGGATGCCCTCCCGACGCGAGTCAGGGGGGCATTTTTTCGTCTGCAGGGTGCATATTGCGGTGCGCGGCACAGGCGTCGGGATCGACGGACGGTACTCAAGACTTGAGGGCGGCCTCCGAAACAATGCAGGTGCTGCGGGAAACCGGCACTATTGGATGAACGCCGTGCAGCACTGGCCTTTGACTGCTACCGCGACTTTGCCAATACTCAACCCCTATCCGGCGCCCGGTATCGCACAAGGAACTGCCATTTGAAGCTGGAACTCAAGCACAGTCTGTCCGTGAAACTGCTTCGCGTCGTGCTGTTGTCCGCGCTTGCCGTTGGCGTGGTGCTGAGCCTCGGCCAGATCGTGTTCGATATCTACAAGACCCGCCATTCGATCACCAGCGATGCCCAGCGCATCCTCGGCATGTTCCGCGACCCCTCGACCCAGGCGGTCTACAGCCTCGACCGCGAGATGGGCATGCAGGTCGTCGAGGGCCTGTTCCAGCATGAATCGGTGCGCCATGCCTCGATCGGTCACCCGGGCGAGCAAATGCTGGCGGAAAGAAGCCGGCCCCTGGCCGAGCCGTCCGTGCGCTGGCTGACCGACCCGATTCTCGGTGAGGAGCAGGATTTCACCATCCGCCTGGTGGGCCGCGAACCCTACAACGAATACTACGGCGATCTGAACATCACCCTCGACACCGCCCTGTACGGTGAGAGCTTCATCACCAACTCGGTGATCATATTCATTTCTGGGGTACTGCGTGCACTGGCCATGGGCCTGGTGCTGTACCTCGTCTACTACTGGCTGCTGACCAAGCCGCTGGCCAAGATCATCGAACACCTGAGCAGCATCAACCCGGATCGCCCCAGCGAGAACAAGCTGCCCATGCTCGCCGGCAACGAGAAGAACGAGCTCGGTTTGTGGATCAACACCGCCAACCAGTTGCTCGCCTCCATCGAACGCAATACCCACCTGCGCCGCGAAGCCGAGAACAGCCTGCAGCGCATGTCCCAGTACGACTTCCTGACCGGCCTGCCGAACCGCCAGCAACTGCAGCAGCAGCTCGAGCAGATCCTCGAGGATGCCGGGCGTCTGCAGCGTCGGGTTGCCGTGCTGTGCGTCGGGCTGGATGACTTCAAGGGCATCAACGAGCAGTTCAGTTACCAGACCGGCGACCAGTTGCTGCTGGCCCTCTCCGATCGCCTGCGCAGCCACAGCGGACGGCTGGGCGCCCTGGCCCGCCTGGGCGGCGACCAGTTCGCCCTGGTGCAGGCCGATATCGAGCAGCCCTACGAGGCTGCGGAGCTGGCGCAAAGCGTGCTGGACGACCTGGAGGCGCCGTTCGCCCTCGACGACCACCTGGTGCAGTTGCGCGCGACCATCGGCATCACGCTGTTTCCGGAAGACGGCGACAGCCCCGAGAAGCTGCTGCAGAAAGCCGAACAGACCATGACCCTGGCCAAGAGCCGCTCACGCAACCGCTACCAGTTCTACATCGCCAGCGTCGACAGCGAGATGCGCCGCCGCCGCGAGCTGGAGAAGGATTTGCGCGAGGCTCTCGCGCAGGATCAGCTGCATCTGGTCTACCAACCGCAGATCAGCTTCAGCGATCACCGCGTGGTGGGCGTAGAGGCGCTGCTGCGCTGGCAGCATCCGCAACACGGGCTGGTGGCGCCGGACCTGTTCATCCCGCTGGCCGAACAGAACGGCAGCATCATCCCGATCGGCGAGTGGGTGCTCGATCAGACCTGCCGTCAGCTTCGCGAGTGGCATGATCAGGGCTACGGCGACCTGCGCATGGCGGTCAACCTGTCCACCGTGCAGTTGCACCACGCCGAGCTGCCACGGGTGGTCAACAACCTGATGCAGATGTACCGCTTGCCCGCCCGCAGCCTGGAACTCGAAGTGACCGAAACCGGCCTGATGGAAGACATCAGCACCGCCGCCCAGCACCTGCTCAGCCTGCGTCGCTCCGGAGCGCTGATCGCCATCGACGACTTCGGCACCGGCTACTCGTCGCTCAGCTACCTGAAGAGCCTGCCGCTGGACAAGATCAAGATCGACAAGAGCTTCGTGCAGGATCTGCTCGAGGACGAGGACGACGCCACCATCGTTCGCGCCATCATCCAGCTCGGCAAGAGCCTGGGCATGCAGGTCATCGCCGAGGGCGTGGAGACCGCCGAACAGGAGGCCTACATCATCGCTCAGGGTTGTCATGAAGGTCAGGGCTACTACTACAGCAGGCCGCTGCCGGCCCGCGAACTGACCCAGTACCTCAAGCAGTCCAGCCGCGCGCAGCACCGCGTGAATCCGGCAACGCTCTGAGGCACGCGCCGCTCTGAATCGAGCCTGAGCGCGATTATCCGGGCTCGGAACGGGCAGTAGCACATCCAGCCTTTGCGTAAAATGCAAATCTTTCGCATTATGTTGCAGCTCGCGTGGACGACCACGCGCGCTCCCCATTAACACGCAAAGGATTTCGTCATGATTCGTATGCCCCTGGCCTCTGCCAGCCTGCTGACAATCGCCATTGCCCTCGCGGGCTGCGGTGAAGACAAAGCGCCTGCCAATCAAGCCGCCGCCCCGGCTCCGCAAGCGAGCACCAGCAGTGCACCAGCAGCAGCCGGCGCCTTCGACGAAGCCGCTGCGCAGGCCGTGGTCAAGCACTATGCCGACATCGCGTCGGCCGTGTTCGACGACGCCGCCAGCACCGCAAAAACGCTGCAGACCGCCATCGACGCCCTGCTTGCCACCCCCAACGAGGAAACCCTCAAGGCTGCACGCGAAGCCTGGCTGGCCGCACGCGTGCCCTACATGCAGAGCGAAGTGTTCCGCTTCGGCAACACCATCGTTGACGACTGGGAAGGCCAGGTCAACGCATGGCCGCTGGATGAAGGCCTGATCGACTACGTCGCCGCGGACTACCAGCACGCGCTGGGCAACCCGGGCGCCAGCGCCAACATCATCGCCAACACCGAGATCCAGGTCGGCGAAGACAAGCTCGACGTCACCGAAATCACCCCGGACCTGCTCGCCAGCCTGAACGAGCTGGGCGGTTCCGAAGCCAATGTCGCCACCGGCTACCACGCCATCGAATTCCTGCTCTGGGGCCAGGATCTGAACGGCACCGGCCCAGGCGCAGGCGAGCGCCCGGCTACCGACTACGTGGTCGGTGAAGGCGCCACCGGCGGCCACAACGAGCGTCGTCGTGCGTACCTGAAGGCCGCCACCGAACTGCTGGTCGCCGACCTCGACGAAATGGCTGGCCAGTGGAAAGCCGGCGTTGCCGACAACTACCGCGCCACCCTGGAAAGCGAATCGGCCGAGAACGGTCTGCGCAAGATCCTCTTCGGCATGGGCAGCCTGTCCCTCGGTGAGCTGGCCGGCGAACGCATGAAGGTCGCGCTGGAAGCCAACTCCACCGAAGACGAGCACGACTGCTTCAGCGACAACACGCACAACTCGCACTTCTACAACGGCAAGGGCATTCGCAACGTCTACCTGGGCGAGTACAAGAAGGTCGACGGCACCAGCCTGACTGGCCCGAGCCTGTCGTCGCTGGTCGCCAAGGCGGACGCCGCCGCCGACACCACCCTGAAGGCCGACCTGGAAGCCACCGAAGCCAAGCTGCAGGCCCTGGTCGACAGTGCCAACAAGGGTCAGCACTTCGACCAGTTGATCGCTGCCGACAACGCCGAAGGTCAGCAACTGGTGCGCGACGCCATTGCCGCCTTGGTCAAGCAGACCGGTGCCATCGAGCAGGCGGCTGGCAAACTGGGCATCAGCGATCTGAACCCGGATACCGCCGACCACGAGTTCTGATTCCAGAACCTCAGGCGTAGACCAGGCCGATGCGACTCACCTCGCATCGGCCTTTTTCGTTTCTGCGCCGGATACCATCAAGATAGGGGCACCTCTAAAAACGTTGGCGAGGAGGTCCGTGCAAGGCAAGAACAGGCGAAAGAGCGGAATTTACGAGGGTAAATGCATTTTCAGCCGGTTTTTAACGCAGCGATGACAACGCAGGTAGTTTTGAGCGCTGCACATGCAAATCCATCTTATTTAAAGCTGCATAGGCTGCTAAGATTCCCGCCCTTGATTTTCCTGTCACGGACTCTGTCGATGCCTGCGCCATCCGGTCGTTTGCTGCCATTGTTGGGCCTGGCCCTCAGCCTGGCGGCGTGTGACCAGTCCCCGCGCTTCACCGAAGCAGAGCCTGGCGAAGCGCTTTCCGGCGGCACGGCCACGGTATCGCGCAGCGACCACAACGCGTTCTCCCTGCCCTCCGCCAACCTCAAGGCCGAACGTCGTCTGGATTTCAGCGTGGGCAACAGTTTCTTCCGCAACCCCTGGGTGATCGCGCCGTCCACCACCACCGCCCGGGACGGTCTCGGCCCACTGTTCAACACCAATGCGTGCCAGAACTGCCACATCCGCGATGGCCGTGGTCACCCTCCCGAGCCCGGCAGCGTCAACGCCGTATCGATGCTGGTGCGCCTGTCGATTCCTGCCGACAGCGCGGACGAGTGGATCATCGAGCGCCAGGGGGTGCTGCCGGAACCGAAGTACGGCGCGCAGTTGCAGGACATGGCCAATCCCGGCGTAGCGCCCGAAGGCAAGGTGCGCGTCGAGTACAGCACCCACAGCGTGCAGTTCGACGACGGCTACAGCATCGAGCTGCGCAAGCCGCAGCTGAACATCAGCCAGCTCGGCTACGGGCCGATGCATCCGGACACGCAGTTTTCGGCCCGGGTCGCCCCACCGATGATCGGCCTCGGCCTGCTCGAGGCGATTGCACAGGAGGCCATCCTGGCCAACGCCGACCCCGAGGATCGCGATGGTGACGGCATCGCCGGGCAGCCCAACTGGGTGTGGGACGATGTGCAAAAGAAAACCGTGCTCGGCCGTTTCGGCTGGAAGGCCGGGCAGCCGAGCCTGAATCAGCAGAACGCCCACGCCTTCGCCCACGACATGGGCCTGACCAGCAACGTCGTGCCGCACGACCAGTGCACCGATGCGCAAGCCGCCTGCCGCGAGGCGGCCCACGGTGGCGAACCGGAGGTCAGCGACAACATCATGAAGATGGTGCTGTTCTACACCCGCAACCTCGCCGTGCCAGCTCGTCGCAAGTCCGAAGACGCCCAGGTGCTGGCAGGCAAGACCCTGTTCCATCGCGCTGGCTGCCAGAGCTGCCACACGCCAAGCTTCGTGACTGCCGCCGATGCGGCCGAGCTGGAGCTGGCCAACCAGACCATTCGCCCCTACACCGACCTGCTGCTCCACGACATGGGCGAGGGCCTTGCCGATGGTCGCAGCGAATTCCGCGCCAGCGGTCGGCAATGGCGCACCGCGCCGTTGTGGGGCATCGGCCTGACCGAGACGATCAGCGGCCACACCCAGTTCCTGCACGACGGTCGCGCTCGCAACCTGCTCGAAGCGATTGCCTGGCACGGTGGCGAAGCCGAAGCCGCCAAACGCCAGGTGCTGACATTTTCCAGCGAGGAGCGCGCCGCGCTTCTGGCCTTTCTGAACTCACTGTAAAGGAGCCGCGCATGATCCGTTCTCCGCTGACCATCGCCCTGCTGGGCGTGACTCTGGCCGCCTGTTCACCTGCCGATCCGCAGGCCACGGTCAGTGCCGCGCTGGCCGAAGGCGTACTGCTGCCCGCGCACATCACGTGGAAGGAAGCCGATAGCAGCCTGGCCAGCAGCGCCAGGTCGTTCTGCGCAGGCAATGAAGATCTGCCTGCCGCTCGCCAGGCGTTCCTTACCGCGCAGAGTGCCTGGGCCAGCCTGCAGCCGCTGGCCGTAGGGCCGCTTGCCGAAGGCAATCGCGCCTGGCAGGTGCAGTTCTGGCCGGACAAGAAGAACCTGGTGGCCCGCCAGGTTCAGGCGCTGGTCAACGGCAAGCCGCAGTTGAACGCCGCCGACCTGGAGAAAGCCAGCGTCGTCGTCCAGGGGCTTACCGCCTACGAGTACCTGATCTTCGATGCGGAGATCGATCTGCAGAATGCCGAACAGAAGGCGCGCTACTGCCCGCTGCTGGTGGCCATCGGCGAGCATCAGCAGGCCCTGGCGGACACCGTGCTGACGCAGTGGCAGGACCAGGCCGGTGCACTCAGCCAGTACAAGACCTTTCCCAACGAGCGCTATGCCGAAGCCGGTGAGGCCATCTCCGATCTGCTGCGCACCCAGGTCAGCGCCATCGATGGCCTGAAGAAGAAACTCGGCGCGCCGCTGGGCCGCCAGAGCAAGGGCGTACCGCAGCCCTACCAGGCGGAAGCCTGGCGCAGTCAGGCCAGCCTGGCCAACCTCGGCGCTGCCCTGAGCGGTGCCGAGCAACTCTGGCGCGGCGCCAAGGACGACGGTATCCAGGCCCTGCTGGGCAGCGATCAGGATGCGCTCAAGCAGCGTATCGATGCCGCCTACGCCGATACCCGGCAGCAGCTCGCCGGCCTGCAACGCCCACTGGGTGAACTGCTGGCTGACGAGGCCGGACGGCAGAGCCTCAATGCCTTCTACGACAGCCTCAATGTGCTGCACCGCTTGCACGAAGGCGAGCTGGCACGGGCGCTGGGCATCCAACTGGGCTTCAATGCCCACGACGGAGACTGACTCATGGCGATCAAACGCAGAGCCTTTCTTGGCTTGAGTGCCGCGGTACTCGCTGCCGGTGCCGTGGGCGGCTGGAAGCTGAGCCACAACGGCGGCCAGCCCCTGCTGCTCTCGGCACGCAACGACGAAGGTGGCAAGCACTACGCGGTCGGTTATCGGCTCGACGGCCAGCGGGCATTCGCCACGCAGGTCAGCGAGCGCTGCCACGACGTGGTGCCCCACCCGAACCTGCCCATGGCGCTGTTCGTCGGGCGCCGACCGAGCACCGAGAGCTATCTGGTCGACACCCGCGACGGACGCTTGCTGCAGACCCTGCACAGCGAGCAGGACCGGCATTTCTACGGCCACGCGGTATTCCACAAGGACGGCGAATGGCTGTACGCCACCGAGAACGATACCCGCGACCCCGGTCGCGGCGTACTTGGCGCCTACCGCCTGGAAGGCGAGCGCCTGCTACGCCGCGACGAACTGTCGACCCACGGCCTGGGCCCGCATCAGGTGCTGTGGATGCCGGATGGCGAAACCCTGGTGGTGGCCAACGGCGGCATCCGCACCGAGGCGGAAAGCCGGGTGGAAATGAACCTCGATGCCATGGAAGCCAGCCTGGTGCTGATGGCCCGCGACGGCACCCTGCAGAGCAAGGAGCAGTTGCCCGAGCAGATGAACAGCGTGCGCCACCTGGCCGTGGCCAGAGACGGCACCATCGTCAGCGGCCAGCAGTACATGGGCGACGCCATGGACGCTGTGCCGCTGGTGGCGATCAAGCGTCCGGGCCAGCCGTTCCAGCACTTCCCGATGGCCGATGCGCAACGCCAGATGATGAACCAGTACACCGCCAGCGTGGCGGTGCACAGCGACCTGCGCCTGCTGGCGATGACCGCCCCCAGAGGCAACCGCCTGTTCATCTGGGATCTGGACAGCGGCGCAGTACGTCTGGATGCCTCGCTACCCGATTGCGCGGGGGTCGGCGCGGTGGAAAATGGCTTCGTGGTCAGCGCTGGCATTGGCCGCTGCCGGCTGTACGACTGCCGCAGCGAACGCATCGCCATGCAGCCCCTGGAACTCCCGGCAGGGCTCTGGGACAACCACCTGCGCCTGGCCTGACGGGCCAGAGACCTTTGACAGTGGTGGGCTGAAGCCCACCCTACAGCCGCACAGGGTCGTAGGGTGGGCTTCAGCCCACCAGCCCACGCCAGCTATCCTCCGACAAGCGGTCAAGATCCTGGCCTGGCGTCCTGACAGGCGCTCCCACGCAGAGCCTGAGGAACGATCGACAAGCTGCTTCCACGCTTTCTCAAAGCAGGCCGAGCTGTTCGGCGCGAGGGGCTTTGTCGGTGTATGGGGGGAGCGGCGGCAAGCCCGGCAGGCGTTCGCTCAACGACTGGTGAAAGCGTAGCGCCTGGGCGGCAGCGAGGTGGTTGTCCGGGGTGTGCAGGAATACATAGGGCGTCAGACCGTCTTCGATCCAGGCCGCGACCTTGTCCAGCCAGGGCTCGAGAAAGGGCTGGTTGGCATCCAGATCCGGACCGCCGATGAAGCGCACCTGGGGGCTGTCGCTGAACGCCGCCGGGCGAATCGGCAGGCGGGGTTTCTTCGATTGCGCATGCAACACCGCCGGGTCGCTGGAGCGGCAACTGAACAGCGCACGGGAATCCAGGCAAATGCGCTCGACACCCCGTTCGTGCAGCAGCCGATTGAGGGCGCGCTCTTCGTCACCCTTGTCGAAGAACGCCGGGTGGCGGACTTCGACGGCCAGCCGACGCTGCGAGAACGCATCCAGCCACACCGCCAGCTCGTTCAGTCGAGAAGGCCCGAACATGGCCGGCAGCTGCAGCCACAGCGGCGCCACTCTATCTCCCAGCGGCGCCAGGAGTTCGAGAAACGCCTGGGTGCCGTCGAGCTGATCACGCAGATCCCCCTCGTGGCTGATGTCCTTGTGCACCTTGGCGCAGAAGCGGAAGTGCTCGGGCATGCGCTGTACCCAGCGAACCAGCTTGTCCTGATCAGGGCGGGCATAGAACGTGGTATTGCCTTCCACCGCATTGAAGACGCGGCAGTAGTGTTCGAGGCTGTCAGCCAGATTGAGGTCGGCCGGATAGAAACTGCCGCGCCAGGCGGTCTCGTTCCAGGAAGGGCAACCGAGGAAATAGGGAAGCATGGCAAATCGCTGACGAGTCAAAGGCCGCTATTGTGCCCTGTGTACGGCCAGAGGTGCAGATCGGAAGTCGATCAGGCGTACAGATCGAGACCCAACACCTGCTGGGCATCCACGTCACGGGCATAGGCCTCGGTGCTGCTGTAGCTGGCGATGGCCTGAGCGGCGCGATTGCTCATGGCTGGCTGGTAGGTCACGTCCAGCGAGCGCACCGGGAAGTTGTCGGTGCTGGAGTTGGTCTGCTGCACGCGACGAATTTGCGGGGTCTGCTCGAAGCCCTGAGTAGCGGCGGTGGTTGCCGGTTGCTCGCGCTTTACTTCCTCTTCCCGGTTCGCCTCACGATAGGGCGTGACCGCAGTCCCCGAGCGGGGGCCACGATCCGGTGAGTAGGGCGCGATGTTACCGTCGATACGCATCAGTGAAGGCTCGGCAGAAAGACGTGCGGAAGTGCTGGCAATTTAGCTGCACCACACGGCCTTGGCAATGCATGGCGGGAAGTTGACGACAAAAGGACGGCTCGTCCGTCGGCAAATTCAGAATCCAGCCGGTGGCGGCATCTTGGGAGTGGCCACCTTGTCACGCAGATAGATGGGCTGCGCCTGGTCGGCAACCACCGCCTCACCCCGCGCCCAGGCGAAACGCGCCAGGCTCAGCAGGTCCTCGGCGTGGGGCAGCATGTCATCATCCCTGGCAGCAACCTGTGCGGCAATGCGCGGCGCAAAGGTGCCCCAGCCGGTACCGGCACCGAACCACTCGCCTGCCGCCTCGCTCGGCAGCAGCGCCTGCTCCGGCGCCAGCACGGCCTCGTGACCGACCAGCCGCATCTCGCCCTGCTCGGCGCGGTAACAGCCCCAATAGACCTCATCCATGCGCGCATCGATGGCCGCAGCGACCTGGCTGGCCCCGTGCTCACGAAGCGCGCGTTGCGCCAGCACCGCCAGGTTGGACACCGGCAGCACCGGGCGATCGAGCGCGAACGCCAGCCCCTGTACCACGCCGATGGCGATGCGCACACCGGTGAAGGCACCTGGGCCACGACCGAAGGCGATGGCATCCAGCGCCGACAGTGCGAGGCCCTGCTCGCCCAGCAGCGCCTTGATCATCGGCAACAGCCGTTGAGCGTGCATACGCGGGATCACCTCGTAGTGACTCGTCACTCGACCATCGTGCAGCAGGGCGACGGAACAGGCTTCGGTGGCGGTATCGAGGGCCAGCAGAGTGGTCATGGTGATCTGTAGAGGTGGCTGAGCGGGCGGGCATTAAAACGGTTTGAGGCGTTTTTTTCCAGCACAGCGGGGCAAACGGCGGGTCCTGCGGCCCATGAGGCGGTGCAACTGAGTGCTACACCACCACGACGATGCCCTGGATGGGCACCGTCAAGCAGCGGGTCAGCCCGCGAGCGGACGGGCTGGCTCGCTTACCACTTCTCGATGACGGGCTTGGCGTCCCAGCCCTTCAGGGGCTCTTTCGACCAGGTGCCATAGCCGGAATTGGGGAACACGATCCACTCGGTGCCCCATTTAGCGGACTCTGCCTCGGCGGTCGCGCGCTGCTCCGCCACCGGCGTCTTGCGGAAACGTGCATCGAAGTCATGCAGGGTGTCACCGAGCAGCATCACGATGCGGTAGTCCTTGGCGACCAGCGCTCGGCGCTCGACCTTGGGCGGTCCGAGCAGCAGCACGCTTTCTGCGCTGACCTGCGGCAGGTCGAGCTTCTTCAGGGCCTTGAGGGTGTAGTCCTTCTGCTCTTGCGAGCGATCCGACACATAGCGGATGGCGACGCCCAGCTTGTCAGCGTGCTCGAGGAATTTCTTGGCACCCGGGATCAATACCGGATTGCCGTCGCGCTCCCAAGGCAGCCAGGTGTCCCAGCCGTCGTAGGTGTGGCAATTGGCAAGGTCACGGGCCAGCAGCGCCGAGTTGTCGATGATGGTTTCATCCACATCGGAAACGATGGCGAGCTTCGAAGGATCTTCCGCCGCAGCCACCGCTGCATCCAGCTTCTCGGTGGCGATGTTGTAAGCCTGCATCTGCAGGGCGCGAACTTCCGCTGATTGCTGCTGATAACGCAACGCCATGGTGAACTGGTCAACCGGGCACTCGCCCTTTTTTTCCGGGGCGTCGTCGGCGAATGCGACGGATGCGCTCAATGCCGAAGCCACGATGGCGATGGGCAAGCAGACAAATCTTCTGTTCTTGGTCATGGAATGCACTCTGATGGGGTGGTTGATGTAAAGCCGCCTTCCTCGAAGCTGTTTCGTGACGGTCGATGAAACCAGCACAGCAGCGCGGATTTCCTGCGCTGCTCAGCCGGGAACGATGGTGCATGCCGAAGGTAGCGGCCTGACGCCCGAAAGGCGCGGACCGTACCGATACTAGATAGCCAGGCGCTCGATCCGCGCTCCAGGAACGACACTGGCTTAACCCGCCAAGCCATCGGCATGCCCAGAAACGACAACGGCCCGCAAGCGGGCCGTTGATATCCGGTAAACAGGGCTCAGCTGAGCGCTGCCAGGACCTTGGAGGTGATCTGCTCGACGGAGCCGACGCCGGCGATGGCGCTGTATTTCGGCGTGCCTTCGGCAGCCGAAAGCTTCTGGTAGAAATCCACCAGGGGCTTGGTCTGCGAATGGTAGACCGACAGGCGATGACGCACGGTGGCTTCCTTGTCGTCGTCGCGTTGGATCAGATCTTCACCGGTTTCGTCATCCTTGCCAGCGACTTTCGGCGGGTTGTGCTCGGTGTGGTACACGCGACCGGAGTTCGGGTGTACGCGGCGACCGGCGATGCGGCCGACGATTTCCTCGTCATCGACGGCAATTTCGACCACGTGATCGATCTGCACGCCAGCGTCCTTGAGGGCCTGAGCCTGAGGGATGGTGCGCGGGAAGCCGTCGAACAGGAAGCCATTGGCGCAATCGGGTTGAGCGATGCGCTCCTTGACCAGGTTGATGATCAGCTCATCGGAGACCAGGCCACCGGCATCCATCACGCTTTTCGCGGCCAGACCCAGTTCAGTGCCTGCCTTGACCGCTGCACGCAGCATGTCACCGGTGGAGATCTGTGGAATCGAGAATTTCTTGGTAATGAAACCAGCCTGAGTACCTTTGCCGGCACCGGGCGCCCCCAACAGAATCACGCGCATCGATGTGCTCCTCAAGTTCTTGGTAGTGATGGTGGACTCGCCTCGTGGGGCCAATCTCAGAAGGTTTCGGCAGGCCGGCCAGGGGCCGAACTGCTAGAAGGTCGATCAAGATACACAGCGCCCCAATGCCGCACAAGCCATCGAAAGTCGCAGACAAATGCGACCGGGGCCTCATTTCCAGACGACGCCTCGCAGCTTGCATCATATTTTCGCGGCGCCACCATACAACCAAGGTCAAAGCCGAACAGAATTTCCCCGAAAACTGCCACAGAGGACAATCTTCCCAGCTTTTACCGGCAATTTCCGCCTATCGGCGCAGCAATCACCCGCTGCGCCCGATGCCCTCAACCGGTATTGCGCAAACCGGCGGCGATACCCGCCACGCTGACCAGCAACGCCTGCTCCAGAGGGCTTCCCGCCTCCTGCTCGCGCTGCCGCGAGCGGGCCAGCAGCTCGGCTTGCAGCAAGTGCAATGGATCCAGATAGGTATTGCGTACGGTGATGAACTCCAGCGTCTCCGGGCTGTGGGCAAGCAACTGCGACTGCCCGGTGAGACCCAGTACGACACCACCCGCCTGCGACAATAGGTCGCGTAAATGCGCACCCAATGGGTGCAGTTCGGCACTGACCAGACGCTCGTCATACAGCCTGGCGATCGACTCGTCAGCCTTGGCGAGCACCATTTCCAGCATGTCGATGCGCGTGCGGAAGAACGGCCAGTGTTCGCGCATGTCGCGCAGCAACTCGCCCTCGCCGCGCTCCAGCGCTCCGCTCAGGGCGGCCTCCCAGCCCAGCCAGGCCGGCAGCATCAGGCGGGTCTGCGTCCAGGCGAAAATCCAGGGGATTGCCCGCAGGCTTTCCACCCCGCCCTCGCGCCGCTTGGCCGGCCTGCTGCCCAGCGGCAGGCGGCCAAGCTCCTGCTCCGGCGTCGCCTGGCGAAAGTACTCGACGAACTGCGGATGCTCGCGCACCACGCCGCGGTAGGCGACCACGCCGTCGGAAGAAAGCCTGTCCATCTGCGCGCGCCAGGCTGGCTCGGGCGCGGGCGGCGGCAGCAGGGTCGCCTCCAGCACGGCGGCCAGGTAGAGATTGAGGTTCTGCTCGGCGATGTCCGGCATGCCGAACTTGAAGCGGATCATCTCGCCCTGCTCGGTGGTGCGGAAACGCCCGTTCACCGAGCCCGGTGGTTGCGACAGGATCGCCTCGTGGGCGGGACCACCACCGCGGCCCACGGTGCCACCGCGGCCATGGAACAGCAGCAGCTCGACCTGATGCTGACGACAGATCTCCACCAGACTTTCCTGGGCACGGTACTGCGCCCAGGCGGCAGCGGTGGTCCCGGCATCCTTGGCGGAGTCGGAGTAGCCGATCATCACTTCCTGCGGGCCGTGCAAGCTGGCTCGATAGCCCGGCAGCCCCAGCAATTGCTCGATGGCGACCGCTGCGTTATCCAGATCGGCCAGGGTTTCGAACAGCGGCACCACACGCATCGGCCTGCGCAGCCCGGCTTCCTTGAGCAGCAGCTGTACCGCGAGCACATCGGAGGCGGTTCCCGCCATGGAGATGACGTAGGAACCGAGAGACGCCGCGGGCGCGGCCGCGACCTCACGACAGGTCGCCAGCACTTCGGCGGTCTCGCCTGCGGGACGGAAGTCCGCGGGCAATAGCGGACGACGGCTGTTCAGCTCGGTCTGCAGAAAGTGCAGACGCTGTTCTTCATCCCATTCCTGGTAACGGCCAAGGCCCAGATAATCGGTGATCTCACCCAGCGCGGCGGCATGGCGAGTGGCGTCCTGGCGAACGTCCAGGCGCACCAGGAACAGGCCGAAGGTTTTCACCCGACGCAGGAAGTCGAGCAGCGGGCCGTCGGCGATGACGCCCATGCCGCACTCGTGCAGCGAGCGGTAGCAAAGATGCAGTGGGTCGTAGAGGTCGCTATTGTCCTGCAACACGGCGGCAGGCGGGCTGACCGGACCGGCGAGCGACTCGTGAGCCCAGGTCCGGGTGGCGCGCAAGCGCTCGCGGAGCTGCTTGAGCAGCGCCCGGTAGGGCTCGGCACTGTCGCCACTGCGCGCGCGCAATTCATCGCTGGCCTGCTGCATGGAAAGCTCGGCGGCCAGGCTGTCGATGTCACGCAGATACAGATCGGCGGCCATCCAGCGGGCCAGCAACAGAACCTCGCGGGTCACCTTGGCCGTCACGTTGGGGTTGCCATCCCGATCGCCGCCCATCCACGAGGCGAATCGGATCGGCGCGGCCTCCAGCGGCAGACGGAACCCGGTTTCCCGCAGCAGTGCCTGATCAGCCTTGCGCAGCACGGTCGGCAGGGCGTACCACAGCGAGTTTTCGATTACCGCGAAGCCCCATTTGGCCTCGTCCACCGGGGTCGGGCGCACGCGACGGATTTCCTCGGTGTGCCAGGCCTCGGCGATCAGCCGCTGCAGGCGGCTGGAAATCGCGTCGCGCTCACCTGCGGACAGGTCGCGGTGATCCTGCTCCGCCAGCTGCGCGGCGATGGCATCGTATTTCTGAATCAGGGTGCGCCTGGCGACTTCGGTCGGGTGCGCGGTGAGCACCAATTCGATATCCAGCCGACCGACCTGCCGGGCCAGGGCTTCGCGATCATGCCCACCGGCACGCAGACGCTGCAGCAGCTCGTCCAGTATGCGGTTCTCGAAGGGCTGCGCCTCGCCGGCATCACGTCGGCGCACGCGGTGATACTGCTCGGCGATGTTAGCCAGGTTCAGAAACTGGTTGAAGGCACGGGCGACCGGCAGCAATTCGTCGTCGTGCAGTTGGTCAAGGGTATCGCTCAGCTGTCGAGCCCCGTCCGCCGAACCCTGGCGCGCAGCCTTGGCGCCCTTGCGGATGCGCTCGATCTTGTCGAGGAAAGCATCGCCGTGCTGCTCGCGGATGGTGGTGCCGAGCAACTCGCCAAGCTGGTGAACGTCCTCGCGTAGACGTGCGTCGATTTGCGTCATACCGGTGTGCCTCCGCCGCTGCGTGAACCTGCAGATTGGCCCAGCCTGGCACTGCCTGACAAGCAGCCCTTCGACCAAAGCAGCAGAACGAAGCGCCGATACGCGCCGCCACAGGCGTCAATCGGAACGCAGCCGGAGGGCTCAGGTCTGTAACAGAGAACCCGCCACACCTCGAGGTACCTATGAAGATCCGCGAACTCGTCCAGCAATGGGAACAGAACGCAACCGGCCGCCTGGTCAGTACGCCTTATCAGGTGCATCTGGATGTGGAGTCGGCCGCGCGCCTGGCGGCACTCGGCCACATGTACCCGAAACGGCGCCCAGAAGAGCTGATCGCCGAGCTGCTCGGTGCCGCTCTGGAAGACCTCGAAGCCAGCCTGCCCTACGTTCAGGGCACTCACGTGGTCGCCACGGACGAAGAAGGCAACCCGGTCTACGAAGACGTCGGCCCTACCCCGCGTTTTCTGGAGCTGGCTCGCCACTACCTGCATGAAATGAATGCCGAGGCCGAGCGAAGCGAGCCCTGATCGAGAACCGCGGCCCTGTCGCCAGATGCCGCGCAAAGCGCCGAGTGGCGCGGCTTTCGACATTTTTCTGGCGACGCGATCCTGGCAACGTGCACTTTTTTGCTGAACGTTTCCTGACTCAGCCAACTCACAGGGTTATGCCGTAATGACCACTGGTCGCCGGAGAAAAACTAACTCAGCCGCTATCGCTCCTGAGTTTCCGGACGGCAGGTGACCATCGTGGAAACCGACTGTTTGCCAGGAATTTACCAATGGAGTTGCACACCATGACCACTAAAACTGCCCCAAACGCTCGTACCAAACTAGCCGGCTGGAAAGTTGCGGCACTGGCTATCGGCAGCAGCTTGCTGCTCGTCGGTTGCGCAGGCACTCCGCCCAGTGAGCAACTGGCTGTGACCAAGTCGGCCGTCAACGAAGCCGTGAGCTCCGGCGGTACCGAATTCGCCGCGGTCGAAACCAAGTCTGCCCAGGACAAACTGAAGCAGGCCGAGCTGGAAGTCATCGAGAAGAACTACGAAGAAGCCAAACGCCTGGCCGAACAAGCCGAGTGGGACGCACGCGTAGCCGTGCGTAAAACCCAGGCAGCCAAGGCTGACAAGGCACTGAAGGATGCCCAGCAGGGTATCGAGGAACTTCGTCAGGAAGGTCTGCGCAGCGCTCAGCCGGCTCCGACCCAAGGTCAGTAACGGCTTCGTCAGACTTCGCCAATTGAATAAAGGATGAACGATCATGCGTAAACAAGTGATGATTCCAGCCCTGCTGGCTCTGAGCGTTGGCCTCGCTGCCTGCTCCACTCAACCGAACGTGAACCTCGAGCAGGCGCGTAGCGGCTATTCCACGCTGCAGACCGACCCGCAAGCTGTGAAGGTCGCGGCACTGGAAACCAAGGATGCCGGTGAAGCGCTGGAAAAAGCCGAGCGCGCTTTCCGCGAGAAAGAAGACGAGAAGAAGGTCGACCAGCTTTCCTACCTGGCCAACCAGCGCATCGAAGTGGCGCGTCAGACCATCGCACTGCGCACCACCGAAGCGAGCCTCGAGCAGACGGGCGCCCAACGTGCCCAGGCCCGCCTGGAAGCCCGTGACGCGCAGATCAAGCAACTGCAGAACAGCCTCAACGCCAAGCAGACCGAACGCGGTACTCTGGTCACCTTCGGCGACGTACTGTTCGACCTGAACCGTGCCGAGCTCAAGCCAGGCGGCTTCGCCAACATCGCCAAGCTCGCCCAGTTCCTGCAGGAAAACCCGGATCGCAAGGTAATCGTCGAAGGCTACACCGACAGCACCGGTTCGGCTGACTACAACCAGGGCCTGTCCGAGCGTCGCGCCAACTCCGTACGTGCCGCACTGGTACGTCAGGGCGTAGGTCCGGAGCGCATCGTCGCTCAGGGCTATGGCAAAGAATACCCGGTTGCCAGCAACGCCGACTCTGCCGGCCGCGCTCAGAACCGTCGTGTGGAAGTGACCATTTCCAACGACAACAAGCCGGTTGCTCCTCGCTCGTCCGTAAGCAGCAACTAAGTAGCTGCTGTTGCACCAGAACCCCGCTTCGGCGGGGTTCTGTCGTTTCAGGGGCAGCCGGCACGCGCCCCTGGCGACATCTTTGCGCCTTGTAGCTCCGGCAAATGGGATCCTGATGACCAACCTCGCCACACGCCCGTAACCCTGCCCCCGCCACGACCAATCGCCCAGCCCTCGAACCCGCGTTTACCACCCGCGACTCACGCCTTCCGTGCCTCCTTCGCCGCGCGACCCGCGAACCTCGCTCGACAGCGCCGAGCAGACTCCAGGCACCCGAAAATACCGCTCATCGGAGCAAACAACCACTAATCGGTGAAAACGACCGTTCGTCATGCAATAATGCCCGCTGGTCGACGGACGAACGGTAGCTGCTCGCAGCTATCGGCCTCCGCGGCCCATTTCGATGCGGCAGGTAAACCATCATGGAAATCGACTACCTGCCAGGAAACTACCTATGGAGTTGCATACACCATGAGCACCAAGACTGCTTCAAAAGCGCGCACTCAACTGGCGGGCTGGAAAGCCGCGACACTGGCCGTCGGCAGCGCCCTGATTCTCGCTGGCTGTGCAGGCACCCCGCCCAGCGAGCAACTGGCGGTGACCAAGTCTGCCGTCAATGAAGCCGTGAGCTCTGGCGGAACAGAATTCGCCGCAGTGGAAACCCGCTCCGCCCAGGACAAGCTGAAGCAGGCCGAGCAGAAGGTTTACGAAAAGAAATTCGAGGAAGCCAAACGGCTGGCAGAGCAGGCCGAGTGGGATGCACGCCTGGCGGTTCGCAAGACCCAGGCGGCGAAGGCAGAGAAAGCACTGAAGGATGCCCAACAAGGCATCGAAGAACTGCGTCAGGAAGGCCTGCGCGGCTTCCAGAGCACTCCTGCCCAAGGCCAGTAACAGGTCTGTCGAACAGACCTCGCTAATCGTTAAAGGATGACCAAACATGCGTAATCAACTGATGATCCCCGCCCTGCTGGCCCTGAGCGTCGGCCTGGCAGCCTGCTCGACGAAGCCCAACGTCAATCTGGAACAGGCGCGCAGCAACTTCTCGACCCTGCAAAGCGATCCCAAGGCGATCAAGGTAGCCGCCCTGGAGACCAAGGACGCCGGCGAATTCCTGGAAAAAGCCGAGAAGGCCTATCGTGAAAAGGAAGACCAGAAGATCGTCGATCAGCTGTCTTACCTGGCCAACCAGCGTGTCGAAGTGGCGCGCCAGACCATCGCCCTGCGCACCACCGAGCAGGACCTGCAAAAGACCGCCGCACAGCGCACTCAGGCACGCCTGGAAGCCCGTGAAGCGCAAATCAAGCAATTGCAGAGCAGCCTGAACGGCAAGAAAACCGAACGCGGCACGCTGGTCACCTTTGGTGACGTGCTGTTCGACGTTGGCCGCGCCGAGCTCAAGGCCGGAGGCCTGCACAACATCAACCAACTGGCCGAGTTCCTGCGTGACAATCCCGGCCGCAAGGTTCTGGTCGAAGGCTACACCGACAGCACCGGTTCGGAAGCCCTGAATCTCGACCTGTCGGATCGCCGCGCCAACGCCGTACGCACCGCACTGGTACGCATGGGCGTGGGCCCGGAGCGAATCGTCGCCCAGGGCTACGGCAAGGAATACCCGGTCGCCAGCAATGCCAGCGCCTCTGGCCGTGCCATGAACCGCCGCGTGGAAGTGACCATTTCCAACGACAACAAAGCCGTCGCCCCCCGCTCGTCCTTCCGCAGCTACTAAGCGCAGGCCGAACGAAAGCGAACCCCGCCACGGCGGGGTTCGTCATTTCTGGCTCCGCGAATCTGCGTACAGGGGCGCCCTGCGTCGCCCAGCCCCTAACGATCCGGCGGCATGTCATCGACCATGCAACGCACGGCCTGCCTGCGGTTATCGACCAGTACCCCGCTGAGCCCCTTCTGCTTGAGATCGAACAGCACCAGCACGCCATCGATGCATTGGGCAACCTGGTCGGCTGCCTTCAGCGACACCTTGTAGTCCTCGCCAGGAACGGTCTTGAGCATGGTGAATTCGGACAGCAGCAAGGCATCCTCAGGCTTGGCGAAGTGCAGATAGCCATAGTAGCCGAGCACCATGACAGTGCCGGCGATGCTGCCAATGGCGGTGAGAATCAGGGGAATGGGATTGCGCTCGCTCATAAACCTCTCAGTTGAAGACAAGCTCGTACGGTACGCCCCGGAAAACCGCAGCGGCTGCCCCTAGAGAATGTTGGCGTAGTCGGCTTCGATGCGGTCCAGGCTCAGGTGGTTGAGGAAGTTGGAGAAGCACATCCAGGCCGACAGCGAGTTGAGATCACGAAACTGCTGCGGCAGGTACTTGGGTGGGCTCACCAGGCCTTCATCGACCAGTTGACGTAGCGTACGCATATCTTCGAGCGTGGTCTTGCCACAGAACAATAAAGGGATCTGTTCCAGCTTGCCTTTGCGCACGGCGAGCTGAATGTAGTTGTAGATCATGATGAACCCCTTCAGGTAGGACAGATCCTTGGTGAAGGGCAGACCGTTCGGAGCGGAGCCCCGGAACGCGCGACCGGCGTTGCTGTAGCTGTCTTCCAGGCTGAAACCCTGCTCACGGTAGAAATCGCAGACCTGCAGGAAATCCGCGCCCTGCTCGGCCATGTGAATGGCGCGGGTGCGGTTGGTGAGTTTGCGCAGGCGACTGGGGTAGGAGGCGAAGGCGATCACTTCCATGAGGATGGCCAGGCCTTCCTGAGTGACCGTCGACGAGGGTGGCCCCTTGGCCAGGAAGGTGCAAACAGGCTGGTTCTGGCCATTGAGCGTGGTTGCCACGTGCACCAGGCCTTCGTGTACTTCCAGTGCCTTGACGTCGCGCTCGTTGAACATGGCATCGGCGCGGATCTTGATGTAATCGGCACCGGCCGCGGCGTCAGCGAGAATGCCGTCGGACTCGAACACGCGAATGGTGCTGTCGCTCTCGCCGAACACCAGATTCAGCCGGCTCTGCAGCAGCGCGACGGCGTCCTTGGCAGTCAGCGTCTTGGGCTCGTCCTTGAGGTCGCCGCGGCTGTCGATGTTGTTCAGGTAGCCGGAAAACATCAGCCCCAGATCGGCCAGGGTCGGATCACCGGCATGGAAGGCGTCGGACGCCGCGCCGTACAGCTCCTGGGAAATCAACCCGAAATCCGAGGTACCACGGGCTTCCAGCATGCGGATGACCATGCGGTACTCGCGGCACATGCGGCGCATGATCTGCCCCACCGGATTGAACTGGCCGAGCTGGCGGGTGATGTCGCGCTCGATGTTCTGGAACTCCAGCTTCTTGGCGGCCGGATCGAAGGCCAGCGGTCGGCTGTCGTAGTAGCCACGGTCTATCGCCGGCAGCTCCCTGCCCTTGTGCTTGAGAAAGGTCTGGCGAATGGAGTCGTCCCATTTCACCGCATCGAGTACACGGATCGGCGTCTGCGCCTCGACGATACGATCGGACAGCGCGCGCACGACCAGTTGGTAACCGTCGAGTCCTGTGTGGCTGTTCATGGCAATCCTCTTTGCGTTGCTGAAAGTGCCGAATCGACCCGCAGAGCCTGGTCACGACCTTGCCGGACAGCCTCATGCGAGCGTTTTTTCAGCGCTCCAGGGCCGGCGTGCAGCAGATCGTGAGAAGCACTCACGGCCCGGTTCGCTGATAGCGCGCCACCTCGACGAACACATCGGAGTTGGCCGGATCGTTGAGGTACGCGAACACCTGTTCCAGGCCGCTGGAGACCAGTACCCCATCGCCCTGCGGCATCGCCACGGTGCTGCCCTTGAGCTCACCGTTGTCGATGGCCTGGAGGATACGTTCGACGTCGAGGTTGAACAGCACCAGCTCATTGTTGTGGGTCAACTCGAAGCCGCCGATGGCGAAATTCGCGCCCATGCGCTTGGGCACCCCCGCCGACAGGTACCAGCGTCGGCCGTGGTGGGCGACGGTAAAGCTGTAGCTCTGCAGGCTGGCGATGTTGTCGATGCTGTCGGTGTAGGCATCGGCCTTGTAGAGATTGGAGCCCGAACGGCTGATGTCCAGAAAGCGCAGCTCGCCCCACTCGTCGGTGCGTGACCAGGTACCAAGCAGGGGAATCGGCGCTGCTTCGTTGGCCGGGATCGGCTCCTTGAAGGTCACCAGGCAACCGCTCAACAACAGAAACGACAGCACCACCAGTGCACGCCAGGCTTTCATCATGCTCTCCTTGAAACGATCGTGGGACCGCCACGCGCTGATAGTCCATTCCCTCGACGCGGCGCGTCAAGCGTCCAAACCAGTTGTCCATCAACAGGATAGGCGCTGAATCACAGGTAATAAAAAGCCGCCCGAAGGCGGCTCTGGCAAACCCTTAGAGTTCCTGGCGCATGTGCGGGAACAGGATGACGTCGCGGATCGACGGCGAGTTGGTCAACAACATCACCAGGCGATCGATACCGATGCCTTCACCGGCAGTGGGCGGCATGCCGTATTCGAGGGCGCGAACGAAGTCGGCATCGAAATGCATGGCCTCGTCATCGCCTGCGTCCTTGTCGGCCACCTGCTGCTGGAAGCGCTCGGCCTGGTCTTGCGCATCGTTCAACTCGGAGTAGGCGTTGGCGATCTCGCGGCCACCGATGAACAGCTCGAAACGGTCGGTCACACTCGGATCATCGTCGCTGCGACGGGCCAATGGCGAGACTTCGAACGGATAACGGGTAATGAAGTGCGGCTGCTCCAGCTTGTGCTCGACCAGTTCCTCGAAAATCATCACCTGCAGCTTGCCCAGGCCTTCGAAACCGAGCACCTTGGCGCCGGCTTTCTTGGCGATCGCGCGCGCCTTGTCCACGTCTTGCAGGTCGGCGGCGGTGATATCCGGGTTGTACTTGAGAATCGAGTCGAACACCGACAGGCGCACGAACGGCTCACCGAAGTGGAACACCTTGTCGCCGTATGGCACGTCGGTGGTGCCGAGCACGCTCTGCGCCAGCTCGCGGAACAGCTCCTCGGTCAGGTCCATGTTGTCTTCGTAATCGGCATAGGCCTGGTAGAACTCGAGCATGGTGAACTCGGGGTTGTGCCGGGTCGAAACGCCTTCGTTACGGAAGTTGCGGTTGATCTCGAACACCTTCTCAAACCCGCCAACGACGAGCCGCTTGAGGTACAGCTCCGGCGCGATGCGCAGGAACATGGCCATGTCGAGGGCGTTGTGGTGGGTTTCGAAAGGCTTGGCCGCAGCGCCGCCGGGAATGGTCTGCAGCATCGGCGTTTCCACTTCGAGGAAGTTGCGCTCGGCGAGGAAACGACGGATGTGGGCGATCACCTGGGAGCGCACGCGGAAAGTTTCGCGCACGTCTTCGTTGACGATCAGGTCGACGTAGCGCTGGCGATAGCGCTGCTCGGTATCGGTCAGGCCGTGGTGCTTGTCCGGCAGCGGACGCAGCGACTTGGTCAGCAGGCGCACGTCGGTCATTTCCACGTACAGGTCGCCCTTGCCGCTGCGGGCCAGGGTGCCAACGGCGGCGATGATGTCGCCCATGTCCCAGCTCTTCACCGCTGCCAGGGTTTCTTCGGGCAGGGTCTTGCGGTTGACGTAGACCTGAATGCGCCCGCTCATGTCCTGAATGACCATGAAGGAGCCACGGTTGAGCATGATGCGACCGGCAACCTTGACCGGAATGGCAGCGGCTTCGAGCTCTTCCTTGGTCTTGTCGACGTACCGTTTCTGCAGGTCGGCGCAGAGGTTGTCACGACGGAAGTCGTTGGGGAAGGCGTTGCCCTGCTCACGGATGGCAGCAAGCTTTTCCTTGCGCTGGGCAATCAGCTTGTTCTCTTCCTGTTGCAGTTGCTGCTGGTCGGGTTGTTGGTCGCTCATGTTCGTCGGGATTCCATCACGGGGTAGTCGCCGCCCCCACCGGGGCGGAACCAAAAGGTATTACAGGCCTTGTTTCAAGCTGGCTTCGAGGTACTGATCGAGGTCGCCATCGAGAACCTTCTGGCAGTCGCTGCGCTCGACGCCGGTACGCAGGTCCTTGATGCGCGAGTCATCGAGCACGTAGGAGCGGATCTGGTGACCCCAGCCAATATCGGACTTGGTGTCTTCCAGCGCCTGGGAAGCCGCGTTGCGCTTCTGCATTTCCTGCTCGTACAACCGGGCCCGCAGCATTTTCATGGCGGTGTCCTTGTTGGCGTGCTGGGAACGTTCGTTCTGACACGCCACCACGGTGTTGGTCGGCACGTGAGTGATACGTACCGCCGAGTCGGTGGTGTTGACGTGCTGACCACCCGCACCGGAGGAGCGGTAGGTGTCGATACGCAAGTCGGCCGGGTTGATCTCGATCTCGACCTTGTCGTCGATCTCGGGCGACACGAACACCGCCGAGAACGAGGTGTGGCGACGGGCGCCGGAGTCGAACGGACTCTTGCGCACCAGGCGGTGGACACCGATTTCGGTGCGCAGCCAGCCAAAAGCGTACTCGCCCTTGATGTGCACGGTGGCGCCCTTGATACCGGCGACTTCGCCTTCGGACAGTTCGACGATCTCGGCGCTGAAACCGCGCTTGTCGGCCCAACGCAGGTACATGCGCAGCAGGATGTTGGCCCAGTCCTGCGCCTCGGTTCCGCCGGAACCGGCCTGGATATCCAGGTAGCAGTTGTTCGGGTCCATCTCGTGGCTGAACATGCGGCGGAATTCCAGCTTCTCGAGGATTTCGCGCAGGCGTTCGATTTCTGCGGCGACGTCGTCGACGGCGCTCTGGTCGTCTTCTTCGACGGCCATGTCGAGCAGGTCGCGGGAATCGGCCAGGCTGCCGGTCAGGTCGTCGATGGTCTCGACGATAAGCGCCAGCGTGGCACGCTCACGGCCGAGGTTCTGGGCGTATTCCGGCTTGTTCCAGACGTTCGGGTCTTCGAGTTCGCGGTTTACTTCGACGAGACGATCATGCTTGTGATCGTAGTCAAAGATACCCCCGAATGGTCTGGGTGCGCTCGGACAGGTCCTTGATGCTGTTAAGGATCGGGTTGATTTCCATGGCTGGCGGCACTCACAGGTAAAACTTCGGAAAAGCCGACGAGTATACCCGAGTCGCGGTTCTCTGGCAGCACGCCTGGCGTTATCAATCATCCTGCGACGGACCGACGGCCATCTATACTCGAGAGGCTGCCCATCGAGCCGTTGAAGGATCATCGCGCACCATGTTTCGTGCCCAAAGCCTGCGTAGCCGTCTAGCCCTGTCGATTGCCCTGCTGGTGAGTCTGCTGAGTTGGCTGCTTGGCAGCCTGATCAGCCAGGATTCCGCCCAGCGCATTCGCGAGGACGTGGGTCGGGATCTGGCCGAGGTGTCGCACATGATGATCGACCGCCTCGACCGCGACATGCAGAGCCGCGCCAGCATGTTGCAGGTCATCGGCAGCCTTCGCGTACTGCGCCAGCCGGCTGACATCGACGATGTACGCCGCCTGCTGGACCACCTGCAGGGCGAATTCCCCAGCATCGCCTGGATCGGTTTCACCGACACCCGGGGCACGGTGCTGGCCTCCAGCAACCGTGTGCTGGAAGGCGCCAGCATTGCTCAGCGCCCGGTATTCCTGGAGGGTAGCAAGGGCCTGTTCATTGGTGACGTGCACGAGGCCGTGCTGCTGGCCAAACTGCTGCCCAACCCGACGGGCGAGGCGATGAAGTTCGTGGATATCAGCCTGCCGGTGCATGCGGCGGACGGTAGCCTGGTCGGCGTGCTGGCGTCGCACCTGTCGTGGTCATGGGCCGACGAGGTACGCCAGGCGATCCTCAAACCCATCGAGGAGCGTCGGCAGATCGAGTTCTTCGTGGTCGGTCGCGACCGCACCCTGCTGCTGGCCCCCACGGAAATGATCGGCCAGCGCCTGCACCTTCCCGCCATGCAGGACCTGCCGGGCAACACTACCCACTGGGCCGTGCAGCAATGGCCGGACGGCAAGCAGTACCTGACCGGCCTGGCGCTCAGCCAGGGCTACCTCGACTATCAGGGCCTGGGCTGGACGGTGGTCGCCCGCCAGTCACTGGCGCAGGCCGATGCACCGGTACAGGCCATCCACACCAGCATCGTGCTCTGGGGCGGCGTCCTGGCAGTGCTGTTCGCAGCCTGTGGCTGGCTGCTGGCGACCTACGTCACCCGGCCACTGCGCAGCATCGCCAAGGCAGCGGATCGTCTCGCCAATGGCGAAATCATCGTGATCCCTGAAGTCGACAGCCCGCGGGAAGTCGCCCAGCTCAGCCACTCCATCCGCCATCTGGTGGAAAGCCTGACCCATCAGCACGCCGAGCTCGGTGCCCTGGACAACCGTGCCCACCATGACCCGCTGACCGGCCTGCCGAACCGCGCGGCGCTGGCCAGGTACCTGCCGCGGGCAGAGCAGCGTAGCCAGGGAACACCCTGCGGGCTGGCGGTGTTGTATCTGGACCTGGACGGTTTCAAGCCGGTCAACGATCGCCACGGCCATGCGGTTGGCGACCGGGTGCTGCGTGAGTCGGCCTCGCGTATGCGCGGCTGCCTGCGTGCCGGGGATCTGGTGGTGCGCCTGGGGGGCGACGAGTTCCTGATGATCCTCCAGGTACCGCTCGATGAAGCGGCCGGACAGGCCCGCCAGGTGGCCGAGCGAGCTATTCAGACGCTGGGGGCGGTGATCGAGTGGGAGGGCCGAGAATTGCAGATCGGCTGCAGCATCGGTGGCGCGCTATGGCCGCAGGATCACGCCAGCCTGGAACAGGTCGTGGAACTGGCGGACCAGGCCCTGTATCGCGCCAAGCAGAACGGCCGCGGTCGTGCGGTATTTCATGGCGAGCCGCAGATCGACAACTCGCCCGTCTGATTCAGGCCAGGGAGCTGGTGTCGTTCACCAGACCGACCTGATCGCGACCCGCCTGCTTGGCCATGTAAAGGCCGCGGTCCGCCAGATTGACCAATTGCAGGGAGGTCTGACCGGCGCGCGGCACCAGGGTAGCGACGCCGAGACTGGTCGTCAGCACCGAGCCAGGTTCGGGCTTGTCGTGGGGAATGCCCAGGTCGGTGACGGCCCGACGAACCTTTTCGGCGAGCAGCCGCGCTCCGCCCGCGGAGGTGCTCGGCAGCACCATGGCGAACTCTTCGCCGCCATAGCGGGCAGGCATGTCGGTGGAGCGGCTGCAGCAGCCGCGCAAGGCTCCGGCAACGCGGCGCAGGGCGTCGTCACCGGCGACATGCCCAAAGCTGTCGTTGAAGCTCTTGAAGAAATCGACGTCGATCATCAACAGTGACATCGGCGTCTGCTCACGCAGGGCGCGGCGCCATTCCATTTCCAGGTATTCGTCGAAGTGCCGGCGGTTGGACAGCCCGGTCAGGCCATCGGAGTTCATCAGGCGCTGCAGCACCAGATTGGTTTCCAGCAACTGCTGCTGGCTTTCACGCAACGCACGGTAGGCTTCATCGCGCTGCTGCAGCGCGGTGTAGGAGCGCGAGTGGTAGCGAATGCGCGCCACCAGTTCGATGGTGTCCGGCAGCTTGACCAGATAATCGTTGGCACCGGAGGCGAAAGCGGTGCTCTTGACGGTCGCGTCGTCCTTGGTCGACAGCACGATGATCGGCACGTCGCGCAGCGAAGGCCGCGCACGGTAGGCGCCCAGCAGCGTCAGCCCATCGACACCGGGCATCACCAGATCCTGAAGGATCACCGTCGGTCGCAACTGTTCGGCCACCGCGACGGCCTGAGTGGGGTCGGAGCAGTAATGAAAGTCGATGCCGCCCTCGCCCAACAGCTCGCGGCGCACGGCCTCGCCGATCATCGCCTGATCGTCGACGAGCAACACCATGACCGCGCCTTCCTTGGGTGAGCCGAGTTCTTCCGTGGAATGTGGGGGGGCTTGCATGTTGGTCTCCAGACCCACCTGGCTTGAAGGCGAGTCTCTTAAAAGTTGGACGCAGAGTAAGTCTATCAGCCAAATAGCTCAACGATACGGGGAGCGATGCGTTCGAGGGCGAGTATCTCCTTCGCGGCATCGAGTTCCGCCGCTGCCTTGGGCATGCCATACACCGCGCAGCTGGCCTGGTTCTGAGCGATGGTGAGGAACCCGCGGGCGCGCATGTTCTTGAGCCCCAGCGCGCCATCACGGCCCATGCCGGTGAGCAACACGCCGATGGCATCGCCCGTCCAGTGCTCGACCACGCTGTCGAAGAACACATCGATGGAGGGGCGATAGACGTGGCTGCGTGGCTCTTCTGTATAGGTCAGCTCGCCATTGCGCTGCAGGCGCATATGGTTGTTGGTGCCCGCCAGCAGCACCACACCCGCTTGCGGTTGCTCGCCGTCGCGGGCCAGGCGCACCGGCAGGGCCGACTCACCGGCCAGCCAGTCGGCCATACCAGCGGCGAACACCTCGTCGACGTGCTGCACCAGCATGACCGCCGCATTGAAATTTCCCGGCAATTGCTTGAGCAGCGAGGCCAGCGCCGCCGGACCGCCCGCCGAGGCACCGATGGCCACCAGCCGGCGTGCCGCCGACGCTCTTGGCGCCTGGGCTGAGACGCTATGCTTGCGGCCCGTGTTCTGGCCGATCAACCAGCCAATGTTCTGGATCTTGCGCAGCAACGTCGCCGCGTCAGCGGCTGCGTCGCCGCCCAGCGAAGGCGTATTGACCGCGTCGAGAGCCCCATGGCCCATGGCCTCGAACACCCGGTTGACGTACTGCTCGATATCCACCGAGACGATGAGGATCGCGCACGGGCTCTGCGCCATGATCCGTCGCGTCGCCTCGACCCCATCCATGACCGGCATCAGCAGATCCATCAGCAATAGATCCGGCAGATCGACTTCGCAGCGCTGCAGCGCCTCGGCACCGTTGCCCGCCACCCAGGCGATGCGATGCTCCGGCTCCAGAGCCAGGGCTCGGCGCAGAGCCTCCACCGCCAGCGGCATGTCGTTGACGATCCCGATCCTCATTCGTGCGGCTCTCCAACCAGATCGACCACGGCGTCGAGCAACGCCTCGTCATGGAAACTGGCCTTGGCAAGATAATAGTCGGCTCCGGCATCCAGACCACGCCGGCGATCTTCTTCGCGATCCTTGTAGGACACCACCATCACCGGCAGCGATTGCAGGCGGCTGTCGCGGCGCACCAGGGTGACCAGTTCGATACCGTCCATGCGCGGCATGTCGATATCGGTAATCAGCAGGTCGAAGTGCTCGGCGCGCAGGGCGTTCCAGCCATCCATGCCATCGACCGCCACGGCCACGTCATAACCCCGCCCGAGCAGCAGCTTGCGCTCCAGCTCGCGCACGGTCAGCGAATCGTCGACCACCAGCACGCGCTTGCGCTGAACACCGGCAAGCTGGCGGACGCTACGGTCGACCCGCTCCAGGCGACCGCTGCCGAGCAGTTTGGCGACCGACATCAGCATGTCCTCGACGTCGAGGATCAGCACCGGCGTGCCGTCGTCCAGCAACGCCCCTGCCGACACATCCTGCACCTTGCCCAGCCGTGGATCCAGCGGCATCACCACCAGCGTGCGCTCACCGACGAAACGCTCCACCACCAGACCGAACAGGTTGTCACGGTCACGGATCAGCACCACCGGAATGCCGTTGTCGCTGGGCTTGCCTTCCGGGCGCTGGAGAATCTGGCTGGCCGCGATCAGACCGACGTGCTGCCCTTCGCTCCAGAAGTGCTGACGCCCTTCCAGTTGAACGATGTCTTCGGCCTGCAGGCGGGTCATCCGTTCGATGTGGGCCAGCGGCAAGGCATAGGCTTCGCCACCGACCTCGACGACCAGGCTGCGCACCACCGACAACGTCAGCGGCACCTCCAGGTGGAAGGTCGAACCCTGCCCCTGGCGCTGCTGCATGCGCACACCGCCGCGCAGTTGCCGCACCATGTGCTGAACGGCATCCAGGCCAACACCGCGGCCGGACACCTCGGTGACCTGATCACGCATGCTGAAGCCGGGCAGGAACAGGAAGGCCAGCAGCTCCTCCTCGGTCAGCTGCTCGCCGGTCTGTTCGGTGGCGAAACCACGGCTGATCACCGCACTGCGCAGTTTATGCAGATCGACGCCGCCGCCATCGTCACTGAGTTCCAGCAATAGCATGCCGGCGTGGTGACGGGCGCGAATCAGTATCTGGCCTTCGGCTGTCTTGCCGCGCGCCAGGCGCACCTCGGGCGGCTCGATGCCGTGGTCCAGAGCATTGCGCAGCAAATGCGTCAGCGGTGCCTCGAGACGTTCCAGCACGTCGCGGTCGACCTGCGTGCTTTCGCCCTCGATCACCAGCCGTACCTGCTTGCCGAGCGCCCGGGCCAGGTCACGCAGCATGCGTTCATGGCCCGACAACACATCGGCGAACGGCCGCATGCGCGACGCCAGCGCGGCGTCGTAGAGGGACTGGGCGCGCTGGCCGCCCTGCCAGCCGAAATCGTCCAGATCGGTCATGTGCTGGGCAAGCACCTGCTGGCACTCGGTGAGCGCCTGGCGGGTTTCCACCAGCATGGCCTCGGCCTGCGCATCGATGCTGCCTTCCGGTAGCGCTTCACGGGCTACGTCGAGGGCGCGGCGCGCGACGGTTTGCAGCCGTTTGAGACGCTGCAGGCCATCGCCGAGGGGCTTGATGCGCTGGAACTCGACCAGCGACTTGCTGGAGATGTCCAGCAGATGGTCGAGTCGCTCGGCACTGACCCGCAGGATGCGTCCACGCCCCTCGCCCTGCACTTCGCTGCCTTCGGCTCTCGCCCTGGCAGGTGCACTTTGCGGCTCCGGCGATTCCTGTACGAGCGGCTCAGGCTCGGCGATGACGGCGGGCGCCACCGGCACCGGCACCGCTGAGCGCTGGGCCGGTACGTAACCACCCCGCGCGAGAGCACCGAGGCGTTCGATCAGCGCATCGACAGCCGCGCCGGTTCCATTCGTATCGGCCGCGGGCGAGCCCAGGCTCAGCAGAATGTCGGCGCCTTGCAACAGCGCATCGATGTATTCGGGTTGCAGCAACAGGCGGCCTTCCTGAGCCTCCACCAGGCAGTCTTCCATTACGTGAGCGACCTTCACCCCGGCGTCGAGACCGACGATGCGTGCCGCGCCCTTGAGGGAATGGGCTGCGCGCATGCAGGCCTCGAGGGAGTCCGCATGACGCGGATCGCGCTCGAGCACCAGCAAGCCGTTGTTGAGCACCTGGGTCTGGGCCTCGGCTTCGAGCTTGAACAACTCCAGCAGCGAAGCGTCGCGCATCTGGTCGGGCGTCATCCGAGGCTCCTGGCGATGGTTTGCTGCAGTATCTGCTCGTCGAGCAGGGTCACGCTGCGACCTTTCCACTGGAGAACCCCGGAGGCGAAACGCCGCGCCATCGGCACACTGCCGTTGCCGGTCTCGACCACCTGGCTGACGGCAATGGCCTCGATGCCTTCGACCTCGTCGACCGGCATGACCACCGGACCATCCGCCAGGCTGAAGATCAGCATGCGTGGCACCACGCGACGTTCGGTAACCGCCTCGGCGCTCTCCAGCCCGAGCATCTCCGCCAACGAAACGCAGGCCACCAGCGCGCCACGCACGTTGGTCACCCCCATCAAACCCAATGAACGCTGGTGTGGCAGCGAGTGGATCGAGGTGCGCGTCGCCACCTCGCTCAATGCACGGGTGGCCAGCGCCAACCAGGCCTCCCCTACCCGGAAGATGAGAATCGAACGACGCTCGCCGCTCTCTTCCTCGACCCACTCATGCTCTGGCTCATCCTCATCGCGCTGCAAAGCGAATCGATCCAGCAGGCGGGTAGCCAGGGACGCGTGAACCTCGCAGTTGCGACAGTGAATGTGCTGGACCAGGCGCTCACAGGACTTGTCGCCCTGCACGCCGATGCGGTTCCAGCAATCGTCGATGGCCGCCCGTTCGACATCGCTCAGCGGCAGAAGACTATCGGTCATCGCGGCTCACTCCACGCCCGGCACGTTGCTGCAGGCGCTTGGCGCCCGCCAGATCACCACGGGCAGCGAGCAGCGCCGACAGGTGAGCCAGCGCTTCGGCGTGCCTGGGCGCCAGATACAGGGTTTTGCGGTAATAATCCTGGGCCTCGCTGCTACGCCCGGCCACATCGCTGAGCAGGCCCAGCCAGTAGAACGCCTGAGCCGTCGGGCCGTGCGCGGCGAGATAGCGTTCGCAAGCCATGCGGGCTTCGTCGCTGCGCCCGGCGTTGGCCAGCGTGGCGATTTCATCCAGGGCGGCATCGCCTGCGGCCACCGGCGGCGGCGCTGCGGCAGGCACCCGGCGCACCGGCGGTTTGTCTGGCGCAGCGACAGGTGCTGCGACCCGTGCCCGCGCGGGTATGGCCGGGGCGACCTGGCGCAGCGAGGCCGCGAGACGCGGCGGCGTGTCACTGGCTCGGCGAAACACGAAGGCCAGGGGGATGTTCAAGGCCTGCATGCCAACCTGGCTGAACAGGCTGGCCTCGGCCGGCCCGATGAACAGTGCACCGTCGTCACGCATGAGCCGTTGCAGCACGGCCGCCACGGATTGCTGGGTCGGTCGGTCGAAGTAGATCAGCAGGTTGCGACAGAACACGAAATCGTAGGGCGCCTCGCCAGCCAGCAGACCGGGGGCCAGCAGGTTGCCGGCAAGCAGACGGACCTTGCGACGCACCTCGTCCTGGAGCTGAAAGCCTTCCGGGGTTTCGACGAAGTGCCGATCACGAAAGCTCAGGTTGTCGCCACGGAACGAATTGCGCCCGTACAGCGCTCGCTGTGCGCGAACCAGTATCAGCTCGCTGATGTCCATGGCATCGATGCGAAACGTTTCGCCCGGCAGCCCGGCATCGAGCAGCGCCATGGCAATGGAATACGGCTCTTCGCCACTCGAACAGGGCAGGCTGAGTATGCGCAGCGGGCGAACGCCCATGATCTGCGCGACCCGCTCACGGGCCAGTTGCGCGAGCGCGACGAAGGATTCCGGGTAGCGAAAGAACCAGGTCTCCGGTACCACCACGGCCTCGACCAGTGCCTGCTGCTCGATGGCGGAGGCCTGCAGTTGCAGCCAATAGGCCTCCTCGTCGGCACAGCCCAGTGCCGCGACGCGCTGGCGAACCGCACGTTCGATCACCACCTGGCCTACCGACTCGGCATCGAGTCCGATCAAGCCATGCAACAGGCGCTCGAAACGGCCGCTCATACGCTGGCCTCCAGGGTTGCCGCGAACAGCAGCTCACGCACCGCTTCGTCGAGCAGATCGGCCACGCGGACCCATTGCACCAACCCCTGTTCGGCCTTGAGCACCGGCCCCAGGTAGCGGGCATTGGGCACGCTCACCCCGGCGTCGACGAATGCCTCGGCGGGGCTGCGCAGGGTATCGCTGGCCTGTTCCAGAATCAGTCCCAGCAGGCGAGCAGGCTGGCTCGCCTGGGGTTGGTAGTTGACGATCACCAGGCGCGTGCTGGTGCGCACCGTGGCTGGCTGACCGAGGGCCTGGAAAGACAGGTCGAGCACCGGTACCGGCTTGCCGCGATAGGCGAACAGCCCAGCAACCCAATCGGGGGCAGCCGGGATCTGCTTGAAGCTGCGCAACGGCATCACTTCGACCACTTCACGAACATCCAGGGCGTAGCGATCCGTGCCCATGCTGAACAACAGGAACAGCTGACCGGGGCTACGCCGCCCCGGCGATGGCCTGCCTGTTTCGCTCACCGGCTCAGACCTTGAAGCGGCTGACGCCGGTACGCAAACCGTTCGCCACCAGATTGAGGTCGTCGATCGATGCGCTGGCCTGGCGTAGCGACTCGACGGTCTGCGACGAGGCTTCACTGAGCTGCACCAGCGCCTGATTGATCTGCTCGGCACCGGTGGACTGCGCCTGCATGCCTTCATTGACCATCAAGACACGGGGCGCCAGCGCCTGCACCTGATGGATGATCTGCGCGAGCTGCTCGCCGACCTGGCCGACTTCGCCGATCCCGCGGCGCACTTCCTCGGAGAACTTGTCCATGCCCATCACGCCGGCGGAAACCGCCGACTGGATCTCGCGAACCATCTGTTCGATATCGTAGGTAGCCACGGCGGTCTGGTCGGCCAGACGGCGAACTTCGGTGGCGACCACCGCGAAGCCACGGCCGTACTCGCCAGCCTTCTCCGCTTCGATGGCGGCGTTGAGCGACAGCAGGTTGGTCTGGTCGGCGACTTTGACGATGGTGGTGACCACGTGATTGATGTTGCCGGCCTTCTCGTTGAGGATCGCCAGCTTGGCGTTGACCAGCTCGGCGGCGCTCATCACCTGATGCATGGTGTCTTCCATGCGCGCCAGGCCCAACTGCCCTGCTCCGGCCAGGGTCGACGTCTGCTCGGCGGCGCCGGAAACCTCGGTCATGGTGCGCACCAGATCCCGCGACGTGGCGGCGATTTCCCGGGAGGTGGCACCGATCTCGGTGGTGGTAGCCGCGGTTTCCGTGGCGGTGGCCTGCTGCTGCTTGGAGGTGGCGGCGATCTCGGTCACCGAGGTGGTGACCTGCACGGCGGAACGCTGCGCCTGGGCGACCAGCGTCTTGATCTCTTCGGCCATGCCGTTGAAGCCGGTTTCGATGGCACCGAACTCGTCACGACGGCCGAGGTTCAGGCGCACGGTCAGGTCGCCACTGGCCAGTGCCTGCAGGGTGTGTACCACCTGCTGCACCGGGCGGGTGATCGCCTGCATCAGGAAGTAACCGCATACGAAAGCAGCGATGATTGCCAGCAGCACAGATACCACCATGCTCAATTTGGCTCGGCTGACCGCAGAAACGATATCCCCGGCAGAGGAATACGCCACATCGCGATTAAGCTCGATCATCGAAGTGAGCTGAGTACGCCCGACGTTCCAGGTATCGGTCAGTTGCCCGGCCAGCTGGGCCCGCGCCTCGACGGAGCGGCCTTCGTCATAGACCGTCAGCACGCTGGCCTGCTGCTGCGCGAACAGCTCGCGGGTCTGATCGAAGGCCTCCAGGGCACTCCGGTCAGTGTCATCGCGAATGGTCGCCCGGTAGTCGGCAAGCGACGCGACCAGCTTGTCGCTGGCGCCCTTGATCAGTTGACGGTCGGCATCACTGAGCCTGTGTTGCTCCTTGATACTGACCTGCACGATGGTCTGGTGGAACAGGTCCGTCCAGGCACTGCGCACCTGAGTGATGTGGAACATGCCAGGCATGGCATCGTCCAGCAGACGGGTAGCCCCACCCTCGACCTTGAGCAGGCGCTCGAAGGATGCCGCGGCCATCAACAGCATGATCGCGATGATGATCGCGAAACTTGCCTGGATACGCTGGCGAACAGTCCAGTTCTTCACATTCAACCCCATCTGCCGAGACTCTAAATGAAGCCTGCGGGTAGCCTCCGCAGGTCATGCGCCGGACTCTATGGGCGTTGCGGTTGCAGCGCAAGCGAGACAGACCTATTTACTGTAGCAACAGGCGCTTGAGTGTCAGGGGGGAAGAAGAAATAAGGCTGCCGAGCGGCACTGAGCCGTCGGCAGCCGGTGCGGCGGAGTTACTGCAGATCCTGGCGAACCTGGGCTTCGAGTTCGGCCTTGAGGGCCGGGTCGAGCTTCAACTGGCGGGCCAGCTCTTCCAGGTAGGCGCGTTCCATGAAGTGCTCTTCATCGACCATCAGCACGCTGGCGACGTACATTTCCGCAGCCATTTCCGGCGTGCTGGCCGAACGTGCCACATCCGCGGGGTCCAGCGGTTTGTTCAGCTCGGCCTGCAGCCAGCGCTGGGTTTCGGCGTCGCTGGCCAGTTTGCTCAACTCGCCTTCGATCAGCTCGCGCTCGCGCTCGTCGACATGGCCGTCGGCCTTGGCCGCAGCCACCAGTGCCTTGAGAATGCCCTGGCTGTGCAGCTCCACCTGGGGAGCAGGCAGACGGTCGAGGGTCTGCGGCTCGCCCTGTGGCGCACCGGCCTGCTTGGCCTGCCAGTTGCCATAGGCCTTGTAGGCGATCACGCCCAGCGCGGCGAGGCCACCATAGGTGATGACCTTGCCACCGACCTTGCGGGCGCTCTTGTTGCCCAGCAGCATGGCCAGCGCGGCACCACCACCGGCGCCCTTGAGCATCGAGCCGATACCACCGTTGTCAGCCTTGCCGGCTCCACCACTGCCGCCGCCCAGCAATCCACCCAGCGCTCCGCCCAGCCCCGAAGAGGACTTGCCGGCGGTTTTCTGTTGCAGCAATTCCTGCCCGGACTTCAGCAGTTGGTCGAGCAAGCCGCGCGTATTCATGGAGATCTCCAATGGTTCAGGAACGGACGAATCTACTGCGAAGCCTGGCCGACGTTGGTTACAGATTGCATCAAGATATTGCGCGTACGGCCGCGTCGCACAGGCAGATAGACAATCGGCCTGTGGGCAACGTTCAAGATGGCGTCGGGGCTCCGTGACTGAACGTCAACGCGGCGCCAGGTGAGAGATCAACAACTGCACCGATTCCTGACCACGGAATTCGTTGACGTCCAGCTTGTAGGCCAGCTCGACCCAGCGCACCGTCGGGTTGGGCCACACCTCACGGTCGACGCCAAAGGCGATGCCGTCCAGTTGCAGGCTGCCGCACTCGCTCTTCAGCACCACCTTGAGGTGGCGCTCACCGACGATGCGCTGCTGCACCAGCTGGAACGCGCCATGGAACAGCGGCTCGGGAAAATGCTGCCCCCAGGGCCCGGCATTGCGCAGCTCGCGGGCCAGCGGCAGATTGAATTCGTCGATGCTCAGCACGCCGTCGGACAGCAGCCGCCCGGTCAGGTCGTCCTCGCAGAGCTGACGACGAACTTCTTCGTCGAACGCCGCGGCAAAGGTCTCGAAGTGCTCGGCCGGCAGTGACAGGCCGGCGGCCATGGCGTGCCCGCCGAACTTGCTGATCAGCCCCGGATGGCGCGACGCCACGGCATCCAGCGCGTCGCGGATATGAAAGCCCGGCACCGAGCGCGCGGAGCCCTTGAACATACCCTCCCCGGCGTCGGCGAAGGCAATGGTCGGACGGTGATAGCGTTCCTTCAGGCGCGAGGCGAGGATGCCGATCACTCCCTGGTGCCAGTCGGCCTCGAACAGGCACAGCCCGAACGGCAGGTTTTCCAGGGGCAGATCCTTGAGCTGAGCCAGCGCCTCGCGCTGCATGCCCTGCTCGATGGCCTTGCGGTCCTGGTTGAACTGATCGAGCTGCACGGCCATGTCACGGGCCAGGCCTTCGTCCTCGCAGAGCAGGCATTCGATCCCCAGGCTCATGTCGTCGAGACGCCCGGCGGCATTCAGGCGCGGGCCGAGAATGAAGCCCAGGTCGGTGGAGGTGATGCGCCCATGCTGCTTGCCGGCGACCTCCAGCAACGCCCGCAAACCCGGCCGCGCGCGCCCGGCACGGATACGCGCCAGGCCCTGGTGGACCAGAATGCGGTTGTTGGCGTCCAGGGGCACGACGTCGGCCACACTGCCCAGGGCCACCAGGTCGAGCAACTCGCCCAGATTGGGCTCGGGACGCTCGGCGCTGAACCAGCCCAGCTCGCGCAGTCGCGCACGCAGCGCCAGCAGCACGTAGAAAATCACCCCGACGCCGGCCAGCGATTTGCTCGGGAAGCTGCAGCCCGGCTGATTGGGATTGACGATGGCATCGGCGTCAGGCAATTCGTGGCCCGGCAGGTGATGGTCGGTGACCAGCACCTTCAGCCCCGCCGCCTTGGCCGCCGCCACGCCCTCGATGCTGGAGATGCCGTTGTCCACGGTGATCAGCAGTTCCGGCTCGCGGGTCAGCGCCACGGCGACGATTTCCGGCGTCAGGCCATAGCCGTACTCGAAGCGGTTCGGCACCAGATAATCGACATGGGCAGCGCCCAGCATGCGCAAACCGAGCATGCCAACGGTGCTCGCGGTGGCGCCATCGGCATCGAAATCGCCGACGATCAGCAGGCGCTGGCGCTCACGCAGCCCTTCGACCAGCAGCGCCACCGCCGCCTCGATGCCCTTGAGCTGGGTGAACGGAATCAGCCGTGCCAGACCCTTTTCCAGCTCCACTGCCGAGAGCACCCCACGGGCCGCGTAAAGGCGGGTCAACAACGGTGGCAGATTACCCAGATCGGGCAGAGAAGCGGGAAGCGGGCGGGACTCGATACGCATGGACGTCGGATTCTACTCGTGCGGTGAAACAGGGGGCGCGCCAGGCCCGCAGGCGTGGCGCGGGTCGGATCAGTTGCCCAGCGTTCGCTCGCCAGCCAACCACTCCACGGGAATTTCGTGCTGGCCGCGCTCGTCGGTCACGAACAGCTCGCCATCGCTGATCATCACGCTCCAGCTCAGGGAACGGGGCAAATCCAGGGACAGATCGGCCAGTGCCTCCTGACCCAGGGCGACCACGTTGATGTTCTTCAGGGTGCGCACCGGGTCGAGGCACTTGGTCTGCCACACGCGCAGGTTGCCGTAGGCCACCAGGCTGAATTTCTCGGTACGGCGCGAGCACCAGGTGATGCGCTCGCTGTCCGGCTGGCCGACTTCGATCCAGTGCAGCACACGACCGTCAAGGCTCTTCTCCCACAGCGCCGGCTCGTCGACATCGGACAGGCCGCGGCCGAAGGCCAGATGCTCCTGATAGAACAAGGCATAGGCGATCAGCCGCGCCGCCAGACGCTCCTCGGTTTCCGAGGGATGACGGGCCACGGTGAAACGCAGGCTCTCATAGATGCTGCGATCGATATCGGTGAGGTTGAGATCGATCTTGTAGGTCGTGGACGGCTGGGCCATGGCGCACTTCTTGGAATTCGGAAAAGTGCGCCAGTCTAGCAGGCCAGCTGGAAGCGTGGGCAGAGCGCCGCCCAAAGGGGCGTCTGCCCTGCCTCGTCAGGACTCGGCTTTCCAGTCCGGATAGCGACGCTCTGCTGGCGCCGGCGGGAAGTACTGGTACAGCCAGGTTTCGCTCAGCACTTCCTTGTTGTCGACGCGGCGCAGGTAGGCACGCATGTTCACAGGCTCGACGCTGTCGCTGCTCGGGAACCAGTCGAACTGTGCGCGGAAGCCTTCGACTTCCGGGTACAGGGCAAGGATGCTGAAATCCTTGACCTCACCGTGGGAAGCCTCGACGACCACCTCGACCTGGGCCTTGGCGTCCATCTTGGCCAGCGGGCCGCCACCGAAGTCGATGGCGAAACGACGTGCCCACTGCTTTGGCCAGTGCTCGCCCGGCGCCCAGCCAAGAGTGAAACCACCCATGCCGGAGCGGGTAGCCTGCACCTGCGCCAGGGTCGGCTTGACCGGCGGCAGCGCTGCCCAGTGCAGTTTGTAGCCGAAGTTGAGCGACGTGCCGGGCTCGATGGCCTGCTTGGGGTTCCAGAAGCAGACGATGTTGTCCATGGTTTCGCCGGTGGTAGGAATCTCCAGCAGATCGATGCTGCCTTCACCCCACGGGGTGGTCGGCTCGACCCACAGGCTCGGCCGGCGGCTGTACCAGACCACGGTGTCCTGATACGACTTGAAGTCATGGTCGAACTGCACCAGGCCGAAGCCTTTCGGGTTGGTATCGGCGAAGGCGTTGAACTGCAGTTTCTCCGGATTGTTCAGCGGTCGGCAGACCCACTCGCCGTTGCCGCGCCACATGGACAGGCGGTCGCTGTCGTGAATCGCCGTGGCGACGAAATCACACATGCGCCGCTCGTGCCCGCCGCAGGAAAACATGCTGGTCATCGGCGAGATGCCCAGTTGCTTGATGGTCTTGCGGGCATTGATGTGGGCGTCGATGTCCATCACCACGCGGTCTTCCAGGCAATCGATATCGAAGCGGAAGGCACCGGTGGCGCTCGGCGAATCGAGCAACGCATAGAGGACGAAACGGGTGGCGTTCTTGTCCGGCGTTTCGAACCAGAATTCGGTGAAATCGGGGAATTCTTCAGGCGTGTCGGTAAAGGTATCGACGGCCAGGCCGCGGGCCGACAGGCCGTACTGGCCGGTGTTGTCCACCGCGCGGAAATAGCTGGCGCCGAGGAAGGAGACGATGTCGTACTTGGCGATGTTCGGCTGTTTGAACACCTTGAGACCGGCGAAGCCCAGGTCACCCTTGAGCTGCGCAACGTCCACGCCACTCTTGCCGTATTCGAACAGTTCGGGACGGAAATGCACTTCGCGGGCGACCCGGCTCTTGGCATCGACGGCATGCATGCGCACGGGCTGACGAAAGCCCATGCCGACGTGGAAGAACTGCACGTCCAGCTGCCCGTCCAGTTCGTTCCACAGCGAGTGCGCCGGGTCGTACTGGATGGCATTGAACTGCTGGGGCGTCAGCTCGGCGAGGGTCTTGGGCAACACCTCGGCGGTGCTCTTGTAGGCCCTGCCGGCCATGCTCTTGGCGCGCGACTGCAGCTGTTTGAAATCGAAGGGTTCGGCCTTGCCGTCGGCGGTTTCGGCGAAGCTGCGCAGGCTGAACAGTCCGGCAGGAAGACCGGCACAAGCTGCCATCAACATGGAAGCTTTCAGGAGGTTACGTCTTTGCATGGGCGTACCTGATGGGTTGGGATCTGCCCGAAGGCGATAAAAAAGACCTACAACAGATAGCCCTACCCGCCACATGGTTCCACGGAGAATTTGCAACCGTCAGTGTGCGGCCGCAGGATGACAGGCGAAACGCCTAGCGTTTCGCTTGCAGCAGCGCCCTGATGGCCTTGCGATCACGCTTGCCATCGCGCTTGCCGAGCAGTTCGAGAAAGGCGAAGGAATCGAGGCCATTGAGCGTGGTCTTCGGGCTGACGATCTTGCGCCGCGGATCGGCGCCGCCTTCGAGCAGCAGCTTCACCAGCTCCGGCTCGTCATAGAGGATCGCGCCATTGAGGGCGGAGAGGCCCATCTGATCGGGTTCGTCGACCGGGCAACCGGCCTGCAGCGCCTCTTTCATCTGCGCCAGCGCCATGTCCTTGCGCGCTGGCGACTCACCATAGGCGGCAGCCATCAGGGTCAGGGTCGGTGCCTGCATGCTCGCATTGCCAAGCACGCAACCACGCTCGTCCATCACCTGCAGGCCATGATCGTCCTGGGCATCTTCGGCATGGGCAAGGCTGGTCAGTAGGCACAGCACAAGAACTTTAGACCGCATAACGTTTCTCCAACGTGCTGTAACCCATGCCAACCCCCTTGCTGACCTTGAGCTGCACGGCGACCCGCTCCTTGAGCGCCTCGACGTGGCTGATCACACCGATCATCTTGCCGCTGGCGTTGAGGTTGTCCAATGCATCGAGGGCGACCTCCAGTGTTTCCCCGTCCAGGGTACCGAAGCCTTCATCGAGAAACAGCGAGTCGATGCGCGTCTTGTGGCTGACCAGATCGGACAGCGCCAGAGCCAGGGCCAGGCTGACCAGAAAACTTTCGCCGCCGGACAAGGTGCGCGTGTCCCTGGCCACATCGCCCTGCCAGGTATCGATCACCTCCAGTTCCAGCTCACCCAGCGACTTGCGCGCCAACTGGTAACGACCATGCAGGCGCTGCAGTTGACCATTGGCCAGGTGCACCAGATGGCCGAGGGTCAGCCCCTGGGCGAAACGCCGGTACTTGGCGCCGTCGGCCGAGCCGATCAGGCTGTTGAGCTGTTGCCAGCTATCGTACTCGCGGCGCTGTGCCTCGATGGCCTCGAACAGCGCCTGCTGATTGAGACGGCGCTGGGCGTCGCCCTGCAACTGCCCGCGAATTTCGCCCTGGCGCTGGCCCAGCTGCTTCAAGGCCGCCTGCAAGGCCTGCAGCTGTTCGTCCAGATGCTCGGCACTGTGCTCGGTCTGTGGGTCCGTATGCAGCGTGCTCAACTGTGCTTGAGCCGAGGCATGCAGCGCTCGGGCTTCGGTCTGGGCTTTCTCCAGGCGCTGCCTGAGCGCCAGCAACTGCTCGCGCTGGCTCTCGTCGAGCAGGGCTTCCAGGAACTCGCCTTCATCGCCGAACGGGCTGCCCTCCAGTGCCGCCTGCCAATGAGCGGCAGCGCTCTGCTCGGCCTCGCTCAGACCGACCTGCCGCTGAGCGAAGCCCTCCAGCGTGACGCGCAGTTCCAGGCCGCGCTGCTCCGCACTCCGCCACCCCGCCTCGGCCGACTCGAGACGTGCAGCGGCCTGGTCCAGCAACCCGGTGACCAGCGGTTCACCGCCCGCCTCCTGCCAGCGTGCCTGCCACTGTTGTGCCTGTTTATCCGCATCGGCGACCTGGTGCTGCAAGCCTGGTTGCTGCTGTGCCAGCACCTGACGCCGCTGCTGCGCCTCCTGCCAGCGCCCGGCGTCGGCCTTGCGATCGGCCAGCCAGGCCGCTCCGTCAGCGGGTAGTGAATGACCGAAGGCGGCCAGTTGTGCCGTCAGTTCGGCCTCGACCTGGCCGTGGTGCTCTCGCTGTGCGTCGAGCTGCTCGCTCAACGCCTGCGCCGCCGCCTGGGCGAGATCGCGGTCGCGCTCGATGGCGCTCAGTTGCTGCTGGGCCGCCAGATGTTTCTGGGTGCTGATGCCGGCATCCTGGCGGGTGCGTTCGAGTTCCTGCTTGAGGCCATCGAGCTGCTTGAGGGTCGCGTCGACCTCGACGCGTTCGGCGATCTGCCGGGTTTGCGCGGCGGCGAGTGCTGGCTCGTCATCGGGCAGTGGGTCGAGCACCTCGCCCTGACGCTGCCAGGCAGCGACCAGCGCATCGAGCTGGCGCTGCAGTTCCTGCTCCTGCTCCCTGCTCTGCGCCACCTGGGCCTGCAGCGCGGCAAGCTGATTGCCGAGATCCTGCCCCTGCTCGGTCAGTGCCTCGAGCGTCTGCCGCGCCTCATCGCGCTCACGCTGGGTCGCCGATACGTCCAGTGCCTGATAGGCGGCGATGGCCGGGTGCTCGGTGGAACCACACAACGGGCAGGCCTCGCCCGCCTGAAGTTGGCTGCGATAGGCCTCCAGCGCCTGAATGCGCTGCTCCTGCTCGAGGAGCTTGTCCTGATCGGTCAGCCGCTGCTTGACCTCCCGATAGCGCTCGCGCAATGCCGAACGCCGCCCCTCGCGCTCGGCCAGATCGTGCTGCTGTCGGGCAAGACCGGCCGCAACGCGCTGCTGTTGCTGCCCGAGCTGGCTACGTCGCTCAGCCAGTTGCCCCAGTTGCTCCAGTGCGCTGCCGCGGGCGTGCACCTGCTGCCAGTGATTGCGCCAGTCGGTTTCGCTGCGCCCGGCCAGGGCCTTCTGCCAGCGCGCTTCCACCTCGGCGACACGCTGTTCGGCATTGGCCTTGGTCTGGGCGGCAGCCTGCACCGATTGGGCAAGCCCGCTGAGGCTGAGCTGAAACTGCTGCAACTGATCGTCGCCAGCCCGCCGCCTGGCCTGTAACGTGGCCATGGCCTGCTGCGCCTGATCGCGTGCGTCGAAGGCATGCTGCCAGCCGCTGAGCTGGGTGCTCAATCGTTCATGGTCGGCAGAGGCCTGCAACTGCACATCGAGGGCGCGGCACTCATCGTCCAGGCGCTGCAAGGCCCCGTGCCTTTCCAGGGCGATCGCAGCGCTGGCCCGCGCTGCCAGCTCGAGACTCGCCTGCAGACGTTCACCGACTGCGGCAAGCTCCTGACGATGCGCTCGTTGTTGATCTTCACTGGTCGCCAATGCCCTGGCAGCCTCGCGCCTGGCCTGATACGCAGGCTGTAGCCGCTGCGCGGGCTCGCTCTTGTGCAGGCGCGTGAGTTCGCTGGCCGCCTCGTGCTCGGCCTGGCTGGCGGCCTCGACCTGAATGGCCGCCGCCGTGACCTGCGCCTCGGCGCGCGCCAGATCGGTCAGCCACTGCCGCTGTCGGCCGGCTTCGGCGAACGCGCTCTGCGTTTCGCCTTCCTCTACCGCCAGTTGCGCCGCCTCGTCACCAAGGGCCTGGCGCTGCTCGTCACCAAGCAGCTCGACGCCCTCGGCACGGGCGCGCAACTGATCGAGATGGGTCTTCACGTCGCGGGTCTGCTCGAACACCCGCTGGGAAATCAGCCCGTAGATGTCGGTACCGGTCAGCTCTTCCAGCAACTCGGCGCGCTGGTTGGCGGAGGCCTCCAGAAAAGCGGCGAAACCGCCCTGGGCCAGCAGCATCGATTTGGTGAAACGGCCAAAATCCAGGCCGGTCAGGCGCTCCACTTCGCGGGGTTTCTCACTGAGCTTGTCGGTGATGATCTCGCCATCCAGCCGTGCCAGCTCGGCCTTGGCGCCCTGCAACGCGCCGTCGGACTTGTCCCGCGCGCGCCGCTGGCTCCAGAACGCGCGATAGCCCTGCCCCTTGACCTCGAACTCGACCTCGGCCAGGCACTCGGCCGTGTGCCGGGTCATCAGCTCGTTTTCGCCGCCGACCCGCTCCATGCGCGGCGTGCGGTGGTACAGCGCCAGGCAGATGGCATCGAGCAGGGTGGTCTTGCCCGCACCGGTCGGCCCGGTGATGGCGAACAGGCCATTGCTGGCGAAGGGCTCGGCGGTGAAATCGATCTTCCACTCGCCCTTGAGCGAGTTGAGGTTCTTCAGACGCAGGCTGAGAATTTTCATGAACGGGGGGCTGGGCTCGGGTCACGGCAGAACGGCTATTGTGGCACCGTTGCCGCAGGGGTGCAGCCAGCCCCTAGCTCTGCGACCTTTCACGCTTCATCTGCATGACCAGTGTGAAGCGGTCAGCCGGGTGCACGGTTTCCGAGACCACCACCAGTTCGCCCTGCTCGTCGCGGTAATGGCGGACGATCTTCAGCCCCGGCGCACCGACTTCGGCATTCAGGCTGCTCGCCAGCTCGGCATCGAGCAGCACGGCCTTGACCTGCTGATCGACGATCTCGATATGCCGCCCATAGCGCTTTTCGATCAGTGCGGAGATCAGTTCGTCCGGGTGCTCACGGGCCAGTTCGATGGCCGCCTCGTAGCACTGCTCGGCGTACACGTCGGTCCAGCACAGCGGAGCATGGGCGTGCCCCTCCTCGATGCGGATGCTCGATACGCAGAAGTAGCGGCCGCCTGGCTGCAGGCCGAGGCGCTTGGCTTCGGCGATATCGGCGACGAAATGATTGACGCGCTGGATGCTGCGGATCTGGGTTTCCGCCAGGTGCACCAGGTCCGCGACCGACGCCAGCGATTGCGAGTAACCGCCGCTGGGCGAAGCCGATTCGACCCGGGTGCCGACGCGCTTGCGACGCGATACCAGCCCCTGGTTGAGCAGTTGGGTGATGGCTGCTCGCACCGTGTGCCGGCTGACCCCGTAGATCTCGCACAGCTCCAGTTCCGTGGGCAGCAGGGACCCCACCGGGTAACGCCCGTTGACGATGCTTTCCGTCAGATCCCTTGCCACGACCGCATAAAGCGCCTGATTCACCGTTCACCTGCTCCCGATCCGTTGCGGTTGACAGTGTATCAGCGCAGGCGTATTTATTATGTCCGTACATATAAGTTATGTCCGATCAATAATAACAGCCAGGATCCTTTCCCATGTCCACCACCGTCTTCGACTCCGCCCTGTTCCGCGACATGTTCGGCACCGCCGAAATGCGCAACGTGTTTTCCGACAAAGCGCTGATCGAGCGCTATATCGAGGTGGAGGTCGCACTCGCCCGCGCCGAAGCCCGCTGCGGCGTGATTCCTGCCGAGGCCGCCGAGGTGATTGCCGCCAAGGCTAGCTACGCATCCCTCGACCTGGCATTGATGCAGCACGAAACGGAAATCGTCGGCTACCCGATCCTGCCGCTGGTCGAGCAATTGTCGAAGACCTGTGGTGACGCCGGTCGTTACGTGCACTGGGGCGCCACCACCCAGGACATCATGGACACCGCCGTGGTCCTGCAGGTGCGCGCCGCCCTGGCCATCGTCGAGCGTGACATCCAGGCCGTACGGGGTCTGCTCGCCGACCTGGCGCAGCGCTACCGCGACACGCCGATGGCAGGCCGTACCCACCTGCAACACGCCCTGCCGATCACCTTCGGCTACAAGTGCGCGGTATGGCTGAGCATGTTCGACCGCCATGCCGAGCGCCTGGTGGAACTGCGCCCGCGGGTCGAGATCGGCCAGTTCGCCGGTGCTGCCGGCACCCTCGCGTCGCTGGGCGACAAGGGCCTGGAGGTGCAGGAAGCGCTGATGGCGGAACTCGGCCTGGGCGTGCCACAGGCCACCTGGCACGTCGCCCGCGACGGCCTGGCCGAGACCCTCAACTTCCTCGGACTGGTGACCGGCTCGCTGGGCAAGGTGGCCCTGGACGTCATGATGATGATGACCAGCGAGCTGGGCGAGGCCTACGAACCCTTCGTCAAGGGCCGTGGCGCCAGCAGCACCATGCCGCAGAAGCGCAACCCGATTTCCTGTGAGCTGATGTACGCCGCCGCCAAGGGCGTGCGCCAGCAGGCCGGGCTGATGCTCGATGCGATGATCCAGGACTTCGAGCGCTCCACCGGCCCCTGGCAGGCGGAGTGGATCGCCATTCCCGAAGCCTTCGCCCTCAGCGCGGCCTCACTGGGCCAGGCCAAGTTCATGCTCGCCGGGCTGGACGTGCGCACCGAGCGCATGCGTCAGAACCTGGACATGACCCGCGGCCTGATCGTCGCCGAGGCGGTGATGATGGGCCTCGCTCCGGAGCTCGGTCGTCAGGTCGCCCATGACGTGGTCTACGCCGCCTGCCGTGTGGCCAACGACGAGAACGTCAGCCTGCTCGACGCCCTGCTGCGCGATCCCGAAGTCGCCGACCACCTGCCCCGCGCCGAACTGCAACGCCTGACCGATCCCGCCAACTACCTCGGCCTGGCCGGGCCCATGGTCGACCGCGCCCTGCAGCGCCAGGGGCGCGTCGCCCGCTGATCGCCGCTCCGGGCCTGGCGACGGGCCCAAACCTCTCAAGACCATAAAGACAACAATTGAGAATTCCGACATGTCATCCACAGCCAAAAAACCGTTTTATCGCGACCTGACCTTCCAGGTCATCGCGGCCATGGTGCTCGGTATCGCCTTCGGCTTCATCGCCCCCGAGCTCGCGGCCAAGTTCAAGATCCTCGGCGACATCTTCCTCAAGCTGATCAAGACCGCCGTGGCGCCGCTGGTGTTCTTCACCGTGGTACACGGCATCGCCTCGGCGGGCGACATCAAGCGCGTCGGCAAAGTGGGCATACGCGCGCTGATCTACTTCGAGGTGGTGTCCACACTGGCATTGGCCATCGGCCTGCTCTGGGGCAACCTGATCGAGATCGGCTCCGGCATGCACGATGCCCACCCCAGCGGTGCCACCTCGGCGGCTGCCGCAGCGGCGGTCGCCAAGGGTCACGCCCCGCAATCGACCATTGACTTCATCTACGGCATCTTCCCCGACAACTTCGTCGGCGCCTTCGCCGGTGGCCAGTTGCTGCAGGTGCTGGTGATCTCGGTACTGTTCGGCTTCGCCCTGCTGGCGCTCAAGGCCGAGAAACGCGAAGTGATCGAGGACGGCCTGAACCGCGTTTCCGAATGCTTCTTCGAGTTCATCAACCTGATCATGAAACTGGCCCCGCTGGGCGCCTTCGGCTCGGTGGCCTACGCGGTAGGCAGCAATGGCACCGCGGTGCTGATGTCGCTGGCCAACCTGGTGCTGATGTTCTACGCAGCGGTGTTCTTCTTCATTTTCGTGGTGCTGGGAACCATCTGCCGACTCTCCGGCTTCAGCCTGTGGCGCTTCCTCAAGTACATCAAGGACGAGATCTTCATCGTCATCGGCACCGCCTCCTCGGAAAGTGCCCTGCCACGCCTGCTGCAGAAACTCGAGAAGTTCGGCTGTTCCAAGCAGAGCGTCGGCCTGGTGCTGCCCACCGGCTATGCCTTCAACCTGGACGGCACGTCGATTTACATGTCGCTGTGCGTGCTGTTCATCGCCAATGCCTATGGCGTACCGCTGAGCTGGGAGCAGCAACTGGGGATTCTCGCCATCATGCTGGTGACCTCGAAAGGCGCCGCAGCGGTTTCCGGTGGCAGCTTCGTGGTGTTCGCGGCCACGGTGACGGCGATCGGCTCGCTACCGGTCGAAGGCCTGGCGCTGCTGTTCGGCGTGTACCGCTTCATGTCGATGGCCATCGCCACCTGCAACACCATCGGCAATAGCGTCGCCACCGTGGTGGTGTCGAAGTGGTCGGGTGAGTTCTCCGAGCAGGAGGCCAGAGAGGAATACCAGCGCGTGCTGGGCCGCAGCCCGCAGGCAGCGCTCTGATAGCCGCTCGCTGAAACCCGGCGTTCCCAAGGCCCCGGCCATGCGCTTCATGCGCGTAGCCGGGGCTTTTCGTTTGAACGGAGCGGCGCTGACGTGCGTCGTAACAAATACGTCCGGCTACCCGCGCAAGGCGCGGGTAACGTGTGAGATCCGTCCTTAAGGAGAGAGATTCGCCATGGTCCGTCCCGTCCACCACCTGCTCGGTGGTATCGCACTCAGTCTCGCCACCCTCAGCGCCCAGGCTGCAGACGCCCTGCCCCAGGCGCAATGGCCGTTCACCGCCGAACCCCGGGCCACCCTCGACGAGCCCTGGGCCATGACCTTCCTGCCCGACGGCACCTTGCTGGTCACCGAAAAGCGCGGCGCACTCAAGCATGTCGACCCGAAGAGCGGCGCTACCCACGACATCGCCGGTGTGCCGGAAGTCGCCTACGGCGGCCAGGGTGGCTTCGGCGACGTGATCCTGCATCCGGACTTCGCCACTAACGGCTGGGTCTACATCAGCTATGCCGAAGCCGGTGATGGCGATACCCGGGGCGCAGCAGTGGCCCGCGCCAAGCTGCAGCTCAACGACGACGGCAGTGGCGCACTCACCGAACTGAGCGTGATCTGGCAGCAGACGCCGAAAGTCAGCGGCGCCGGCCACTATGGTCATCGACTGGCCTTCGGCCCGGACGGCAAGCTGTGGATCACCTCAAGCGAGCGGCAGAAATTCACGCCGGCCCAGGACATGCAGGCCAATCTGGGCAAGCTCGTGCGCCTGAACGATGACGGTAGCGTGCCTGGCGACAACCCGTTCGCCGACCAGGGCGGCGTCGCTGCCCAGGTCTGGTCGCTGGGCCATCGCAACATGCTCGGCATCGCCTTCGACGCTCAGGACAAGCTGTGGGTGCACGAAATGGGCCCGGCTGGCGGCGACGAACTGAACCTGATCGTGCGTGGCGAAAACTACGGCTATCCGGAAGTTTCCAACGGCGATCACTACGGCGGCAAATCGATCCCGGATCACGACACCCGCCCCGAATTCGAAGCGCCGAAGATCACCTGGAACCCGGTCATTTCCCCGGCGGGTTTCGTCATCTATCAGGGCGAGCGCTTTCCGGGCTGGGACGGCGCAGGGCTGATCGGCGGGCTGTCCTCGCAGGCACTGGTGCGTGTCGCCTTCGACGGCGACAACGCCCGCGAGGCCGAGCGTTACGACATGGGCGCACGCATCCGCGAAGTGCAGGAAGGCCCGGATGGCAGCATCTGGCTGCTGGAAGATGGCAGCGGCGGTCGCCTGCTGGAGCTGCAGCCCAAGTAGCTGGCCGGCGATACCTGGCCCAGGGGATCGCCTCGCTCGACGCCACACTGAACACGGCGTGCCCCCATGAAAGAACCGCAGCCTGGCTGCGGTTTTTTCATGCCTGGCAACAATCGCCAGGAAGCACGTCGAACCAGCGGCTGGCTGCACCCTGCCCCACCACTGCTGCTGCCGCTGATGGACACCTTGCGCAGCCACTATCCACTTAGTGCGGATAACCGCAAAACGGATAGTCCCCTCGCAGTAAATGGATAGATAGCCGGGGGCACCGGCGCTTCAATCGAGCCGAGCCTGATCACTCGAAAGGAGCCCCCCGATGAGCAACATGAGAACCGTGACCCAATGGCAGCGCTTCATTGAGGGCTGCCTGGATTTTCGCCCCGTGGAAGGTGTTTATCGCATCGCCCGGGACATGTTCACCGAGCCGGAACTGTTCGACCTGGAGATGGAGCTGATCTTCGAGAAGAACTGGATCTACGCCTGCCACGAAAGCGAAATACCCAACAAGCACGACTTCGTGACCATCCGTGCCGGTCGCCAGCCACTGATCATCACCCGTGATGGCGAGGGCCGACTCAACGCGCTGATCAATGCCTGTCAGCACCGCGGCACCACCCTGACCCGAGTGAGCAAGGGCAATCAGTCGACCTTCACCTGCCCGTTCCATGCCTGGTGCTACAAGAGCGACGGGCGCCTGGTGAAGGTGAAAGCACCTGGCGAGTACCCGCAAGACTTCGACAAAGCCACCCGTGGCCTGAAGAAGGCGCGTATCGACAGCTACAAGGGCTTCGTCTTCGTCAGCCTCGACACCAGCGGCAGCGACAGCCTGGAGGACTACCTCAACGATGCTCGGGTGTTCTTCGACATGATGGTCGCCCAGTCGCCCACCGGTGAACTGGAAGTGCTGCCGGGCAAGTCGGCCTACACCTACGATGGCAACTGGAAACTGCAGAACGAGAACGGTCTGGACGGTTATCACGTCAGTACCGTGCACTACAACTACGTGGCTACCGTGCAGCACCGCCAGCAGGTCAACGCGGAGAAAGGCACCGCCGCCAGTGCCACCCTCGACTACAGCAAGCTGGGTGCCGGTGACGCGCAGACCGACGATGGCTGGTTCTCGTTCCACAACGGCCACAGCCTGCTGTTCAGCGACATGCCCAACCCCGCCGTGCGCCCCGGCTACGCCAGCATCATGCCGCGCCTGGTGGAGGAGTACGGGCAGAGCAAGGCCGAGTGGATGATGCACCGCCTGCGCAACCTGAACATCTACCCGAGCATGTTCTTCCTCGATCAGATCAGCTCGCAGCTGCGCATCATTCGTCCGATTGCCTGGAACAAGACCGAGATCAACAGCTTCTGCCTTGGCGTGAAGGGCGAATCCGACGCTGATCGCGAAAACCGCATCCGTCAGTTCGAAGACTTCTTCAACGTCTCGGGCATGGGTACGCCGGACGATCTGGTGGAGTTTCGCGAGGCCCAGCGAGGCTTCCAGGCACGCCTGGAGCGCTGGAGCGATATCTCCCGCGGGCACGGCAAATGGGTGGACGGTGCGACCCCCAACAGCGAGGCCATCGGCATCGCGCCGGTACTTACCGGTACCGAATTCACCCATGAAGGGTTGTACGTCAACCAGCACGCCAACTGGCAACGCTTCCTGCTCGACGGCCTGGCGCGCAAGGCCGCCGACGAAGCAGCACTGAAACTGCACGAGGTCTGAGCCATGAATGCCGAACTGCAATACCGCATCGAGCAATTCTTCTACCGCATGGCCGAGCTGTGCGATGCACAGGACTGGGATGCCTACCTGGATCTGTTCAGCGAGGACAGCGAGTTCCATCTGCCGCAGTGGGAGTCGGAACACGTCTACACCCGCGATCCGAAGAAAGGCATGTCGCTGATCTATTACCCCAACCGCGGCGGCCTGGAAGATCGGGTGTTCCGCATCCGCACCGGCAAGGCGGCGTCGACCATTCCCATGCCGCGCACGCTGCACCAGATCAGCAACCTGCGTATCGCCCCGCTGGCCGACGACGCGCTGGAGGTGCGGGTCAACTGGCTGACGCTGTACTACCGCATGGGCAGCGCCGAGCAGTTCTTCGGCCATGCCAACTACCGGCTGCGCCCGGCCGGCGACAGCTGGAAGATCGCGCGCAAGCACGTGGTGCTGCTCAACGACACCATCAATTCAGTGCTCGACTTCTACCACCTCTGATTCAGCGGATTATCGATCATGACGTACAAGGTCGCCTTCAGTTTCGCGGACGGCAAGACGCTGTTCTGCCCGGTGCAGGGCAACGAGATCCTGCTCGACGCCGCATTGCGCGCAGGCATCAAGATCCCCCTGGATTGCCGGGAAGGTGTGTGCGCCACCTGCCAGGGTCGCTGTGAATCGGGTCAATACACCCAGGACTACGTCGATGACGAAGCACTGTCGGCAACCGATCTGCAACAGCGCAAGGTACTCACCTGCCAGACCCGCGTGCAGTCCGACGCGGCGTTCTACTTCGACTTCGATTCCAGCCTCTGCCATGCCGAGGGGCCGCGCCACATACAGGGCGTGATCAGCGCTGTGGAGCAGGTGTCCGACAGCACCGCGGTGTTGCACGTGGACGCCAGCCAGCATCGCCAGCAGCTGGACTTCCTGCCTGGCCAGTACGCACGGCTGCGCGTGCCGGGCACCGAGCAGTGGCGCTCCTACTCGTTCGCCAACCGCCCCGGCATGGCCAATCAGTTGCAGTTCCTCGTGCGTCTGCTGCCACAGGGGGTGATGAGCGACTTCATGCGCGAGCGCTGCCAGCCCGGCCAGGTGCTCGAGTTCGAAGCGCCCCTGGGCAGTTTCTACCTGCGCCAGGTGGCCCGGCCCCTGTTCCTGGTCGCAGGCGGCACGGGGCTTTCGGCGTTCCTCGGCATGCTCGATGAAATGACCGAACGCGGCAGCGCCGGCCAGCCGGTCACGCTGTTCTACGGGGTGAATCAGGAAGCCGACCTGTGCCAGATCGAACGCCTGCAGGGCTTTTCCGATCAGCTGCCAGGCTTCGACCTCAATCTTGTCGTATCGCGGCCGTCAGCGGGCTGGACCGGCAAATCCGGCTGGATCCCCGAGCACTTCGAGCGCTCCGTCCTCGCCGCGCAGCCTTTCGACATGTACGTATGCGGGCCACCTCCCATGGTCGAAGCGATCAAGACCTGGTTGCATGATCACGGCATCGACAACGGCAACCTGTACTACGAGAAATTCGTGGAAAGCAATTCGAGCCGCTGACCCGAGGGTCTGTTGACGTTTCAGCACGACCGCGCCGGAGCCAGTTTTAGCGCGAGGCAAGGCACGAGGTGCGAAGTTTGGCTGGCCAAATGAGCCACCGAGAAACGCAGCATCGCGCTAAAAATGGCCCGGCCCTTCGGGTGGGGCCGCCTAGGTTGCGCGGGAAATCTCGCCAGGCGTCGTTGGAGGACTTGAAAAGGGAATGCCATTCTCTGCGTCCTCCGCCTAACCTAGCGAAATTTCTCGCAGCAACGCGGCTTGCGCTGAAACGTCAACAGACCCTGGGCACGCCGGATGCCCTTGCATCCGGCGGCCAGATGGGTCACCGGTCGAACCGCTCCGCCAGGTTACGCAGCGCTTCGATCTGCTGGCCGATTTGCGCACTGACCTTGTGGCCGTCCTGGGCCTTGGCCGCACTCTGATGGCACAGCTCGGCAATCTGCACCACCTGGCGATTCAGACCATCTGCCACCTGCCCCTGCTCTTCCATGGCGCTGGCGATCTGCACGTTCATGTCGGATATCTGCTCGAGCGCCTGCTTGACTCCATGAAAGCTTGCCTGCACCGAGGTAACCGCTTCGGTGGTCTGGGTCGCCAGCGCCTGCCCCTCGCGGGTCAGTTGCACGGTCTGCTCGGTGGTCTGGTTGAAACGCAGGAGCAACGGCTGGATCCTGCCAGTCGCCTGCTGCGTGCGCGTGGCCAGTTGCCGTACCTCGTCGGCCACCACGCTGAACCCACGTCCGGCATCTCCGGCGCGGGCCGCCTCGATGGCGGCGTTGAGGGCCAGCAGATTGGTTTGCCCGGCGATCGCGCTGATGATGTCGGTGATCTCGCCAATCGCCCGGGTGGCCGCTGCCAGTTCGCCGGATGCGCAAGCGATCTCCTCCACCGACGCATTCAGGCGCTGCATCGCCGACAGGCTCTGCTCGGCCAGGCCCTGGCCCTGATTCGACAGGCTCACCGCTTGCTGGGTGGCCCCCAGGCTTTCGTGCAGGCTGCGCGAAACTTCCTGAATGGTCGCGGTCATCTGGCTCAAGGCGACCACCGACTGATCCGTCTCGTTACGCTGGTGTTCGAGGCGCTGTGCCTCTTGCTGGATCAGATGGGTCAGAGCGCCGGTGTGCGCATCGAGGAGCTGGCCGCTCATGCCGATGCGCGACAACGCGGTCTGCAGACGCGCTTCGCCGGTGATCAGGGCCATGTTGATCAGCGCGGCATTGCCACCCTGGGTGCTGTACAGCTCGGCCAGTAGCGGATCGCTGAAGGCCTTGGGGTGCTCAGCCAGTACGCTGCGCAGCGCATGATCCTGCCGCCGGCGCTGCCATATCCCGGTGGCGATCACGGCAACCGCCAGCGCTGCGCCCTGAAATACCGGCGAGGGCAGAAACGAGGTGCAGGCGGCCAGGCCGATGCCGACACCGGCGGCCGGCCAATGGGCCTGGCACTGTCGAGCGATGCGCAGGCGCCAGGTCAGTGGTGTGCCGTGGCGCCGCCAGTGGTCGAACAGCTGCTGCCCACGCTCGATTTGGTCGACGGTGGTCGGCAAATACACGGCGCCATAGCCCTGCACACCATCGCGCCCGTAGGCGGGTTTCACGTAGAGGTTGTGCCACACGCGACTACCATCGCGGGCGCGGTTGCAGATCAGGCCCATCCACGGAGATCCCTGCCTCAGGGTCAGCCAGAGGCTATCGAAGACCTGGGCGGGAACCCATTCATGACGCAGCACTGTGATCGGCTGCTCACGCAATTCCTCGGGGCGATAACCATGGCTGTCGGCGAACGACTCGGAGCAATGGGTGATACGCCCATTGAGATCGGTACGGCAGATCAGCGCAGAGACACAAGAGAGGTCGTTCATCGGTCGGCACTCGTGTTGCAGCGATAAAAAAACGCCCCCCCATGGAGGGAGGGCGCAAACCAAGTGCTGTGGAGCAGCGGTCAGGGCTCAGAAGTGATGGACGTAGCGCACCTGTACGCGGCTGCCATCGGGACGGTTCTCCACCTCCTGTTCGAAGTAGGCGTTGACGAACAGGTGATCGTCCTGGGAGAAGCTGTACATGGCTCCCGGCCCGATGGCCCAGACCTTTTCCCGGCGACCGGAAACGTCGTGGCCGTCGACCTCGGTATCGGTGAACTGCTTGAGCCAGTAGCCGTTGATGCCCAGACGCAGCTTGTCGGTGAGCGCATACTCGGTGGCCAGATTGGCGTGCAGTGCCTGTCCGGCCTGTATGTCGCTGGCGTCACCGAAACCTCGGGTGGGGTCGTCGTTCTTGCCGTTGTAGAGATAATGCGCGCGGATCGACGCCGTCCACTTTGGAGTGAACCAGTAGGTTGCGGCCCAGTACGGGTTGAACGACCAGGCGTTATTGCCCGGATTGATGTCGCGATCGCTGTCGTACTCACCGGTGGGCAGATTGACCTGCAGTTCGATGCGGTGCACGAAACGCGGGCCCTCGGGGCCCATGATCGGATCGAACTGAATGAACGGCCCGATCAGCAGGTCGCCCATGCCGGTCTGCCCTCTGAGCGCGGCGTTGTCCAGGCCATCGTCGACCTTCATCCGCGTCACCAGCGGCAATACCGCATTGAGCCCCAGGCGGGCGTTGCCCAGACGCAGATCGGACAGGTAGCTCAACTGGGTCACCGCGACCTGATAATCGAGATCCTGACGGGGCAGGCCGATGTCATCGCCATCCTTGTCACGCAGGCGGCTGGCACTGTAGTTCTGAAAATACTCCTGCAGATACCAGCCAGGGCCAGCCGGCAGCCCACCATCGAGAAAACTGGTCAGCCCCAGGTTGACCACGGGCAGGTCATAGGCCTGCGCGCCCTGAGCGACGAGCAAACCGGCACCGCACACACACATCAGTCGTTTCTTCATGCTGCTTCTCCCCATTGGCAAGGCTTGCGGCAGAACGTTCATTGAGTGAGGCCAGGGTGCGCGGCGGCGATCCGGTACTGGCCTGCGTGGAAGACCAGCGGTTCTGTGCCGCCGTATCGGTACTGCTCGATTTCACCGATGAAGATCAGGTGATCACCGCCGTCGTACTGGGTGACGTTACGGCACACCAGCACCGCGACCACGTCATCGAGTACCGGCGGCCCAGCCTTGCTCAGGGCGTGGGCGACCCCGGCGAACTTGTCCGCCGCCGGCCGGGCGAACTGCCCCGACAGCCCATGCTGATGGGCACCCAGCACATTGATCGCGAAGTGGCTGGCGGCCTGGAAGTCGTCCAGGCTCGGCGCAGTCAGGGCCAGGCTCCAGAGCACCAGCGCCGGGGTCAGCGAGACCGAGGAAAAGGAGTTGGCGGTCATGCCCAGCTTGCGGCCGTCGGCGGTGCACGCGGTGATCACCGTCACACCGGTGGCGAACTGGCCCAGCAGGTTGCGCAACTCACGAACATCGCGGCCTTCGGCATCCTGCAGGTCGGCGCATGGGGCGGTCAGATCATTCATGGTCATCTCCCCTCGGGTCAGGCGGCCTGCTGGCTCATTTTCTGGATGAAGGTCCGGCACTGCTCGGCATCGAACCACCAGGGTGCGAACTGGCGCGGGTCGTCGAAGGCATTGGTGATGGCAGCGGCGAGCGGCGGTATCTGGCTGGCGGCACCGAGCAGTTCGAGCAAATGAGCCGGTGGTGGTGTGAGCATGCTGTTGGTCCAGGACACCACGTGGCGGGCGTAGCTCCAGTACTGCTCGAAGGTCTGCTCCATCCACAGGCGATTGAAGGGCTGGTCACCCTGAGCGAGGATCGCCTGCAAGTAGACCTTGCTGCACTTGGCGGCATTGTTGGAACCCTGGCCAGTGATCGGGTCGTTGACCACCAGAGCGTCGGCCATGCCGAACACTTCCCGGCCTGACGGCAGGGTCATCACCGGACGACGCACCATGGGCGTGAAGCGGCCCGAGAGGAAACCGTTGTCGTCGGTCAGCGTCAGGTTCTGGCAACGCTCCGCCTCCCACGGCAGGTACTGACGGACGATTTCCAGACTCTTGCGCAGATGCTCTTCGGGGGTCTTGATGTTCTGCCAGCAGTCCATCGGACCACCGGGAATGCCTTCGAACACCATGATTTCGCAGGGCCCGCTGGTGGTCAGCGACGGGAACACGAAGTACTCGCCCACCCCGGGGATCAGGTTGAAGGCAACGCGCGAGAAAGGCGAAACCGGAGTCATGCCCTTCACATAGGTGAGCGCCAGGGCACGCTGCGGTGTGCTGAACTGGGTGCGCTCGGTGTCCCTGGCGAACAGGTTGACGATCTCGCCCTTGCCAGCGGCGAGCAGCACCAGGTCATGGCTGGCGGCCAGTTCCTCGAGCTCGGCCAGGCCGACGTCCTTGATCACCAGCTCACCGCCACGCTTGACGAAGGTGTCCATCCAGACCGGCATCTTCACGCGCTGGTCGACCGACTGGGCGTAGCGCTCCAGGCGCGCACTCCAGTTGAACAGCTTCTCGCCAGGCTGCTGCGGATCCGGCACGCACAGGCCGATGCCCTCGACCGCCGGGCATTCGTTTTCCCAGAAGTTGATGCCGAGATCGCGCTCGGTCTGCAGGGCGGTGTTGAACATGCACTGGCTGGACATGACCTTGCCATTGCGAATTTCTTCACCGGTGCGGTTGGTGGTCAGGGTGACCTGATACCCCTTGGCCAGCAGGCCCAGGGCGAGTTGCAAACCGGCCTGGCCGGCTCCGACGATAGCGATGCGACGCATGATGGTTTTCCTGGTGGCGGGTTGAGCCGGCACAGTCGTACCGGGCGTTGTGGTGAGGTTCAGAAGGCGGGCGAGGAGCTTGTTCATCGAGGTACCTCACTCGGCCAAGCGAGAGATGGCGGGCAGGTTCTGCTCGGGGCCCATGGTCGAATAGCCGCCGTCCACCGCGTAGTCGGCGCCGGTCACGAAGCTGGCCGCCGGCGAGCAGAGAAAAGCGACGACATTGGCCACTTCAGCGGGCTCGCCGAGGCGCCCGAGCAGGTGATAGGCCGCAGCGACGCGGTCAGCCTTGGCGCGATCGCCACCGCTGACCTCCGCGATGACCCGCGACCAGGTCCAGCCAGGCGATACCGAGTTGACGCGGATGCCATCCGGGGCGAGATCCATGGCCATGCTGCGCGTGAGCTGCCTGATCGCGGCCTTGGAGACCGGGTACAGCCAGCGTCCGGTCTGTGCGCAGCCTGCGGAAATCGACGTGAAGTTGACGACGGCTCCGCCGCGCGCCTTGAGGTCGCCATGCACGGCCTGAGTCAGGGTCACGGTCGACACCAGGTTCACGTCCAGAGCACGCAACCAGTCTTCACGGGTCGAGGCGAAGCCGTCGTCCTGATAGGTGCAGGCCAGGTTGATCAGCAGATCGATCGGCCCCAGGCTCTGCCGGATAGCGCTCAGTGCCTCGTCTACCTGAGCGGGCTCGGTGATATCCACAGCCCAGAAACGCGCGCCCGCCCCCAACTGGCTGGCGACCCGATCGCCACCCTGGGCATCGATATCCAGCAGGGCGACACGCGCACCACAGGCGATCAGGCCGCGTGCCACGGCCATGCCGATCAGCGTCGCGCCACCACTGATCAGGGCGACCTTGCCCCGCAGCGCCTGGTCATTGAGAAATGCAGACATGGGATCTCCTCAGGCGCTCTTGGCGGCGCTGCTGGCCCAGCTGGGCATCAGGGTGTTGGAAGGCAGGCTCTCGTCGAGCAGCTTGGCGGCGGTCTCCTGCCCGGCGACGGGCAAACCGTTCGGGCTGAGCAGGCCGATCTGTACCAGCACGCTGGCCTGGTCCCAGTAGATGTGCTCGTGGCAGAGCTTGGGGCCACGGAACTTGACCACTCCGAGCATGGGAATCCGCACCTGCCGCCCGGTCGGCGCGACGCCGGGCAGCATCCAGTCGATCTCGCTGTCGTGGGTGAAGGTCATGATGAATTCATCGACGATCTGGGTAGCGCCAACGGTGCGCGAGATCGGCGTAAGGGCCATGTCCCTGGGGTTGCCATGCACGAAATGGTGTTGATAGAAGCGGCTGAGCTGGGCGTAGCCGACACCACCGGTCATGGTCGGGATATGGTTGACGTAGGGCTCGGCAACCATGGTCGCCATGGTCGCCGGCACATCACGGGTATCGAACTCGTGGCGGATATGCTCCTCCCACAAAGTCGACAGGTCATAGTCAGGGCCGATGCTGCGGCGCAGGGCGGCTACCGTCCGCTCGTGGGCCATCAGCGCTGCCGGCTTGTCGAAATGATGCCCATTGGGGCGGGCGAAGGCATGGTCGACACCGGGATACAGGTAGGTTTCCACTCCCGGCGTGGCGCGGCCAGCGGCGAAGATCGCCGCCCGCGCTTCGGCAGGACAGAAGGCATCCAGCTCGGCGGCATGCAGCACCAGCCGACGACCGTTCAGGCCAGCCAGCTCATCCAGCGCCGCTTCGATGCCGACGCCGTAGTAACCGACCGCACAGGCCACTTCGCAGAGCCGACAGGCTGCCAGGTAGGCGAGCTTGCCACCCAGGCAATAGCCGACCACGCCTTGCGGGCCCGGGGTGCAGACCGGCAACGCCCGTAGCGCGGCGAGGCTGGCCTGGATATCCACCACGCCGAGGTCTTCGTCAAAGGCCTGGTACAGGGCCAGGCCGCGGGCGAAGTCTTCCTCGGTATAACCCAGTTCGACGTTCGCTTCCTGGCGCCAGTAGAGATCCGGCACCAGCACGCTATAGCCCTCCTCCGCCAGGAAGTCGGCCACTTCGCGCATGGCCTGGTTGACGCCGAAAATCTCCTGACAGAGCACGACACCGGGCCCCTGCCCGCCGATTGCCGTGGCCAGGTAGGCCTGGAACGCTCCGCCGCCATTGGCGGCGACGCTGACATAGCGACCTTTCATGTGTGTCTCCAACGTCCAGTGAGGTTGGAAACGATGGTGCGACTCCCCGACGCCAGGCCACTATCCGCCTAGCGCAAGGTCTGTCCGTGACACGCGGAAAGTTTCCAGCCCCTGGCGCGAAGCCGCGATGGGCGGAGCTCAGGGTCTGTTGACGTTTCAGCACGACCGCGCAGGATCCAGTTTTTGCGCTAGGCAAGGCACGAGGTGCGAAGTTTGGCTGGCCAAATGAGCCACCGAGTAACGCCGCATCGCGCAAAAACTGGCCCGGCCCTGCGGGTTGCGCGGGAAATCTCGCCATGCGTCGCTGCAGGACTTGAAAGGGAGCGCCATTCCCTGCGTCCTCCGCCTCGCGGATCGCCGCCCGGACTGGCGAGATTTCTCGCAGCAACGCGGCTTGCGCTGAAACGTCAACAGACCCTTAAGCTGGCTCAGGTATTGCTTTGGCAACACCAGGCACGAAAAAACGTGCCGTTAAGAAACAGCAGAGGTGCCGCAGTATCCACGCACTGCAGCGACTATCCGGATCGTGCAAGAGACCGGTAACGCAATGGCACACACTGCCTTGAAATCGTGCACGCGGGTGAGGTGTTCATGAATACGGAGTTCAATTCGGAGGGGGGAACGCGCTTCCTGCGCACCCCTCTGTTCTCGGTACACAATCGTCTGTTCCTGCTCAACGACCGCGACAGCATTCGTGACCAGGTCGGCGGCGTGTTCAAACCCCACGATCTGAGCCTGGTCGAGCCGGGCCAGAACGTCAGTGCCTCGATGCACCATGTCAGCCTTGGGCGTCTGTCTCTGAGCCGTCTGGAGTACGGGGCTGCAGTGCGCATCGATCCCGGCAGCCTGGATACGTTCTTCCTGATCCAGATCCCCCTTCAGGGCAGCGCCGAGATCAATTGCGACGGCCGTAAATTCACCTCGTCGCCGCGTTGCGCCTCGTTCATTTCCCCTGATACACCGGTATCGATGCACTGGGCTGCAGATGCCCCGCAGTTGGCGGTGCGCCTGGATCGCGAAGACGTCGAAAGCCACTGCGCCCAACACCTTGGCCGGCGCCTGGAAACCCCGCTGCGCTTCGAGCCGGCCTTCGATCTGGACAAGCCGGGCGCCAGCTATTTCCTCCAGCTGCTGTCCACCCTGACCGATGCCCTGACCTGCGCCGACCACCCGATCCATCAGCCCATGGTGCTCAAGCAGTTCGAGGCGACCCTGATCAATGCCCTGATCTACGGGCAGCCGAACAGCATGCAGCGCATGGTCGGTGCCCTGTCCAGCGAACGCAGGATCTCGCCCTACTTCGTCAAACGCAGTGAGGAGTACATTCTCGATCACGCCCATGAAACGCTGACCGTCGAACAGTTGGCCGATCAGGCTGGCGTCAGCGTACGCACGCTGTTTTCGGGATTCCGGGAGTTCCGCGGCACCAGCCCAATGGCCTTCCTGCGCGAAGTCCGCATGCAACGCGTCCATGAATCCCTGCGGCATGAAGAGAGCGAATCGGTAACCGACATCGCCCTGAAATGGGGCTTCACTCACCTTGGTCGGTTTTCTCAGGAGTACCGCAAGCGCTACGGCGAGCTTCCGTCCGCCACCTTGCGCTATCGGCGTTAGCGGCTGGCTTCCCCTGCATTCACGGAGCAGCCAGCGCAGGACGATGGGCGTCAGGCTCGATCAGTAGACGAACGTCAGCAGCACGTTGAACGCCAGGGCGGCGACGAAGCCGATGGGCGCGGCCTTGAACAGCAACTGCGGGAACAGCGTGGCACGGCTCTGCTCCGAGGTGCAGGAGCCGAGGATCAGGCTGCCGCCGGAAGCGAATGGCGAGATCGACGTGGCCTGGGCGCCCACCACGATGGCGATGAAGATCACCATCGGCTCGATACCCATGGCCGAGGCGATCGGCAGCACGATGGGAAACAGCGCCGGCGTCACCACGCCCAGGGTACTGGCGAAGATCGACATGATCGCAGCGATGATGCCGAATGCCACGGGCACCAGCAGCGGAGGGATGGTACTGCCGATCCACGAGGCGAGGATGTCGATGGTGCCCGCCTTGATCGCCACCGAGATCAGCATGCCCACGCCGCAGATCATGATCAGCGTGCTCCACGGTACCGAGGCCATGGCCTTGCGCTCGTCACCCAATTTCAACAGCAGGGCGATGACCGAGAAGATGCTGGCGATCAGGCCGATATCCATCTTCGAGTTGATGAAGGCAATCGTCTGGTTATCCGGCATCGCGATATTGGCGATAGGGGCTGCCAGCACGATGGCCATCATCGCCAGGGTCAGCCAGAGGGTGATGCGCTGTTCGCGATTGAGTGGGGTCGGCGCTGTCGCGACGAAGGTGGACGCTTTCATCGCCTGGCCATTTTTCGACAGGAACACGAAGGCGCTGATCACCACAATCGGAATGATCAAGGTGCTGACGAAGATGCCGAAGGCGTTGATGAAGGCATCACTTTCGGAAAGCCCGGCGTTGGTCATCAGGCCACGGAAAATGATGCCGCTCTGGCTGGAGACGAAGTTGGCACCACTCAGCGCGCCATAGTTCACCGCCATGCCGCCGATGATCAGGCTCATGCCGGTGCGCTCGCACAGCAGCAGGGTGATCGGCGCCATGAAAGCCAGCACCGTGTAGTAACCCGCGCCCATCGCGGCGATCACCCCGGCGGTGGCGAACACCGCGAACGGCATCAGTTGCGGCACCGCGCGGCAGGTATAGATCAGGTGTTCGGCCAGCTTCTCAAGGGTGCCGTTGACCGTTGCGAAGCTGTAGAACAGGCACACCGAGAAGATGATGAAGAAGATCTTCAGCGGCCACATGCCGATGATGTCGGACGGGCTCAGGCCCATGCCGAAACAGCCGATCAGGTAGGAAAAGGCAATGGCGAACAGACCGATATTGATCTTGGTCTTGTAGCCGAGAGCCACGGCGATAATGATCGCCGCGACAACGAGCAGGCTCATCATGATGGAAGCTTCCAGATTGTTGTTCGAGGTTGATCAGCGGGGGGTGAAGCCGAAGAGCCTGGCGGGGTTATCCACCAGCACCCGATTGCGCTCGGCTGCATCCGGCAACAGCGCTTCGATCAACGTGAACTGCTCGGCGTAGTCTGTCCGATCTTCGAACTGGGTGTTGGGCCAATCGCTGCCCCACAGGAAACGCTCGATACCGCCTGCCGCCCCACGCACCTGCGCCAGCGCGGCAGCCGCCTGGGTTTGATCGGACCGGCTGCGGTAAGCAGCCGACAGTTTCAGCCACACGCGCGAATCGCCCAGCAGATTCAAAAAAGCCTGATGACCGGGCTTGTGCGGGTCGATGCCGCCAGTCGGCAGACCGAAATGGTCGATCACCAGGTTCACGCCCGTGGCGACGATGGCCGGCACGACCTGCGCGAGGTCATCGATGCCACGCTGGATTTCCACCTGCCAGCCACGGCGGGCCAGGCGCCCGAACAATGCCGCCCACTCGGGGCCCGTGTAATCCTCCAGCGCCTTGCCGATCAGGTTCAGGCGGATGCCCACCACAGCGGATGCGGCGAGCTCGTCCAGTTGCGCTTCGCTGATGGACGCGTCGACCACGGCCACACCGCGCAGACGCTGCGGGTAGCGGCGCAGGGCCTCGACCATGAAGCTGTTGTCGGTGCCGAGAAAGCTCGGCTGGATCAGCACGCCATGGGACAGGCCATGGCGGTCCAGGTGCTCGAGATACTGTTCGACCAGCGCGTCGTAATCGGGGCTGTAACGACGGTTGGCGACCATCGGCAGATCCTTGCGGAAGATATGCGCATGGGTGTCGATGCCGGTGATGGCAGGGCTGGGAGTACTCATGAAGGAAATACCTGATCGATTGTTGTAGAGGCCGGCATCGGGCGCTGACCGTTCTTGTCACGACATCCAGTCATATATATGAATAGTTGACCATATATCTGTGTCGGACATTCTGTCAATCGACCCGCCGGTGGTAGAGTGGCGCCAGCCTGTGGCAACCGGACAACGACACGCTATGAATGCCTCGACCCTCGGATACGACGAACGCCTGCCGCTGTACCAGCGGCTGCGCGAGGAAATGCTCGCCAAGATCGCTGCCGGAGAGTGGTCACCCGGCGCGCCCATTCCCACCGAGGCGGAACTGACCAAGCTCTATGGCGTGGCCATCGGCACGGTTCGCAAGGCGGTGGATACACTGGTCAGCGAAGGGCTGCTGCTGCGCAGCCAGGGCCGTGGCACCTTCGTGCGTCGGCCGAATTTCGATGCGTCGCTGGCGCGCTTCTTTCGCCAGGTCAATGCCAGCGGCGGCCGGGAGATTCCCAGCAGCCAGATCCTTTCCAAGGAACTGCAGAAGCCCTCCAAGGAGGTTGCCAAGGCACTCGCCCTGAAAAACGGCGAGCAGGTGCTGCGCATGGAACGCCTGCGCGTGATCGAAGACCGCACCCTGTTCCATGAGGAAATCTGGCTGCCCGCCTCGCGCTTCATCGTGCTGCTGGACATCGACTCGAACACCTTCGGCGACCTGCTCTACCCTTTCTACGAGAAGCAATGCGGCCAGTGCATCGCCTCGGCCCGGGAAACCCTCACCGTCGGCTCGGCCAGCGCAGAGATCGCCCATACGCTGTCCATCGGCCAGGGAGAGCCCATCGTGGTGATCGAACGCACCGCCCTGGGCTACGACCGCAGCCCACTGGAGTACCGCCTCTCGCGCGCCGCGGCAGCCAACTTCCGTTATCAGATCGATATCTGCTGAATACCCGCGGGGCCCTGCATAGGCAGGACGGTCGCCAACCGTTCGTCGCCCCGTAACGCCCCGCCAACGACCGCCTGCCAGGGCCTGATCAGCGCGATAGCTGCGCGGCAAAAGCGCCAATTTCCACCCCATCAAGCACTTGCCAGGGTTGCCAACGGAGCCTCTGGCATGGGGGCCTGAGACGTTTCAGAGAGAAAAATCCTGCCCGGCCACTATTTAGATTTACGCGGTGCTGCCGAAGTGCTATCAGGTGCTGAAAGAAAGGGCGCGCTGCAGACGCGTCACTTACAACAAAAACACATCAGGAATGCCCCCATGAACAGCTTACGTCGCTTGCCGATAAACCGTCGTCTGTGGCTTATCATGGTGCTGCCGATCCTGATGCTGGTGCTGCTCGGCGCCTACATGCTCAACCAGATCAGCATTGGCCTCTACGCCGGCAAGTCGGAAAAGACTCAGCACGTGGTACAGAGTGCCGTCGGCCTGCTGAAGTACTACCAGGGCCTGGAAGCCAGCGGCAGCCTGAGCCGCGAGCAGGCGCAGAAGCAGGCGATGGAGGTGATTCGCGGCTTGCGCTACGGCGGCCAGGAGTACTTCTGGATCAACGATCAGACGCCGACCATGATCATGCACCCGACCAACCCCAAGCTCGAAGGGCAGAACCTCTCCGGGCTCAAGGACCCGGACGGCAAGGCGCTGTTCAACGAGATGGTCGCCATCACCCGCAGCCAGGGCGCAGGCGCGGTCAACTATCGCTGGCCCAAGCCTGGCAGCAGCGAGCCGGTACCGAAGATTTCCTACGTCGAGCTGTTCCAGCCCTGGGGCTGGATCATCGGTTCCGGCGTCTATGTCGATGACGTGCAGGCCGAATTCAAATCCCAGGCCCTGCGCGCCCTGGCCATTGGCGTGCCCGCGACCCTGCTGCTGATCGTTCTGGTGGTGATGATTTCGCGCAGCATCGCCCTGCCCCTGCAGCAGGCTGTCACGGCGATGGCCAATATCGCCAGTGGTGAAGGCGACCTGACCCACACCCTCGACGATCAGGGCCGCGACGAACTGGCTACCCTGGCCGGGCACTTCAACGCCTTCACCGGCAAGATGCGCCAGGTGATCCGACAATTGCTCGACTCCGCCGCCTCACTGGACCAGGCCGCGCGCTCGCTGGGTGACATTTCCAGCGCCGCCCAGCAGCACAGCCAGCAACAGGCCCAGCAGATGGAGCTGGTCGCCACCGCGGTCAACGAAGTGACCTACGGCGTACAGGACGTGGCCAAGAACGCCGAGCATGCTTCGAGCGAAGTGCACACCGCAGAGGAGCAGGCCAAGCAAGGCCAGCGCAATATCGACGCCAGCCTGGAGCAGATCGACCAGTTGTCCGGCACCATCGACAAGGCGGTGACGGTGATCCAGTCACTGGCCACGGAAAGCACGCAGATCGGCGGCGTGCTGGAAGTCATCCGCTCGATCGCCGAGCAGACCAACCTGCTGGCGCTCAACGCGGCCATCGAAGCGGCGCGGGCCGGCGAACAGGGCCGCGGGTTCGCCGTGGTCGCCGACGAGGTTCGCCTGTTGGCCCAACGCACGCAGAAATCCACCGCGGAAATCCAGGGCATGATCGAACGCCTGCAAGGCAACTCCGAGGCCGCGGTGAAAGCCATCAGCGACAGCAGCCGGGCCTCGCAACTGACGGTCGGCCAGGCCAGCCAGGCCGGTGAAAGTCTGGCGCAGATCGCGCAATCGCTGCGCAACCTGACCGGGCTCAATGCCTCCATCGCCAGTGCCACCCTGCAGCAGTCCCACGTGGTCGACGACATCAACCAGAACGTCACCCACACCGCCGGGCTGGCCCACAGCGCTGCCGAGTCCGCCGAGCAATCGAGTGCCGCCAGCCAGCACCTCAAGCAGTTGGCCGAGCAGCTCAGTCGTCTGCTGGGGCAATTCCGCGTCTGACAGGACCTGGATGTTCGTACCTGCGTTCGGCCCGGCGAAGGGCCGAACGCCTCGGGCAGATCATCCGCCCGAGAGGCTCGCACGACTCTCGGGCGCCTTCAGCTGCGACCGCCCCATCGCAAAGACCGGCCTCCCACTGGCAAACGTCGGCACCACGCACGATAGACGCCCGCTATAGCATCAATTAGCCATCATTAAACGCTTGCTTTCCCGTACAGAAATAATAGCCTCAGTGTCCTCAGGCCACCCTTCAGCCAATACACCTCGATCCACTCGATCGGCATGGCCACACCCCTGCCAGAGGTACGCTGCACATGTCCCAACCGTTAACGATCGCCCAGCGCCTGGCAATGGGATTCGGCCTGGTTCTGTCCCTGATGATCCTCATCGCGCTGGTGGGCATCCAGCGCGTTCAGGTCATCGACAGCAGCCTTGGCGAGGTCAGCGAAGGTGCCAGCCTCAAGCAGCGCTACGCCATCAATTTCCGCGGCAGCGTGCACGACCGTGCGATTGCCATCCGCGACCTGGTACTGGCCTGCGACACCACGGCGCTGAATGACCAATTGCAGAACATCGAGCGGCTGCATGGGTTCTATCAGGAGTCGGCCGCGCCCCTCGACAGGCTGGTTGCTGACAACACGTCGAGCGCAGAGGAACAGCGCCAGCTTGCCCAGATCAAGGCCATCGAGAGCAGTGCTCGCGAACTGACCCAGCGCCTGATCAGCCTGCGCCAGGGCGGTGATGTGGAGGGCGCGCAAACGCTGCTATCCACAGAGGTGGCAGCCGCCTATCTGGAATGGCTGAAACGCATAAATACCTTCATCGACTTGCAGGAACGAGAAATCACCACCAGCCTGGACGGCGTGCGCGAAACCGCCGGCAGCTTTGCCCGGTTGATCGTTGCGGTCACTACCATCGCGATTCTGCTCAGTGTGATCGTCTCGATGCTGATCATCCGCAAGATGCGCTCGACCCTGGGCGCCGAGCCCCATGACGTGGCCCTGGTCATCCGGCGGCTGGCCGATGGCGCTCTCGACCAGCGAATAGATACCCGCTACCCGGGCAGCGTAATGGGTGCGGTCAAGGACATGAGCGCGCGCCTGAGCGACACCATCAGCCAGGTGCGCAGCGCCGCTGACGAACTCAACCATTGCTCGCAACAGCTGCTGACCACTTCGGCGAGCAACAACAGGCAGTTGCAGGCCCAATCCGAAGAGGCGGAGCAAATGGCCGCAGCCATCAACCAGATGGCCGCAACGGTCAATGAAGTGGCAGGTTATGCCGGTACGGCAGCCTCCGCGACACGCACGGCCGACACCGAGGTAGAGCATGGCAGCCATCTGGTGATGCAGGGCGGCCAGGCGATTCAGGAGCTGGCGACGGTGCTCGACTCGGCTGCGGACAAGGTCGAGCAATTGTCGCGTGACAGTACCAACATCGAAACCATCATCGCAGTGATCACCGCCATCGCCGACCAGACCAACCTGCTCGCACTGAACGCTGCAATCGAAGCGGCGCGCGCCGGCGAGCACGGTCGCGGCTTCGCCGTGGTGGCCGACGAAGTGCGCTCCCTGGCCAACCGCACCCAGGCGTCGACGCGAGAGATCAGCAGCATGATCGAACAGCTGCAGGCCGGCGCCAGTGGCGCCGCGCAGATCATGCAGACCAGCAGTCAGATGGCGCGCAAGACCGTCGAACAGACTGCGGCAACCGAACAGGCCCTAGGCCGCATTCGCCAGGAGGTAGGGGCCATCAAGGACATGAGCGCGCAGATCGCCAGCGCCGCTCAGCAGCAGAGCCTGGTAGCCGAGGACGTCAACCAGAACATCAGCCGCATCCATGCCAGCACGCTGGAGACCACCGCAGGCTCCACGCAGGTGTCGGCGGCCAGCCAGGAGCTGTCTTCACTGGCACGCCGCCTGATGGAGCGGGTGAGTTTCTTCAAGGCCTGAGTTTCAGAGCCCGTTTACGATCTGGCGAGCTAGAGTCATGCGCCCCCACAAACATAGGCGAGGAAGCGGAATTTGCTGGGGTAAATGAGCATTTCGACAGGGCTGGCAATCCCGTCTGTTTTTAACGCAGCAGGGCTGACGCGCGGCAGATCGCAAACAGGCTCTCAGGTGTCGTCATCGCGCAGGCTGGCAACCACCTGGTTGTAGAGGCCATGTAGCCGATGCGCCTGATCCGGCTCGAAGGTTTCGCTCAGCAGACGCTGCTCGAATACCTGCTCAGGCGTCAATTCATCGAGGGTGCTCTGCTCACCGTGCAGGCTGGCCACCGCCGTGCCCCGGGCGCGGCGGATGCGCAGCACTTCCACCGGCAGGCCTTCGCACAACGCGGCGATACGTACCTGCAGATCGCTGAGGTAATCGTCACCTTCGACCTGCACCTCCAGCCAGACCGGGCGCTCGACGGTGCCATCGGCAGCCACCTCGGCAAGGGCGGCAGGCAGCGTCTTCAGCGTGCCACGAATCGATTGCAGGGCCTGGAAGCGCGGCACCGGCAAAGCGCGCACCTCACGCAGACCACTTTCGTCGACGTCCACCAACAGCACCTCCTTCTGCTGACGCGCTTCGTCGAAGCTCAGCGGGATTGGCGAGCCGCTGTAGCGGATGTGCTCCAGACCACCGACTTTCTGCGGCCGATGGATGTGGCCGAGCGCGATGTAGTCGGCAGCGGGAAAGGAAGACGTCGGGAAGGCTTCCAGCGCGCCGACGTAGATTTCCCGCACCGATTCACTGGCACTGGCACCGACGGTGGTCAGGTGCCCGGTAGCGATGATCGGCAAGGCCGCGCCCAGTTCGGCACGTCGCGCCAGAGCCAGCTCGAACAGCGCCTGATAATGAGCGTGTATGGCCTGTTGCAGCGACAACTGCTTGTCCGCTGCACTCTGCCCCGCCTCGCTGCGCAGCACATCACGCGGGCGGATGAAGGGGATGGCGCAGAGCAGTGCCGCGGGCTGGCCATCGGCGCCCTCGAGCACCAACAGTTGCTCGTGCAGATGGACACCGACGCCGGGGATCACCCGGGTGCCAAGCTGCGCCAGCAAGGTACGGCTCTCGCCCAGCATGGCCACCGAATCATGATTGCCGCCGAGCACCACCAGTTGGCACCCGGTGTCACGCAGCGCGACGACGAAATGGTTGTACTGCTCACGGGCATAACTGGGCGGTGAGCCGGTGTCGAAAATGTCCCCGGCCACCAGCACCACCTGCACCGCATGCTCGCGCACCTGTTCGATCAGCCAGGCACAGAACGCCTGATGCTCGGCCTGGCGCGTCTTGCCCATGAAGTGCTGGCCCAGGTGCCAGTCGGAAGTGTGCAAAAGGCGCATGAACGGCCCGATCCAGTGACTGAAAAATCCGGCCACCATGCCTTTTCGACGCCGCCAAGGCAATGGTTTCACATCAGGTAACACACCCCGCAGCGACCGTACCACCTGCGCTGCGGGCCTATTTGCGGCGAATCGCCCGGCACGGGCCGGATCACGGGTCGAACCATGGCGCAACGGCCTCGGTCGGAAAATCGTTCACCTCCCTTACCGACCCCGCTGAGGAGTATCCGCCGATGAACACCGCGTCCGCCCGCCCCCTCTCCCTGTGCGCCACTGCGCTGGCCCTGTTCGGCCTGCTGCACAGCGCGTCCACCCACGCCCAGACGATCGCCCTCGACGTGCCCTACGTGCCCACTCCCGAACCGGTGGTGGCACGCATGCTGGAGATGGCCAACGTCGGCCCGGACGACTACGTGGTGGATCTCGGCTCGGGCGATGGCCGCATCGCCATCTCGGCAGTGAAGGATCGGGGCGCCAAGGCTGCCTACGGTATCGACCTGAACCCGCAGCGCATCGAAGAGGCCGAAGCCAACGCGCAGCAAGCCGGCGTCATGGACAAGGTGGTGTTCGAGCAGGGCGACCTGTTCAAGAAGGACATCGCCGATGCCGACGTGCTGACCATGTACCTGCTGAACTCCGTCAACATGCGCCTGCGCCCGGTGATCCTCGACACTCTGGAGCCCGGCACCCGTGTGGTTTCCCACGCCTTCAGCATGGAGGACTGGGAGCCGGATCGCAGCGATATCGTCGAAGGTGCACGCATCTACCTGTGGGTGGTCCCAGCCAAGATCGCTGGCAACTGGCAGATCGAGAGCGAAGGCGAGACCTTCCATGTCGACCTGCAGCAGCGCTTCCAGGAGATCAGCGGCACCACCCAGCACCAAGAAAACCTGCGTGGTCGCCTCAATGGTACCGAGCTGCGCTTCGAGGTCGACGGCAAGCTGTACGTCGGCCAGGTCGAGGGTGATCGCATCGAACCGATTTCCGCCGAAGGCGCGGTGACCGGCTGGAGCGCACGACGGAGCTAAGCCATGAACGCACGCACAGCGACACGACAACCCGGCCTGTCGGTCATCGACGGCGTCGCCATGCTGGTCGGCGTGGTGATCGGCGTCGGCATCTTCGGCTTCCCGCCGCTGGTGGCCCAGCACGCCGACAATGCCTTCGTGTACATCGGCCTGTGGCTGGCCGGCGGCCTGGTGATGCTGGTCGGCGCGCTGTGCTATGCCGAACTCGGCGCCAGCTATCCGGATCGCGGCGGTGAATACCACTACCTCAACCTGGCCTGGGGCCGGCAGGTCAGCCTGCTGTTCGCCTGGGCCAGGGGCACGGTGATCCAGACCGGCGCAATCGCCGTGGTGGCGTTCATCTATGGCGATTACGCCCAGCGCCTGCTACCGCTGGGCGACCATGGCAGCGCCTGGCACGCCACCCTGGTGGTACTGGCACTGACCGCGCTGAATATCCTCGGCACTCATGAATCCAAGCGCTTGCAGGTGCTGTTCACCGGCATCACCCTGGTGGCGCTGGTCACCGTGATACTCGCCGGTCTGCTGCTGGCCGAACCGGTTGCGGCCGTGCCGGCGGCTGCAGCGGAAGGCAGCGGCAACCTGGCGGGCATGCTCGGCATGGGCATGGTCTTCGTGCTGCTTACCTACGGCGGCTGGAACGAGGCGGCCTACCTTTCCGGCGAATTGCGCAACCCGGCACGCAACATGAGCCGCGTGCTGCTGTTCGGCACGCTGGTGGTGACCGCCGTGTACCTGTTGGCCAATCTGGTGTTCATCAACATCTTCGGCCTCGAGGGCCTGCGCCAGTCGACCGCCATTGGCGCTGACCTGATGACCATCGTCGCCGGCCCCTGGGGCGGTGTACTGCTCAGCGTGCTGATCTGCATCACCGCGATCAGCACGCTGAACGCCACCATCCTTACCGGTTCACGGGTGTATTACGCGCTAGGGCGGGACGTGCCTCAACTGTCGATGCTCGGCGCCTGGAACGACCGCGCGGCAACGCCGGTGCGGGCATTGCTGGTGCAATGCCTGATCACCCTGCCGCTGTTGCTGTTCGGCGCCTTGAGCGAGAACGGCGTACAAAGCATGGTGGCCTACACCGCACCGGTGTTCTGGCTTTTCATGTGCCTGACCGCCCTGTCGCTCCTGCGTCTGCGCCGACTGCAACCGAACAGTACGCGGCCATTCAGCGTGCCGCTGTACCCGCTGATGCCGGTGTTGTTCGCTGGCAGCTGCCTGGCGCTGTTCGTGTCGAGCGCACTGTATGCGGGCGCTGGAGCACTGCTCGGCCTGGTCGTGCTTGCAGCAGGATTGCCGCTGCTGCTGTTGCAAAGACCTGCGCAAACGGTGCCCAGCGGTTCGAACTGAGGTGGGATCTGTGTTACACAATCCTCCCGCCTTTTAGGAGACTGCTTGCCATGCAGCCGAAACCGCCCATCGAACTGCTGATCTGCGACTGCGACGGCGTACTGATCGACAGCGAGATCATCGCCGAGCGTCACCTGCACGCGGCACTGGCCGAACACTATCCGGCCCATGAGCTGGACGTGGTACTGGCCGGCACCTTCGGACTGCAGAGCCGTGACATTCTGGCCCGGGTCGAGGCGCACTTCGGCAAACGCCTGCCCGACGGTTTTCTCGAAGAGAACCGCACCCGTATCAAGGCACTGATCCGCGCTGAAGTGCAGCCGATCGAAGGCGTGCGCGAGGCCCTGTTGAAAATCGACCTGCCGCTGGCCGTGGCCTCCAACAGCTACGGTGATGCCGTGGCCTTCGCCCTGCAACGCTGCGAACTGGTCGAACGGGTAAACCGCGGTGCGTTCAGCGCCGATCAGGTCGAACGGCCCAAACCCGCTCCGGATCTATACCTGTTGGCCGCAGAGCGCGCTGGCGTCGATCCGCGCAACTGCCTGGTCGTGGAAGACAGCGTCACCGGCGCCACCGCCGCATTGACGGCGGGCATGCAAGTCGTCGGTTTTCTGGGCGCCAGCCATATCCCCCCGGAGCACGGCGAAACCTTGCGCCAACTGGGTGTGCAGCACCTGATCGGGCGCATGAGTGAACTGCCGGCGCTGGTGCAGCGCTTGCAGAACGGCGGCGCCTGAAGCGCCAGCGGAGCCTGTGCAGCGTCTTACGGCAAGACGCTCGCTCCGGTCTCGCCGTTGAGGCGTTTCCACTCGTCGACCACCTCCCCCATGGTGCGTGGCGCTCCGCTGCGAATCCAGGCCATGAAGGGCCGGTCGAAACGAAAGCCTGCCCCGCACTGTTCACACATGAAACGGCGTACGTTCTGGGTACTGCGATAATCACTGCCAATGGGCGTATCGCGGGTGATGGTGCCGCCATGCCAGTCGAAAGCCATTGCTGCATCTCTTTGGGAAAGTGGCCGTTACAGTACTAGCCAGCCGACAAGCGCGCCAGCCAGCACCACCAGCCAGGGCGCAAGCCTGCCGAGCGTCAGGGCGGCCAGTGCGACGGCTGCCAGGGCAAGATCCAGCAAGCCGAAGATGGCGCTGATCCCGACGGGTTGGTACAGCGTGGCCAGCAGCAGACCGACCACTCCCGCGTTGACGCCAAGCATCGCCGCCTGCACCCGCGGGCGGCTGCGCAGCCGAGCCCAGAACGGCAACACCCCCACCAGCAGCAGAAACGAAGGCGCGAAGATCGCCAGCAGACACAGCAGGCCGCCACTCCAACCCTGCATGGCGCTACCGAGAAAGGCCGCGAAGGTGAACAGAGGGCCGGGCACGGCCTGGGTAGCGCCGTAACCGGCGATGAACAGATCCTTGTCGATCCAGCCGGTGGCCACTACCTCGGCCTGCAGCAACGGCAGCATGACGTGCCCACCGCCGAATACCAGCGCGCCGGTTCGGTAGAAGGCGTCCAGCAGGCTCAGCGTCTGGTTCTCCAGCAGGTGCACCAGCGCAGGCAAGCCAAGCAGCAGACCGACGAACAGAACCAGCCAGAAGACTCCAGCCCGCGGGCTGATGTCGATAGCCAGCGCATCCTCGCCGCTCCGGTCAGCAGGCTTGAGCAACAGCCAGCCGGCCAGCCCGGCAAACAGGATCACCGCAAGCTGCCCCCATGCACCCGGCACCGACAATGCCGTGCAGGCGGCGATCACCATCAGCACCCGCCGCGGCGTGTCCGGACAAAGCGTGCGCATCATGCCCCACACCGCCTGAGCGACCACGGCGGCGGCGACGATCTTCAAACCATGCAGTGCCCCGGCCGCCATGGCCTCGCCCTGAGCGCAAAGCCCCTGCGCGAACAGCACCAGCAGCGCGGCCGACGGCAGGGTGAAGCCTACCCAGGCGGCCAGCGCACCGCGGTAGCCGGCCTGGGACAAGCCGATCGCCATGCCGACCTGACTGCTGGCGGCGCCCGGCAGGAACTGGCAGAGCGCGATGAGCTCCACATAACGGGCCTCGCTCAACCAGCGTCGGCGGCTGACGAACTCTTCACGAAAGTAGCCGAGATGAGCGACCGGGCCTCCGAACGACGTCAGCCCTAGGCGCAGGAAAATCAGAAAGATGGACCACGGATGGCGATCGCTTGCGGTGCGGAGCATGCGGGTTTCTCGGTACGGGCTTGGGAGCGACAGGCATCACGAGTATCCAATGCAGGTACTGGATCGCGCATCGCTCTTTTCACGCCTGCCCTTCGAGCCGTCACTGTGCCCTGCGCCGATGACGTTTCAAAGAAGGCTGACGATCTCCGCCGCTGGTTTGCTTTGCTCACATCCACTCGTATAGTCGGCATGCCTGCCAACGGAGCCATCATGATTACCCCCACCGACTCTCTCGATTGCTGCGCTGGTGCACCGCTTCGCTCCTGCCTCGGCAGCGCGAGCGTGCCATGCTGATCGCCTCCGGGGTCTTTCTGCTCACGCTGCTTCTGGTCATCTGGCAGCCTAGGGGGCTGGGGGTCGGCTGGAGCGCCTGCCTCGGCGCCCTGCTGGCGCTGGCGGTGGGCGCCGTGTCGCTGCAGGACATCCCCACCGTCTGGAGCATCGTCTGGAACGCCACCGCGACCTTCATCGCGATCATTATCATCAGCCTGCTGCTGGACGAAGCCGGCTTCTTCGCCTGGGCCGCCCTGCACGTGGCACGCCGGGCCGGTGGCAGCGGCCCGCGCCTGTTCGCCTTTACCGTGCTGCTCGGCGCAGTGGTTTCCGCACTGTTCGCCAACGATGGCGCGGCACTGATCCTGACGCCGATCGTGATGTCGATGCTGGTGGCGCTTGGCTTCTCCGCCGCGACCACCCTCGCCTTCGTGATGGCAGCCGGTTTCATCGCCGATACCGCCAGCTTGCCGCTGGTGGTGTCGAACCTGGTCAACATCGTCTCGGTGGATTACTTCAAGCTCGGCTTCAGCGAATACGCAGCGGTGATGATGCCCGTGAACCTGGCCAGCGTCGCCGCCTCCCTGCTGGTGCTCTACCTCTTCTATCGCCGCGACATTCCAGCCCGCTACGCGCCCGAGGCACTGCCGGCGCCGGAGACCGTCATCCGTGATCCTGCCACCTTCGCCATGGGCTGGTGGGTACTGGGGCTGCTGCTGGTTGGCCTGTTCGCCCTCGAGCCACTGGGCGTCCCCATCAGCGCGGTAGCCGCGCTGTGCGCCGCACTGCTGGCCAGCATCGCCGCGCGCGGCAAGGTGATTTCCACCCGTCGCGTGTTGCGCGAAGCCCCCTGGCAGGTGGTGATCTTCTCGCTGGGCATGTACCTGGTGGTGTATGGCCTGAAGAACGCCGGGCTGACCGATCTGCTCAGCCGGGTGCTCGATGGCCTCGCCGGGCACGGCCTGTGGGGCGCGACACTGGGTACCGGGCTGCTCGCCGCCGGGCTGTCCTCGGTGATGAACAACATGCCCAGCGTGCTGATCGGCGCACTGTCGATTCACGCCAGTGATGCCAGCGGGCTGATCCGTGAGGCAATGATCTACGCCAATATCATCGGCTGCGACCTGGGCCCGAAGATCACCCCCATCGGCAGCCTGGCCACGCTGCTCTGGCTGCACGTCCTGCAAGGCAAGGGCGTGCGCATCACCTGGGGCTACTACTTCAAGGTGGGCCTGGTGCTGACACTGCCAGTGCTACTGATCACCCTGTGCGCCCTCGCCTTGCGATTGAGCCTGTAAGGTCGGCTCAGCTCTTTTTCAGCGAGCGGCCAAGTGCCCTGGCCATGTCCTGATCCACCTGCCTGCGCCACGCGCGATCCTCGTCGCTGTCGGGCTGCAGGCGCCGTTCGATTTCCGCGTTGGCACTGGCCTGGCACTGGCGGAAGCCGTCGTCCCAGCCGGTTGCGTACTGGGCATCCTGAAGATAGACCGGCACGTTCTTGCGAAACGCACCGAGTGCCTTGGCGGCACTGTTACCGCTGACGCAGCCATCCTCGTAGCCGGTGGCGAAGGCCACCGAGTACCCCTGGGCAAGCATGTAGTCCCGGGTGCTCTGGCAGGCACTCAACAGCGGCACGAGCAGCAGCGCCAGGGCCAGCTGGCGCACATCGATCATGGTCATGGCAGGGTCCTCACCCGTTGAAAGCATCCAGCACTTTTTCCTTCAGCACGCAGTAGGCCCAGGGGCTGGTACTGCAGGCACCGCTGTCCAGGGCCGCGCGAAAACGCGGCAGATCGACCTGCTGCAAATAATCCTCGGCATCCTCGAAGCGCTCCCTGCCGCCGAAGCCTCCCTCGCGCATCTCGTCGATGGCCTGCTGCCTGCTCCAGCCCTGATAGACGATGCGGTACATGGCCGCGATCATCCCGGTACGGTTCTGCCCATGCTTGCAATGAATCAGCACCGGCCCCCGGGCCTGGGCGAGGCGAATGCTGCGCAGGGCCTGCAACACATCGGCGTCGTCGATACGGTCGGCATGCAGCGGCTGATGGACCTGGCGAATGCCCGCATCGCTCAGCCAGTCGGCATCGCTGCGCTGATAGAAGTTGATCACCGTGGCGATTTTCAATTGCTGCAACTCGCCCTGCTGCGCGGCGCTCGGCAAGGCACTGCGATAGAGATCGGGCTGCATGCGATAGAGGTTGAAGCTCTTGTCCACAGGCGTCGCCCAGAGCGGCTGCGTGGCGCTGGAGTTTTCCGGTCGTAAGGCGCCCCAGGACGAAGCGAATGGCGTACAGACAAGCATTGCGAGCAGGAGCCCGCGAAGGCTGCGCAGTCTCATGGGCGGGCTCCTTCACGTGTGGCCTGCAGTCGAGCTGGCGTCTGTCGGGGAACCGGCATCGGCCGATACAGCAAGGCGCGATAGCCGATCACGGCGATCAGCCAGTCGAAAAGCAGTGTCCACAGGTTGTGAGACAGGAAGTGGGCACCCTGCAGCATCCGCCCGAGCGACAGCACGGTGCCCAGGGCCAGGGCGAAAGCGAGTGCCCATTTAGCCAGGCGTGGGCGACGATCACGCAGGGCGCAAAACAGGGCGAGCAGGGAAAAACCCGCGGAAGCATGCCCGCCCGGCCAGCAACGGCCCGGTTTGTCCGTCGTGGGGCGGGCGCCGATCAGCGGGCTGAAGGTTTCGCGGCCACCGAACTGGGTCAGGCTCCACGGGCACTGCACCGCCGTGAGCGTTTTCAGTGGCGTGACGATGCCGGTCGACAAGCTCAGCGAGAGCACCAGATAACCCAGCTCCCGGCGCCAGGCGCGCAGTTTCACGGGCAGCAGACTCAGCAAGAACGCGGCGATGCACATCACGCCAAGGCCGATGACCAGTATCTTGGCCTGATCGTGAAGGACATCCTCCAGCCAGAAACTGCTGCTGCCGATGAACCCGCTGGCGGGATCGTAGAACAGCCCGGCCAAGGCAAAATCCAGTGGCTGGGGATCGACCACCAACAGCAGTGCCATAAGTGCCAATGGGATACCCAGCCACCGTTTGAAATCGAACCGACGCGACGCGACCGGCTGGGCGTAAGAAACCTGCATGGGAGAGCTCCTCGGAAACGACGGGGTCAGGGGTGGGTGGCAACGGTTTGCGTGGTCCCCGGTTTCCAGCTCAACAGGCCCTCGGTGAAGGCATGGCTGGCTCCCTGGTAGTAGGCGATGTCGCGAGCCACGAGATCGTCATCGGCGCCAGCCAGGCTTTCGTGGCTGATCCCCAGTGCATCGTCATGTCGTCGCATGGCCCGCTTCGGGCTGAGAATGGCGAGGTCGCGGCCATCGAACAGGCCCAGATGCTGGTAGTTGCCGATCAAGGCCCGCCCGGCACCGGCCTGCTCTCGCAAGACGTTGCGGCCGAAGAATGTCGAGGTGTAATCGAAGCCCAGCAACCCCAGCAGCGTGGGCGCGATGTCGATCTGGCTGGTGAGCCGCGACACACGAGCCGGCTCGATGAGACCGTGGGCATAGATGAACAGTGGGATGTGGTAATTGGCGACCGGCAGATCTTCCTTACCCGCGCTGCCCGCCGTGTGGTCGGCAACGAACAGGAATACCGTGTTTGCGAACCAGGGTTTTTCCTTCGCCTCGGCCAGGAACTGGCCAATGGCGTAATCCGTGTATTTCAGGGCGCCCTCACGGCCGCTGCCGGAGGGAATGTCGATGCGCCCTTGCGGATACGTATAGGGGCGATGGTTGGACGTGGTCATCAGTTGCAGGAAGAACGGCTTGCCGGCAGCGTGGTCCTGGTCGGCGACACGCAGGGTCTGCTGGTAGAGATCCTCGTCACTCATGCCCCAGGCATTCTGGAACGACATGTCCGCCTCGGCCACGCTGCTCTGATCGATGACCCGGTAGCCATTGCCGCTGAAAAACGCGTTCATGTTGTCGAAGTAGCCACGCCCCCCGTAGACGAAAACGCTGTCATAACCCTTGTCCCTGAACTGCTGACCGAGGCTGGCATAGCCCGACTCCCGGCCGATCCGTTTGACGATCGAACGCCCCGGCGTGGGGGGTACGGAAAGCGTGATCGCTTCCAGCCCGCGATCGGTTCGCGTGCCGGTTGCATAGAGGTTGTCGAAGAACAGGCTGCGATCGCGCAATGCATCGAGATTCGGCGTGAGGCCACGGCTGTCGCCGAAGCTGCCCAGGTAGCGGGCGCTCAGACTCTCGACGGTGACCAGCACGACATTGTGTCGCTGCTCAGGCCCCGGATTGTCGATGACGCGCCGGATGTCCTCGGGGTCGTTGGTGACGAAACGAGCGTTGCCCTCCACCACTTCCCGGCGTAACAGAGAGCCCGTGCGCTGATCCGGCAAGGTGGCGTAGAACTGCAGGTAATCGAGTTCGTTGTTGCGAAAGGCAGCGAAGAACTGGAAGGGGCCGTTACTGGCCAGTTCGTTCTGGTAGGCATTGCCACCCAGGCCACGGGGGAAGTTCTGGTTTATCGCCAGGGTGCCCAGCAACGCGCAGGCAAGCACCACGGCCCAGGCCCCCAAGGCAGTCTTTCGGGGCATCGGTACAGCGGATACGGCAGCGCTGACGATCCGCCTCAAGACGATGGTCAGGATCAGGGCAATCAATGCCAACGCGGCGATCAGCGGGTATACCGGATAGGACTCGAGAATGTTGTTGATCACCTCCTCCGAATAGACGAGATAGTCCACTGCGATGAAGTTGAAGCGCACCCCGAACTCGTCCCAGAACAGCCATTCCGCCGTTGCCGTGAAAAGCATGGCGAACAGGCTGATACCCAACAGGACGTGAAGGAACGCGGCGTGAGCGCGATGCCGCCAGAGGCGCTGCGGGCACAGCAGCAGATAGAGCGCCAGCGGCAGGGCCGCATAAAGCAGGAAGGCCGTGTCATAGACCAGGCCCACCGCGTATATGCGCAGGATCTCGGCGCTGCTCGCCCCGGCCTCGCCCCAATAGCCGATCAGCAGGGCACTGCGCGTGAGCAGGAAGGTGACCATCCAGGCGAGCAGGATAATCGACAGGTAGCGTAGTTGAGCGTAGCGAAGCTGTGGCATCGTATGATCCTGGCTGGATGAACGAGCTACAGTCTTGCGATCGCCCCGTGAGGGCTTCGTCATCGCTTCGTGAAAAAAGCGTCAATCCCTGTGAAGAGAACGTTGCATGCGCATTCTGGTGATCGAAGACAACCGTGACATCTTGGCCAATATCCTGGATTACCTGCAGCTCAAGGGTTACACCGCCGATTGTGCCCAGGACGGTTTGTCCGGCCTGCACCTGGCGACCCAAGGGCATTACGACCTGATCGTGCTGGACATCATGCTGCCCGGCCTGGACGGCTATCAGCTGTGCCGCCGCTTGCGCGAAGAAGCGCGCAGCAGCATTCCGATCCTCATGCTCACCGCCCGTGACGCCCTGGAAGACCGCCTGCAAGGGCTGAGTGCGGGCGCCGACGATTATCTGGTCAAGCCCTTCGCGCTTTCCGAGCTGGTCGCCCGCATCGAAGCCATCCTGCGGCGCTCCCAGGGCAATCGGCGACGCCTGCTGGAGGTCGCCGACCTCACCTACGACCTGGACACGCTGACCGTGAGCCGCTCCGGTACGCTCATCAAGCTCAACCCGCTGGGCATGAAGCTGCTGGCGGTACTGATGCAGCGCTCGCCCGCGGTGGTGCGCCGCGAGGCGCTGGAGGAAGCTCTGTGGGGCGACGACTGCCCGGACAGCGACAGCTTGCGCAGCCATATCCATCAATTGCGCCAGGCCATCGACAAACCCTTCACCACGGCACTGCTGCATACCCTGCACGGCGTGGGCTACCGCCTGGCAGCGAATCGCGATGGAAACTAGGCAACCGTTCCGACGGCGCATTCTCATCGCCTTCGTGACCATGACCATTCTGGTCAGCGGCATATTCTCCCTGAGCATCGTGGCCATCGTTCATCTGATCGAAGAACACCTGGTTTCCGAGGAGCTCGCCCTCGAACTGGGCGTGGTAGTGCAGCAGGATCTGCAGAGCGGCCAGGAGCCGCGCCTCGACTCGCGCACCCGTTTCTATGCCTCTAACTACCCGCAGTACGCGGTGCCCAGCCGCTATGCGGACCTGCCGGAGGGTTTCAGCGAACAGTTCGAAGGCGAGCGGGCCTTCTATATCTTCACGCAGATCATCGGCGGCGAGCGTTACCTGCTGGTGCAGGAACAGAGCGAATTCGAAAAACGCGAGCAGGTGCTGTTCAACGTGGTGCTCGCCGGCTTTCTGCTTTCCGTACTCGGCGCCCTGGCGCTGGGCTGGTTCATGTCCGAACGGGTGATGCGCCCGGTGAGCAAGCTGGCCAATCAGGTACGCCACCGTGACCAGTTGCTGCCGCTGGCGCCAGCCCTGGCACCGGAGTACCCGGACGACGAAGTCGGCCAGCTGGCGGCCGCATTCGACAGCACCCTGGGTCGCCTGCGCCAGTCGCTGGAGCGCGAACGCCTGTTCACCAGCGACGTCAGCCACGAGCTGCGCACGCCCCTGATGGTCATCGCCAGCTCCTGCGAACTGCTCTCTCAGGTCGCGCTGCAGCCAGCACAACGCAAGCAGCTGGAACGTATCGAAAGAGCCAGCGCCGAGATGCAGGATCTGGTGCAGACCTTTCTGCAACTGGCCCGGGTCAAGGGTAACGAAAGCCTGTTCGCCGGCAGCGCCAGCCTGCGCCAGATCGCCGATGAACAGCTAGATATCTGGTCACCGCTGATGCGCGAGAAAGGTCTGGATTTCCGCATGGAGGTGGCTGCACAGGACGATGGTGTCTACAACCCCACCTTGCTGCGTACGGTGATGGCCAACCTGCTGCGCAACGCCCTGCACTACACCGAAACCGGCTTCGTGAAGCTGACCCTGCAGCCCGGCGGCTTTCGTGTCGAGGACAGCGGCGTCGGCATTCCGGAACAGCAGCACGAACAAATCTTCGACCCCTTCGTGCGCGGCGAGCAGGCCCGGGGCGAGGGCCTCGGCCTGGGCCTGTCGCTGGTCAAACGGATTTGCGCGCACCAGGGCTGGCAGATATCGGTGCACAGCCTGCCCGTCACCGGGAGCTGTTTTCAGGTGTCGTTCGAGGCGCCGTCCTGACACTTTTTTCACGTCTGCTTAACGGCTTCATCAGAAGCCGCTGCATAAGATCGAGGCACTACCACCAAGGTGCCTCGCCATGTCCAAGCCCAGATCCATCGAGCTCGCATTCTCCGGCAAGTACGACCAGAACCATGCTCAGGGTTACCTCAACAAACACCAGGACGGACTGGCCCGTCGGCTTTCCCACTGGCGCGATCTTCAGGTAGGCCGTAGCGCCCTGCGCCTGGCCGGCGATCCCAACCTGGTGCTGGACCTGCCCTGCGGTGCGGGCCGTTTCTGGCCGATGCTCGCCGAACACCCGAACCGGGTGATCCTGGCCGCCGACAATTCCGCTGACATGCTCAGCACCGCCCTCGCCGCTCAACCAGCCGAGGTGGTCGCTCGGGTAAAAGCCTTCAAGACCTCGGCGTTCGACATCGCCCTGGGCGACAACTCGGTGGACTGCGTGTTCTGCATTCGTTTGCTGCACCACCTCCAGTCAGCGGAACATCGACTGGCGGCGCTGGGCGAATTTCATCGCGTCACCCGGGATACCGTGATCGTGTCGTTGTGGGTCGACGGCAACTACAAGGCCTGGCGTCGGCGCCGCCTGGAACAGCGCCGCGGCGTTGGCGAGAATCGCTTCGTGGTGCGCCGCGACGAAATCGAATTCGAGTTTCTCAAAGCCGGTTTCCAGATCCTCGGCCACCGCGACTTCCTGCCCGGTTACGCCATGTGGCGCACCTACGTGCTGCGCAAGCGTGAGGTGCTGTAATGGCGACGGTCATCGGCTATCAATCGGCAGTGCAGGCCAGCTCGACCTTCGAGCGCTGGTGGCAATGCAGCGGCGCCTGGGTGGAGCCCCTCAACCAGCGCCGCGAGGGAGAAAGCGGTGTGCAATTTCTGCAACCACGCAACCCGTCTTACCCGGCGCTGTACAGCAAGCGCCAGACCGGCCATCTGTATCGCAGCCTGCGCCATCCGCTGGGCCGCCCGACCATCATGCGCGAGCTACAGGCATACCAGGCATTCGCGCAATTGGGCATCCATGTGCCAAAACTCGTTTATGGATCGGCCAGAAAACAAGCCGGCCAGTGGCAGGCGCTGCTCATCACCCAGGCCCTTCCGGGCTTTATCAGCCTCGATCAGTGGTACGCCGAAGCACGCGCTCCCGAGCAATCCCGCTGCATATTGACGGCCCTGGCCAACACCTTGGCACGCCTGCACCAGAACCGCTGGCAACACAGTTGCTGTTATGCCAAGCACATCTTCGTCAAGGTCAACGATCTTGAAGACAACTCACCCAGCGCAGAGATCGCCCTACTCGACCTGGAAAAAAGCCGCCGCCGCTGGCGCAAAACCGATGCCTCACGCCACGACATGCGCCAGCTACAACGCCACCGTGGCGCCATGCCCGACGAGGATTGGGATTTACTGATGGAAGCCTATGCGTCGTTGATGCAGCGCTAAAATGTACTTACGCACCAAGGCGTAGAGCGTATTAAGGCGTAATCCGCCGAATGAAAGTGGCCTCACCGTGCTCCAATAACAGAACGCCCCGTGCGAGGCGAGGCGCTCAGTCTAGCGGTGGATATAGCCAGTTAGCGGTAAATGACGGATTACGCTGCGCTAGGCTACGCGCACCGATCCATCCTACAGGTGCTGTTCCGTCTTACCGCGTTAATTTATTGCTCTCGATACAAAAATAACCTCTTCATCATCTGAATCTGTTATCAAAAAATCGGCCATTTCACCTATCTCCGCTGAAGGCCAATAAAGCTCCTGTGCTTTAGCTTGGTTTTCCCAGCGGATCGCAATGCATTCCGAGGAAAAATTAGAAGCCAACCATTCATAGCCATTAATTGATCGCATCGGTGAGCTTATGAATACTACGGATGCCTCCATAGGTATACCAAAAGAGTAAACAATCACCCTGTCCTCTAGCTCAACAGTTACGCCATCTCGATATTTCATACTGGACTACCGCTAACGTTTGGTTAAGGGGCGGGCCTTAGGCCATCCCAGTGAGCGTAGCGAACGATTTGAACCACTAGTTAGGCATCATGGCTAACTGATTGTAAGAACCTAGCTTGAAAATTTGTTGCCAGCATTCGATCTACTGCATTCAGAGATTCTATTGCTTGCTGAGGATCAAATGTGCGTCCTTGCAGGATAGCGTCAGCTTGATTATGGAGAGCATATGCCAGATGGGCTGCAGCTTTTACCGCCGGATCAGGAGTGTCGTCGCTACCTAAATGATGGGCGAGCAATTGCCGGATTTCGTAAACTGCGAAAGCCAACAATTGGTTTTGCGTAATGTCCATGCAAATGTATCTCCATGGTGCCTAACGATTAAGCTAAGAGGCGGCGGCACACCGTCCCAGCGAACGAAGTGAGAGATTTCAGCGCCTTGTTAGCTTTCATCACGATGCCTGATCGGGGTTGGAGTATCTTGGCAGTTCTGGAGTAAGGCATATTTTCCATTGGACTTGTCCACTAAGGAAATTGGCTGTGAAGTGTCGCCACCATCCAGCGATATCCTTACCTCCATTTCTTGATCTTCAAACGAGAGTAGTTCATTAATCAAGCCAGCTATTGTCTTGCCTCTGGACGTCCACTCAGGATTCTTCATGTGAGACCTAACGTTTGGTTAAGGGTCGGGCTTTAGCCCGTCCCAGTGAGCGCAGCGAACGGTTTGAACCAGTTGTTAGGCTGTGCCATTAGCTTGGTACCACTTTTTAACAAGAGCAGATGAATGATGGCGAACTCTCTGTGAAAAATGTTTGTTTTCTACAATTGAGTTTAATTCCTGGGTGATCTCGTTGTTGGCTGGCGCTCCTTGCTCTAGCCAGCTAACAGCAAGACCAACCCAATATTCTGATGGAGCTTGTAAACCCGCAAGAACAATTTCGTGTGCAGGGGGCTGATTGCAGCGTTGTTCGCTGTAGGGTGACTCTAAGTAAACAACTAAGGCTCGCGGATCCATTGTGAGGCCTAACGTTTGGTTAAGGGGCGGGCTTTAGCCCGTACCAGCGAGCGACTTAAACCACTAGTTAGACGCGGTGGTAAATCGAGCATTGAATGTGCAGGCGACGCCAAATGTACCTCAAGCCGAACCGAAAGGGTGGGCAACGAACGTGCGGGCGCTGGCAGATAAAGAAAGGTGAGGCGTCAACGAGGCTTGCTCCGGCGATGGGCCGGTAAGGCCACTGCAGAACGCTGCGGACATTCAGCTGACTGGTGCGCTGATGCCTAATGCTTGTAGCTGCGCAAAGGTTTGGCTGATGAACTGATTTAAGGCTTCCGTGCATATAAAACCACCAAAACGAATAACCGTTTCTAACGTTTGAGTTAAGCGGACCACCGCAGGCGGGTCCGCTTGAAGGAATGGATAGGCTTCGGCGCCGCTCCGCGTAGCACCACGGGAGGCTCTAAAGAAAGCTGCCTTGAGAAAAGGTTATCTCGCCATCCTCGAATTCTCGAACCCATACATCACGTAACTCTTCACCACGACCGCGCGCGTGAAATGAGACGGAGGGTTGAAAACTAGCGACACGCTCGACTAGGTAAGAGAGATAGCTTGCTGAGACGTTGAACATGACTTCCTGACCAGAGAACGCGTCCCTCAGGTCTTGGAGTACATCGAAGTTCATGCCGTCTTCGGCAAGAACCTTCTTCAATTCAACTTGTATCGAATCGACGTCGATCTCGTTTTCGATATATTGGATCTCTAGGAATGTTGCAAAGCTCATTCGTGCTCCGTATTCAGATGTTCGTGGGCCAACTGGCACTTCAGAAGTATGGAAGTCCTAACGTTTGGTTAAGGGGCGGGTTTTAGCCCGTCCCAGAGAGCGAAGCGAACGATTTGAACCACTTGTTAGAGAGCATTTTAGGAGTTCCATGGGACTTGCTTTAGCTCCCAAGCGCTTCCATACCTTGAGCGTTCCGTAATTTTATTTGGCCCGCTTTCTGGTGCCTCAGCGGAGTAGTTGGAGCGCCACGTGTAGCGCTCTCTCGACCAAGTAACTATTAACTCTGCTTCGCTCCAGTATAAATTTGATAGCAGTGCTTCAAACTCTTCGAGCCAATCATTTTCTAGGCAGTAAAATTCTTTATACCCTGCGGAAAAATTTATATGGCTACCGTAGTAAGAGTGAGGTTGGCTCTGAGGAATATGGGAGAAAAGTCTTTTGATTAGATAAGCGCCGGTCTCTGGCAGAGCTTGAAGCTGCACAATATTATGAGCATCTTGAGATGATGTCGTGATCCCTGCAATAAAACCATAGACACTAACTGACATGATGTTCTCTAACGTTTGGTTAAGGGGCGGCGGAACGCAGTCCCAGTGAGCGGAGCGAGCAATTTGAACCGCTAGTTAGGTGTCAGGCACACGGCCAGCGCTCACCAGGATGCTCACGCTCCCAATGGTATTTGAAAAATCCCAGTGAGCGAGGCGAACGATTTGAACCACTTGTTAGCCGTACTGATGGACTTCGCCAAAATACCAATGCTCAGAAATATATGGATTTCCATCATCATCTTTGTCAATACGCAAAACTCCAAGCTCATTAAAATCCTCCGGTAGTTCTAGCCCAAATTCTTGAGCAAGACTTTTCCCTTGGATTCTTTCAATTTTCCCGAAGCGTCCAGTTTGTTCGACTGTGTGCTCTTTGAAATATTCTTCACTTGTATAAACGCACAACTCACTTGAGAACATGCAGGGAAATGAAATAACGCATGTGACTCTAGAGTACTCAGCGTCTTGGGGTTTGGCTTTGTATATATGGTGTGCGGCATCTATAAGTTGCTGTGCACAAAATGCTTGTATGCTCTTGGTGGTTTGCTTGCCCTCAACAAGATTTCGATACACAGGGATCTTATAGTTCCAGTATTTTTCCTCTGGTGTTAGCTGGCTTGGAAAATATCCTGAGAACGATTTTTTCCAGCGCGCGAGTGCACGTAAACGACGTGGTATGCCACGAAGTTTTTTATTGCTAAACGAAAATCTGCGAGCTGTCATAAAGTATGGCTAACGTTTGGTTAAGGGGCGGGCTTTAGCCCGTCCCAGTGAGCGAAGCGAACGGTTTCAACCACTAGTTAGGTGCCTTACTCAAGTACAAGGGCCTGTGGGCCCGCATCAAGAATTTCGGCGGGGATGAGTCTAAGGCATTCTTTAGTGATATTTGTGTAAGCACTAAGAACATAAGCCATTTGCCGAATATAGATAGATGCCAGTTCATAATAGGCTTTCGAATTGGCCGACGCTGGATGCTCTTGCATGTGCTGATGAGCTCTACTGATAAAAACTGGAATGACCTCGTAGTTTTTGCTCAGGTACAGGCCGCAAATGTTGTTCAAATAGCTAACTAAAGGGTAACCGCTGGAGTTTCGACGGTAGACCTGTTCAGGGACAACTTCAGGGTGATTCAGGTGACTGTGGAATGATTTCAGCTTAGCCCGCTCTTCGCGAGCGCCTGGAATCGACAGATCAAGTTCCATAGAGGCACCTAACGTTTGGTTAAGAGGCGGGCTTTAGCCCGTCCCAGTGAGCGAAGCGAACGACTTAAACCAATTGTTATGCTAACTGGTGCTGCCAGTGCAGGCTACATAGCTTTTTGCAGTGGCTACTACCTGCTCTTTGGTGGTAAAGGTAGCAGGTGCATTATTGAAGATTCGAGACTCACAAATTTCGCGATAGTTATTGAGTTTACTCATGCAAGCACTAACGCTAGAGCCTCCGCTTTTTTGAAACTCGGCGTCATTGCAGAAAAACTCAGCCAGCATGATTGAGCCAGCCTTTACCTCTTGCTGGGTTACCTCTGTCGCCTCTACTTTTCTAAGTAGAGCCTGATAGCTGTCCACGGTGATGTTTTCTACTGCATAGTTTGTGTATGCGTAATAACCGCCGACAGCTAGCATTATGAGGATGATGTATTTCATTTTCTTCCTTGAGGTTTGGGTGGTTTGGATCTTGTTTTGAGCTTGACAGTGACTAGATGGAATTCTTCGTTAAAGCAATAGTAAAGAATTCCGCATAATGCCGCACCACCCAACGTAAGCATAAGAAAAAATACTTATTTATCAGGATCTTAAGCCCATACATCCCCACACGCCGTACTCGCTTGACTTGTGTATTCCACCTCCCGCCACCACTGCATATAAAACCAGAAGCACCACACTGGAGTCGACATGGATCGTTCACCCTCCAAGCCTCGCCTGCGTGAGCAGGTCAGCGCAGTGATGCGTGTGATCACTACAGCATTCGCACCGAGCAGTCTTACTGGTACTGGATTCGCTATTTCATCCGCTTTCATCGGTTGCGCCATCCGATGGAGATGGGAGCTGTGGAGGTCAGCGATTTTCTTGCGTGGCTGGCGTGGCGGTAAGATCGCAAGGTGGCTGCCGCGACCCAGAACCTGGTGCTCAATGCGTTGGTGTTTCTATGCACCAACGTGCTTGTGCCGCTGGGCCAACTTGGTGAGGTGGTGCGTGCCAAACGCCCCACACCTATTCCCTGCGTATTGACGCATGCTGAGGCAACGGCACTGATCGCCCAGCTTGGCCAGCCGTATCAGTTACTGGCCGCAGTTATGCAAGGTACCGGTTTGCGCATGGTGGAGGCCGCTCGCCTGCGTAGCAAGGATGTGGATTTTGATCGGTAGGTGATCGCCGTACATGACGGCAAGGGCGCCAAGGAGCGGATGACCTTGTTACCTACTTCGCTTATTGCAGGCGCGGCGGGCACGCAGGCTCGCCGGCTGGGGTGAGCCTGATCAAGCTCTGCGTGCTACGTATCCCCCTTGAATAGCCCTTGCCGCTCATGGCACTGCATGTTCGCCACGGCTCAAACTCACATCAGCCAGTCCTTGACCAGCACATGGGTCTTCACCTTGAAGACACCGGGGAAGTTCTCGATTTCGCCACGTACTTCAGCCAACCGTTCCATGGAAGGTGCCTCGATATACAGCAGCATGTCGGTTTCCCCGCTGATGCCGGAGCAGCGACGGATTTCCGGGAATACACGCATGCGCTCGACGTACTGTTCGCAGCGCCCGCCGGTGTAGAACAGCTCCAGATAAGCCCGCACCGCGATACTGGTGGGTTCGGCGATGCGGGCGTGATAGCCCTGAATGACCCCGGACGCTTCCAGCTGGCGGATGCGCTCGCTCACCGCGGAGCGTGACAGGTTGACCTGCCGGGCGACCTCGGTGACGGTCAGGCGCGCGTCTGCGCGCAGCAAGGCGATGATGCGTTGATCGAACTTGTCCACGTGGCTCTCTGCACCCGTCTGCACATACAAGATGACGGGCATTCCCGCCGTTTCGTCGGTCTACGCCGACACTTCGCCAGCAGCCGCCGAAGCGAGGCGGCCTTACCATGACAGCCTGGCGGATCAGCGCACCGCAACGGGTGACAGCCGCCATGTCACGACGAGCGAGAGCATACAACATGAGTCGATTGAACAAGGAATTGGGGCTGCTGCAAGGGATTGGCCTGTTGTGCACGTCTCTGCTGGGCACCGGGATCTTCGTGATTCCAGCACTGGCCGCCACGGCCGCTGGCGAGATATCGCTGTGGGCCTGGCTGCTGCTGCTCGTGCTGATTCTGCCGATGGCATTCACCTTCGCCCAGCTTGGCCGCTACTACCCGCATGCCGGCGGGGCGCCGCACTTGATCGGTCGTGCATTCGGCGAGCGCATGGAGCGCATGAGCGCGTTTCTGTTTCTCGCGGTGATTCCAGTCGGCCTGCCGGCGGCGCTGAATATCGCCAGCGGGTTCTGGCATGCCTTGTTCGAGCTGAGTGATCTCGCTGTTCTGGCCATTCAGCTGGCTACGCTGGGCATCATCCTGCTGCTCGGCCAACGACCAGCGCGCACCTCTGGCAGCGTGCAAATCGCCATTGCCCTGGCCATCGTCGCCACCATCGCGCTGATCTGGTTCAAGGGCGACCTGCCCCACGCCGAGCAACCATTGCTGCCGCCATTGGCCGGCAACTGGCAATTGCTGCCGGTGGCGCTGGGGGTGATGTTCTGGTGTTTCGTTGGCATCGAGGCCTTCACTCACCTGGGCGAGGAATTCAAGAATCCGCAGCGCGATTTCCCCTTGGCGCTATTGCTTGGCGTGCTGCTCGCCGGGCTAGTGTACTGGGCCTGTTCAGTGGCGGTGCTAAGTTTTCATGCCTACGGCGATGTGCGCACCGATGCCGCATCGCTGCCACGTATGCTCGATGTGCTGCTGGGCGACCAGGCGCGCTGGCTCAGCGCAAGCATCGGCTATCTGGCGTGTTTCGCGTCCATGAACGTGTATATCCAGGGTTTCGCGCGGCTGATCTGGAGCCTAGCCGACGAAGGCAAGCTGCCGCGCCTGCTGGCTGCCCGTAATGCCAATGGTGTGCCGGCCAGGGCGCTGCTGCTGGTGGTGCTCAGCTGTGCACTGAGCACCACGGTGATCTGGTGCCTGTCACTGTCGCTGGATCAACTGATCCGCTATGCCAACGGCAACTTCGTCGTCATCTACCTGCTCAGCATGGCCGCCGGCTGGGTGCTGCTCAAGGGCGTATGGCGCTGGCTGGCCGGCATCAGCGCCCTGCTCTGCCTCGGCATCCTGCTGATGCTCGGCATCGACGCGCTGTATGCCATCGGCCTGCTGGGTGTGCTGATGCTGCTCGACCGCAGGCGCCAGGCGCGCCGGGCCTGCGTGGCATGAGGTCAGCCCTTCCACCAGCGGCGTAGACGCCAGCGCCAGCGCGCGGAAAGCAACTCGCCATGCAACCCGAGGCGTACGCCAACGCGCTGGCGCAGGCGCCAGAATGCCAGGTGCTTCGGCCCCGCCAGATCCTCGCCTTGCTGCAGGCGCTCACGAGCCTGGTCCGGGGTGACGGCGTCGGCACAGGCCTCGGCCAGGTTCAGCAAGGCGCGATAATAATTGCGCATCGAGGCGCCCTCCAGGCGCTCCAGCCAGCCACCGAGGGCTTCTTGATCACCGGCCAGTGCCGCGTCGACAGCCAGCCAGACCATGGCATCGGCTTCCCGTGGATCACGCTCCAGCGCCTGCCTTGAAATCGCCGCGGCAGTGTCATCCATGCCGCGCACACGATAGCCCAGCGCCAGGTTGCCCAATGCCCAGGCCGGTGCATCGGGCCGCTGCCAGTCACCGAGGGTGTCGAACAGCAGTCGATAGCGCTTGCTTTCGACCAGGGCATAGCTGGCGGCGCCCCATACGTCGGCCTCCTCGGCAATGGCCTGTCGACAGTTGTTCAGGACGGAGCCGAGCAGGATGCGATTGGCGTGCGGCGTCCTGCCCAGTATGCGGAACATCGCGCACTTGGCCGCGTGACGCGGGTCATTGCGCAGCGCCTTGCGGAAGGCGTACGACAGCGTGAGGTTGCTCAGCAGGTCATGGGTACGCCAGCTCAGCCAGGTTTCCACCGCTGCGCTATGCAGGCTGCCGTCGGCGATCCCGGCATCCAGCACTTCACGCAGCAGTGGCTCACGGACGGCGAAGTCGGTTACGTCATCGTCCCAGCGCGACTCCGCGGCCGCCTCGCTGGCCAGGAAGGTCAATGCCCGACGCTGCAGTTCGCGTTCACCGCTCGCCCGTGCCAACGGCAGCACCCGACCCCAGGCGGCGACCTGGTCACCGGTTTCGAGCAATGCGTCCAGCCGTTGCAGCGCGGCGCCAGTGCCCTGCAGTTCAGCGACCAGATCGAACGCGTTGAAGGCCGCGAAGCTGTAGCGGGCATCCAGTGCCCAGGCACGCTCGAACGCAGGCAATGCCTGAGTCTTGTCGCCATGCAGCAGCAGGGCATGGCCAAGGAAGCCATGGGCCATGGCGACCTGAGGCTCCAGACGGACCATTTCGCGAGCGGCGCCGATGTAGGCCGGGTGGTCGCCATCTTCGTCATGCCAGTCAGCCAGGTGGCGCCAGCCCTGATAGCTGTCCGGATGCTGCGTCAGCAGGTCACGCAGGGCGGCGATGGCTCCAGGACCATCCCCCTCGGCACGCAAGGCGCGCGGCCCGTAGAGCGCCATGTCGATCGGCGGTTTGCCTTCCCAGTACGGGGCGGCGAGCACCCTGCGCATGTCGTCGTGGCGCCCCGCCTCCAGCAGCAGATCCAGCAGGCGGCCGTTGATTGCCCGATGCCGAGGGCTGTAGCGCAATGCCTCGCGCAGGGCACGCTCACGCTCGGCCAGGTCACTTTCCTGATCGGCCAGGGCGATCCAGGCATCGGAGTCCCCCGGCCGGCTCTCCACCAGTTCCCGCGCCAACTGCAAGGGGCGCTGCTCGCACTGCAGCGTGCCCGCATAGTGCCTCAGCTGATTCCACGCCCACTCGTTGCCCGGCTCGTCGCGCAGCACCCGCTCGGCCTGATCCGCCGCTTCGGCGAACGCATCGCGGCGGCCCAGTACGTAGGCCAGATAGACCCGCAGCTCGGTGTTCTCCGGCGCACGCGACAACACCTGGCGCAGCATGCGCTCGGCCTCGTCCAGTCGATCGTCCTGCTCCAGCAGGCAGTCGACATAGAGACTGACGCTGGGCGTCCACAACGGATTGATGCGCAAGCTCTCCTGCAGCGTCTCGTAACAGGCATCGAGCTCGCCAAGGTGCTTGTGCAGCCGCGCCAGTTCCAGCGACAGCCTGGGCAGCAGCGGAAAACGCTCGATCGCCTGGCGCAGGGTGGCGGCAGCCGCCTCGTGCTGATCCATGCGCGCCAGCTGGCGGGCCACGACCACCCAGAGATGCCAGAGGTCCTCACGCTGCTCCAGCGCCTCGCGCAACTGGTCGAGCAATACCTGTGGCTCGAGCAAGCGCTGCGCCTGTTGCTCATACGCCAGCCAGCCGTCTCCGAAGGTCACCTGGCGCACCAGTTCGGCGTGGATCTCGGCGAGCGTCTGGGTGGCCTGCTGCTGGCCATCGCAGGTGTCGAGCAGGACATTGCTGGCATAGTCGTTGTCGACCGACAGGCGCAGGGCCAGTCGCATGGCCTCCCGGGCGGCCTCCCGACGACCGTCCTGCAACAGGACGAAGCCGCGGGTGGAATGGTAGAAGGTGCTCTGCATGTCGACCTGACCAGCCTGCTCGCAGAGCTGCAACGCCTCGTCACGACGCCCCTGCCGAGCCAGGCAGATGGCCAGTTCGCGCAGAGCCCAGGAATACTGGGGATGATTCTCCAACAGGCGACGCAGCGCCTGTTCCGCCGCTGGCAGCGAGCGGCGCTGCGCGCGCTCCACTTGCAGCTCGGCGATGCCCAGATGGTGCGGGTATTGGCCGGCCAGTTCCTCGACGTACTGGTCGGCCGCTTCGCTGCCCTCGCTCTGTTCCAGCAGGGTCACGCACATGCGCTGCGCCGCTACCGACAATGGCTCGAGGGCCGCGGCTTCCCGTGCCCACTCGAGCGTCTGCAGCACATCGGCGGCACGGCGCATACCCTGCTTGACCGCGGCACGCAGCCACCAGGCGCGACGACACCGCGGCTCGGCGCGGGCCAGCAGCGCCTGACAGGCATCGATGTCACCGTTGCGCCCGTGGTATTCGGCCAGCCCCAACAGCAGTTCGCCGTCCTCGGGGCGCTGCTCCAGTGCCTGCTCCAGCAGGGCCTGGGCGTCATAGGGGCGCAACAACTCGTCGAGCATCTCGCTGAGGGTCAGGCTGGGTGCGGCAGCCAGCCGGCCAAGCTGGGCCTGACGCCGTTCGAGGAATTGCAGCCCTTCTGCCGTACGCCCCAGCGCCCGCAGCGCGCGGAAATACTGCACGCTGTAGCCTTCGTGGGAAGCGTGCAGGCAGGCAGCGATTCGATACAGCTCGCAGGCCTGTTCGCGCAGGTTCTCGCCCCAGCGCAAACTGGCCAGGGCATTCCAGGCGCGGGCCTGGGTGGAGGTCTGCAGCAGCACCCGTTCGAGAATACCGCTGACCTGTTCATGGGTACGGCCATCCTCGCTGAGCAGCTCGGCATAGCGCACGCTGATCGTCGGCTCGTTCCAGCGCTCCTGGCAGTGCCCGGCGAGCCAGTCCAACTGAACGGAACGGGGCTGTAGCTGCGCCAGCGAATTGGCCTTGGCCAGAATCAGGTTGGAGTCCTCGGGAAACTGCTTCAGAAGTGCCTCGGTACCCTGCAGCACTTCACGTTCCTGACCGTCGTACCAGCCCAGGGAGCGTTGCGCCTGGCGGGTCAGCCGGTGCTCGGCAGCACGCGCCTGCAAGGCCTGGTAGGCAGTCAATGCCTCGTCACGGCGATGGACTTCCAGGGCACTGGTGAATCGATAGTACAAATCCCACAGGTCACGATCCGGCAACACCAGGCCTTCCAGGCGTCCCGCTTCGGCAGCCGGCAGCAACAGCATGCCCCGCGGACCGGAGGCGCGCTGTGCCTCGAACAGTTCCTCGGCCAGGTACTCGCCATGCTGTGGCTGTGCGGGGTCACGCACCAGCAGCGTGCCACGTGGTTCGTCGTAGCCCACCAGCGCCTGCAGATGACCGCTGCCGGTGTATTGCAAGGTCAGTGTGAAGGGAACACCGCGGTCGATCAGCGCACGGGTGGTCGCCCAGTCCGCGGTGAACTCCACGGCCAGATAGCCATTGCGCTCCGCCCAGGCGCGCTCGGCCTGGTGCGAGGTGCCGTCGTAGCAGATTTCCTCGGCAACCTCGAGGTGTTCGACGGGCAGCCCCCAGTAATCGGAAATCGCCGTCAGGGTGGCAGGCACACAGGTCATGTGATGCTGCCTGACGAAACGTACCGGCAGTACCTGACGCCGCCCCGTCGGCTCGGCGAGACGGGTCTGCACGTTCAGGTAGAACCCGCCGCCCGCCTTGCCTGCCAGCTCGCGGGCTGCCGCGTAGTCGCCCTGCAGGCAGGCAATGTCACAGCGGCGGGCGGCGGCCCAGTCGGTACGCCGGCGCTCGGTGATCGGCTCGAGCGTTTGTATGTGATCGAGCCAGGACGAGGCTTCGTCCAGCAGCCCGCGCTCGATCAGGTGATCGACCAGGTGCGCGCAGATGCCTGGGCTTTGCATGTCACGGGCGCCACGGCGCATCAGTTGCAGAGCCCCATCGGCGTGCCCGAGCTGCAACTGCAGGGAGGCTGCCTGCATCAGGGCGGAACGAAAATCGGGGCGTGAGTCGAGTACCTGTTCGCACAGCGCCAGTGCTTCTTCGCGGCGGTCCTCCTGCTCCAGCGCATGGCTGCGCTCGACCAGCAACCAGGGGTCATCACCACTCAGTGCGCGAGCCTCCTCGAACAGCGCTTCGGCTGCCTGAAAATCACGCAACGAGGCATACAGGAAGCCCTTGAACGACAGCCATTCAGCACGCAACCCCTGCTCGGGCGGCAGCCAGTCGCCGAACGACTGGAACAAGCGCCAGGCACGATAGTGACCTCGGCGGGCGAACAGCATGCGGGCGTAACGCAGACGCGCATGGGAGGACTGCGGATAGCGTCGATAAGCCAGCCAGTTCAGCGCATCGGCCAGCCGTGATGCACCGACGTGCCCTGCCAGCCGGGCAAAGCTGGTCATCGCCTCGGCGCCTTGCCAGTAACGGGGATCGCCCTGCTCGCTGGCCAGCGCGTAGGCCTGCAGCAGCAGGCCACGATCGACCAGCGCATCGAGGCGTTCGAGCAGAGCTGGTGATGGCGTCTGGGAATGGGGATTGAAAACGGACATTGCACTACCCTCCTTGGTCGTCGAATCTCGGCGGCACTCTATGCCGCCACGGCGTCATCGACAAGGGTGGCAGGCTGCACCTGTGACGGCCTGCTCGGGTACACTAGCGCCTCGCTGCGCTTCGTCACCCACTCGCTGTCACAAGGACCTCCCATGCCGATCCGTCACTGTATCGTCCACCTGATCGACAAGAAGCCCGACGGCAGCCCTGCCGTGCTGCACGCCCGCGACAGCGAACTGGGCGCTTCTCAGGCCATCGAGAACATGCTCGCCGACCTCAACGAGAGCTATAACGCCAAACAGGGCAAAGCCTGGGGCTTCTTTCATGAGGAATCCGGCGCCTACCCCTTCAGTGGCTGGTTGAAAACCTACCTCGATGAAGGCCAGGAATTCGCGGCATTCAGCCGTCAGGCCGTGGAGCATCTGCAGAAGCTGATGGAAGAGTCCAACCTGTCCACCGGTGGTCACGTACTGTTCGCCCATTATCAGCAAGGCATGACCGACTACCTGGCCATCGCCCTGCTGCACCATAGCGAAGGTGTCGCCGTGAACGACGCTCTGGACGTGACCCCGGCCAAGCACCTGGATCTGGGCCAGCTGCACCTGGCGGCGCGAATCAACATCAGCGAGTGGCGCAACAACAAGCAGTCGAAGCAGTACATCTCCTTCATCAAAGGCAAGAACGGCAAGAAGGTCTCGGAGTACTTCCGCGACTTCATCGGCTGCCAGGAAGGCGTCGACTCGCCCAGCGAGACACGCACCCTGCTCAAGGCCTTCAGCGATTTCGTCGAGAGCGAAGACCTGCCCGAAGAACAGGCCAGGGCGAAGACCGACACCCTGGTCGACTACGCCACCAGCCAGGCCAAGATGGGCGAGCCGATGACCCTGGAAGAACTCTCCGGGCTGATCGACGAAGAGCGGCCGAAAGCGTTCTACGATCATATCCGCAACAAGGACTACGGCCTGTCGCCGGAGATCCCTGCCGACAAGCGCACGCTGAGCCAGTTCCGCCGCTTCACCGGCCGTGCCGAAGGCCTGTCGATCAGCTTCGAGGCCCACCTGCTGGGCTCGAAGATCGAGTACGACGAGGCCTCGGACACCCTGACCATTCGCAACCTGCCGACTCAACTGACCGACCAGTTGAAGCGCCGCAAAGACTGATCGACCTGAGCAGAGGGCTGCAGCATGAAACGGATTTTGCTGATTCTTGCGGTACTGGCGACCTGGCAACACTGGGATCGCATCGAGCCACGGCTGTTCGGCAACAGCCAGCAGGTCGCCGGCCAGGGCGAGGTGATCCTCTACGCCACCAGCTGGTGCGGCTACTGCGCCAAGACCCGGGAGTTTCTCGGCGAACGGGGCATCGCCTATACCGAGCTGGATATCGAGAAATCATCCGAAGCCCGCCGCGCCTATGACGCCCTTGGCGGCCGCGGCGTGCCGGTGCTCAAGGTCAATGGCACGGTGATCCACGGCTATAACCCGCAGGGGATTTTGGCGGCGTACTGAGTTCAGGTGAGGAACTGGCGGCTCAAGGTGAGCTATGGTCGATCCGCTCTGCTGCGGGTCATATGGATGAGTGCTGATCTACGGCTATCCAGAGAGGCTCTCTCTTCGACAGCAAAGGGCAAGAAACCTAGTTTCGGATAAAGTAGCAAGCCTGCTGTATTTTCATTGAAGCACGAGATCTGTACCTCTGTGGCGTCATAACGGTCGAACGCCAGAGCTGTCATCGTCTCTACGATAAAGGTAGCCACGCCGTTACCTCTTGCCTCTCGGGCAACGACGACATTGCCAATACAGCAAACCCCACCCGCTTCAACCTGATAAAAGTTAGCAAAACCGACTACACCATTCTCGCTCTCGACAACCGTCGAATCGAATCGTTGAGCAATCGCGTTAGACAGCTGAGCTTCAGTCAAAGGGTATTGAGCTTTCGGGAACATATAGAACAGTTCCTGAGCGTTAAGGGGAAAGCTACAAATCGTCTTGATGTCATCAGCCTTCACAGGCCTGTGTTGCAATATCATCGCGCGTCCTTGAGGTCTTTGCTTTCGGCACTCTAGCTCATCAATCTTATCAAACGCTTTATTTGGTTATCGGGATACACATCAATGCGATTGCAGCCGTTCGCGACCGGCAGCTTTCGGCCAAAAAGCGGTCATTTTGCGTTTTGGCCATTTCTCGCTGTGACCTGCAGACCAAACGATCAGGATGTGATTTATGTATATTGGTGAACTTGCCAAACGAGCGCACTGCACACCGAAGGCCATTCGTTTGTATGAGCGGATGGGGCTGATAACGCCTCAGCGGATGGGCAGCTATCGGTCTTACACCGCACATCATCTAAAACTTGTTCAGATGATCCGTCAGGCCCAGACGGTGGGTTTCAAATTGGCAGAAATGAGTGAGCTGCTAGCCGCCAAGCAGCACCAGGCGCCGTTTCCCCTGGCCCTTGCCAATCAGGGTATCGAAGCCAAGCGCGTGGAGCTAAACGTAGAAATCCAATCTCTGTTAAGTCGCCAAGCTAATCTCACCCAATTACAGCAGCAACTCAACGAGCAATTTGGCCCGGATTCGGGTGTCTGTACGCCAGTAGGTGCGTAAATGCTTGTATCAGGGCTTCCTGCGCAGGGCGAGGTTGGTAACCCAATTCGGTGACCGCTTTTTCAATGCTGTAGCGCTGCTGCACGCCATAAAACATCCGTACCTGACTTCGCAGCAATTCGGCTGGTTTGCCGATGATGGTGGCACGCAGCTCTTGCAGCCAGGCGATCAGCAGGAGTAACGCCTTGGGTGCACGCGGTGGCAGCCGATAACCGGGGCAGCAGGCGTTAAGCGCTAAAATCACGTCTGCCAGTGACGATGATTGCGAGTTCGCCAGAATGTAGCGTTGGCCAGAGAGGCCACTCTGTGCAGCTCGAATCAGGCCATCGGCTACGTCACGTACATCGACAAAATTGAAATGAAAGTTCGGATCAATTACCAGTCTGCGATCAAGAACGGCAGCGAGAAAGCCCATGGTGTCGGTCAGCCGTGTAGCATTCGGGCCGATGATCGCTGACGGCAATATGGCAACCATCGATAGATTCATAGCTTTTGCGGTTTCCCATGCAGCGCGCTCAGACAGAATCTTCGACAGGTAGTACGGATTCTGCTCCTCGGTGTTCCAGATAGTTTCATCCAACTGCTTGCCGCTGTGCCCCACGGCGGCCACTGAACTTACATACACCACGCGCTTGACGCCCGCCTCGGCAGCAGCACGCAACACGTTTCGTGTGCCCTGCACATTGACCTCAACGATCTCGGCGTACGGATTTTTCGCCCAGTGTTTGAACACAGCTGCCACTTGGTACAACACGTCTACGCCTTGCAAGGCATGGCGCAAAGAGTCCGGATCTAGCAGTTCGGCACGAACCACATGACAGCCGAGCGTGTTCAATTCTGTGGGCTGTTGCGGGTCACGAACGCCTGCGCGCACCTGCTGCCCTCTGGCGAGCAACTCTTTGACCAAGGTGTTGCCAAGATGCCCATTAGCACCGGTGACGAGCGATAGCGTTTGCATAGGTAGCCTTATCCACTAGGAGTGGAACCCGAAACAGATAAGGCATCGTGAGGGTTGCCCCTAGGGGCAGAGTCAACGAGAACGGGAACAGACCAGACAGACCACAGTCCCTGTGGGAGGAGCTTCATCCACGCTTAATCCCACAAGCATTGTTGCGACGTACTGAGCCGCTCACTCAGTGAGCGCGCCCGCCGACGCCGTCACTGTCGTGTCGCCACTGCCGTGGGCTGACACCGAACCAGCGGCGGAAGGCGCGTGAGAAGGCACTGACTTCCGAGTAACCGAGCAGTGGCGACAGGTTGGAGATGGGCAGTTGGTGCTGACGCAGGTAATGGGTGGCCAGTTCGCGGCGCAGCTTGTCCACCATCGCGGAGAAGGTCAGGCCCTGGTCGCGCAGGCGTCGCTGCAGTGACCAACTGCTCATGCCCAGCCGCTCGGCAGCCAGTTCCAGCACCGGCTCACCAATCAACAATTGCTGGCGAATCTGCTCACGGACGTCGTCGGCGATATCCCGCTCGCCTCGCCCGCTCAGGTTGCTGAGTTGGCTGAGCGAGTCCTGCATGACCAGCAGCAACACCGGGTCGCTCTGCGGCATGGCGCGATCCAGGCCGCGCTTGGGAATGACCAGCGAGTTGAACGGCTGCTCGAAATACACCGGCGCATCGAAGACTTTGCAGTGCTCATGCCAGTGTTCGGGGCGCGGGTGCTCGAAATGCACGGCCCGCGGCGCCCACTGATGGCCGAGCACGTGACGCACCAGATTGAGCACCATGCCCAGGGTCAGCTCGGCATCCTGACGGCGACAAAGAATGGCGCCGTGGCGTACCTGATAGTCGAAGCGGTAGCACTCGCCTTCATCCACCAGGCGAATCAGGCTATTGCGCTGATGCAGGGGGAAGGCACGGGAAAAGTTGATCAACGCCTGCTCGACGGTCGCCGAGCACAACCCGATATAACCGAGCAGCCCCAGCGCCTGAGGCTTGAACTGCTGCCCATAGTAGAGACCGAAGTTGTCGCAGCCGGATTGCCGCGAGGCCTCCTCCAGCACCTGGCAGTAATTGGGCAGGGCCAGGCTCAGCGTCGGGTGGCGCAGGGACTCCGGGTCGATACCGGAAACGCCGAGGATGCGATCCGCGTCACCACCGTGTTTTTCGATGAAGCCACACAGACCGCTGGCAGCGGCCGCCAGGACGCCGCTATTGGTTTGCCCACCGGATAACAGGGACAAACCAGCAGCCAAACCGGACTGGGCGAGAACGGAGCTCATGGCGCCTCCTTCGTGACAATTCATGTCTGGAAGCAAGAAGCACGCCGCCCCTCGTCGGATCGACCGTACAGGCTCTGCACCGAGGCTCTGCGGACAGAAGGTCGAATCGCACCCGGCTAAAAAGCCCCAAAACGAGTCATTCGGAAACACCCGCACCGAAACAGGGCGCACCATTTGACTCACCACGACAGAGCCAAGGCTGTGGTGAAAATTTGACCTTGCAGAACAGCCAGCCCCGCCTAGCGTCAAGTCAGCCACATGAATTCGTCTCATAGTTCAAGCGAGCTCCGGTCGAACCATCGACCCCTTTACAACTACAAGAAACCGTCCTTGGGAGAACTGTCATGATCTACGCCAAACCCGGTACCGCAGGCGCTGTCGTCACCCTCAAGCCGCGCTACGGCAACTACATCGGCGGTGAATTCGTCGCCCCGGTCGGTGGCCAGTACTTCACCAACACCAGCCCGGTGGATGCCTCGGTGATCGGTGAATTCCCCCGTTCCGACGCCAAGGACATCGACAAGGCCCTCGACGCCGCCCATGCCGCCGCCGATGCCTGGGGCAAGACCTCGGTGCAGGACCGTGCGTTGATCCTGCTGAAGATCGCCGACCGCATCGAAGCCAACCTCGAACTGCTCGCCGTCGCGGAAACCTGGGACAACGGCAAGGCCGTGCGCGAGACCCTCAACGCCGACGTGCCACTGGCCGCCGATCACTTCCGCTACTTCGCCGGCTGCATCCGCGCGCAGGAAGGCAGCGCGGCGGAGATCAACGAACACACCGCCTCCTATCACTTCCACGAACCGCTGGGCGTGGTCGGGCAGATCATCCCCTGGAACTTCCCGCTGCTGATGGCCGCCTGGAAACTGGCTCCGGCCCTGGCGGCCGGCAACTGCGTGGTGCTCAA